>CAYMSH010000270.1:0-8980 GCA_964392945.1 uncultured Planctomycetaceae bacterium | reverse complement strand
ACCCGCGCGCTCCGCACGGGAATTACCCGTACCCGCACCATCGGCTCGCCGACGGGCCCAAGCCCGGAGTGCAGGGCGACGGACGCGCCGCACGCCCCTGGGCCGAAATTCACATTCGCCCCATACCCGGCTCGCCGGGCAAATACGTGGCGATCGCCGGCGGGCATCATCGCGTTCTGCCGGGCGTGCCGATCCTTATCGACACGAACATCGAAGACGATCACATGATGTCCCAGGTTCGCGTCATTGCCGGAACCGATCTTCCCCACGAGGGCAAAGGCGTTGTGCGATACAAGGCCCAGGACGAGTATTTCACCCCCTGGCCGCTGAGCGAGGATTACTACCTGATAACCAATCGCGACAGGATCCTGCTGCTCGACAAGTTCGGCAACGAACTGCTGATCTGCGACTGGGACAACAAGCGGGGCATGCCGGTCTCTCCCCGCCCGCTCCGCGCGCGTCGCAGGGAGACGGTTATTCCCACGCGAACCTACCAGGGCGAGCGTCGAGGCTCGAGCGATCACAAACGAGCGACGATCCTTGTAACGGATGTCTACAACTCGGCCGACAAGTGGCCCGAGGGAACGAAGATCAAAGCGATTCGCATTCTCCAGTACATCCCCAGGCCCTTCAGGCACACCGCATTGCACGTTCAGAAGCGCGTTGTCCTCGGCACGGTCCCGGTTGAATCGGACGGCAGTGCGTATTTCGAAGCCCCGATCGAGCGGTTGATATACTTCCAGGCTCTGGATGCAGACGGCCTGGCCGTTCAGTCGATGCGAAGCGGCACGTACGTGCACCCCGGCGAGCAGTTGACCTGCAACGGTTGCCACGAGCCAAAGGCCAGCGCCCCGGCCGGCAGAACCCCCGTTCCGCTGGCGGTCAAGCGGGCTCCGGGGAAGATCATCCCCGAGGTCAGCGGAAGCAATCCAATGTCGTACAAGAAGCTGGTCTATGACACCGTGTTCCAGACCAAGTGCCTTCCCTGCCACAAAAAGAAGAAAAAGGGGCTCCAGAGCTTTGCGTTTAACGGTATTGACGAATGGCACTACAACAAGAGTCCCAAAGGCCCGCTGGTCGGGTATCTATGGCGGTCCCGCTCCCGCGCCGGTTTCTTCGACAAGCCGCACGGCGCGAGCCGGTTTATCCCGGGTCGATTCGGAGCCCGCGAATCGAAGCTCGGCAAGCTGATGCTCGGTTCGCACAGGAAACGAATAACCGCCGAGGAGTTTCATCGGGTGATGCTCTGGCTGGACGCCAACACGGTTGTGTCCAGCGCGTACCTGGAAGGGCGCATTGATCCGCTCCTGGAGTACGACCCGAAGAACCGCACCGGCGTTGAAACCGACCGCCCGGCCGCGAAATACGGGCCGGGGCGATAGAAAGGCGGCGACAGGGAACGACAACGGCTTTTTTCCACCACGGATGACACTGATATCACGGATTAGTTACGGCAACGACAAACGGCAAACGGCGGATATGCTACGGATAACCACTGATAACGGCATATTATAAGCAACTTGGCCGTTGCCTTACTTTGGTCGCCGCCTTTTAGCGTCGCACACGGTTTTGAGGCGGTCTTGTTTTTCCCCATGTGCTGCGGTATCTCTGTTGGTATGATGTCGGCATGGCTTGTTGGCCCGGAATAGATTTTCACGATTAGGGAGCAAAACATGTGCGCAATTAAGTACGGTTGTCAGACCTATACCTGGCAGATGTCTTACGAGAAATACTCCCAGCGTCTCGATCACATCATAAGCGTCGTCGCCGGGTCGGGCTTCGCCGGAATCGAGGCCGAGATATGCATGCTCGGCCCGTACAACGAAGACCCGGCGAAGCTGGCGGCTGATCTGCAGGCCAAGGGACTCGCACTCGGCGCCTTGTGTCTGGTGTGCGATTGGCTCAGTCCGCAGGAGACCGGCGAAGAACTCGCCGAAGCCGACAGGGTGATTGCAATGTTGCAGACGCACTTCCCCGGCACGGTTCTGGCGCTCTGCCAGATGCCGCAGGACGATCGGAGCGATCTGACCGATCGCCAGAACAACTGCATCGCCTGCTGCAATGCGATCGGCAAGCGGGCGGCCGACAGCGGAGTGGCTACTGTCATGCATCCCAATTCGCCTCCCGGCTCGGTCTTCCGGATCGCCGATGATTACAAGATTCTCATGGACGGTCTGGATTGTTCGATAGTCGGATACGCTCCGGACGCCGGACACATCGCCAAAGGCGGCATGGATCCCGTCGCGATCTTCCAGGAGTACGGCGCGGTGATCCGGCACGTACATTTCAAGGACATGACTCCGGATGGCGCCGGCGCCATCGATTTTGACGCAATCGTCAGCGTACTCAAGCAGCACGACTACCGCGGCTGGATCATGGTCGAAGATGAATCGCCCCGAGCCGAGACCGACCCCGACGCGGTGACTGTCGCAAACGGAGAGTATCTAACAGCACGATTCATGTAGACTTACAAGTCTGGCCGCGATCGAGCAAATATGTTGAAACGCGTTGCTTGACTAATGGTAATGTGTTGTTGTAGCATCCGTTCCGATGGTGGTGTTCTTCTGGTTCGAGGAATACGACGTTTTTACCATATCCGGCTTTGAGTGCATCTGTATCAATTAAGGGAGCGGCGAAAATGCAAATTGAGAAAGCGATCGCGAATTTCGGTCTTGTGAGGAATTTACTGTTTATTCTGGTGTTGGCGCTTGCTGTCGGCCAGGCCGAGCTGTCGGCCGCGCCGGTGAACGCTTCGATGCGGGCCAGCGTTGTTCAGGGCGTCGAGGCGATCGCCGCGGCCTGCAGGAAGCGGGACTCTGCGGCGATGTCAAAACTGATGCTGGACAAGATCAACTTTTCTGTCACGACGCCACGGGGGCGTCAGGAGGCGGCGGTCCCGCGGGCCAAGATCCTCAAGGGAATTCTGCTGACGCGGGACAAGACGATGCTGATGCAGCATCCGTTCATCGGCCAGGCGCCGGTCTCGGGTCGCGTATCGAGCATCTCGCATCTCGGGCAGGGACGATTCCTCGTTCGCCTGATCGTCCTCCAGCCGATCATGAAGGACGGCGGCATGGGGCTCGTGGCCAGCAAGGAAAAGGTCCCGATGCTCCAGGATCTGACTGTTCGCGATGTCCACGGCGACTTTGTGCTGACGGGACTGGATCTCATGCCGAAGGACTGGTGGGCCCAGGTCGGCAAACCGCACACGACCCAGTCGGTGTCCCAACAGCTCGATACGACCAAGTCCATCGCACTGTACAATAAGCTGTGGGGAAAGTTCATCGGCTCTCAGCCGAAAGACAAACCCGTCCCGGACAACCGCACTAAACCGACTATGACGCTCCTGCCGACGATCCCGGTGCTCAAGGAGTTGCCGAATCCTCCAGTCAAGCGTATGCCGCCGGCGCGGGTCACGCGTCGCGTTCGTCGCGTTCGCCGGGAAATCGACGCGCTGCTGGCTAAACGCTACGTTGCATTCGTTAACAAACTTATCGCCGAGTATTTTACCCGGTCCAACGGACGGCGATGTTTCTACAGTGTCCACCAGCGCCGCTGGTCGGCGCAGTTCGGCCCGCGACAGTTCCGGATCGTTACGCAACTGGTGTTTGTCTCTTCGCCGAACAGGCCGCTTCAGGAGTACTCTTATTCGACGGTCGAGCCAACGACGCCCCCTAAGTTCACCGCGATTCCCACGACCCCGATCAAACTGGCGCCGCCGAAGGTCAAGCCGGCGGCCGGCTGCATGGTGCTGACTGACTTGACTCGCCTTCGCAAGAAGCACGGAGCGAGATTCGATTCGATCCGGGCCTATCTCCAGGCCTGGGGGCCGATCATCGATCTGGCCGGACGCTCGGATGTAGACGCCGTTATCGAAAAGGAGTTCAATCGCGCCGGGCGCGACTGCCTGTTTATCTTCGGCAACCACGATATCGTTCCGTATGTCCAGCTTCCGAATCCCACGCAGGGGCGCGACAAGGAAACGTACGTCTTCTCCGACGATCCGTACGGCGATTTCGATCACGACAAGATGCACTCCCCGGAGATTATGGTCGTTCGCATGCCGGACGATCCGGGCATCCTGGCCGACACCAACAGCGTGCTGTACCGGGATTTGCCCTCTGACGATTCCCTGAGGCTCTCGGGCTTCGCGGTGTACGGAAATCTCAACCGATGCATGCCCGAGGTGGCTGCAAAACTGGCCAACGGTTCGCCGAGCAAGCATATTCTCCGCTCGTCGCCGCATACGCAGGATACGTTCCCTCGCGACTTTTTCGCCGGCAAAAATGTCTGGATCAACATGCATGGCGGCGACGGCGACGCTACGTTCTACAACGGCGAAAAGGCCGACGGCAGCCAGTTCGCCTCGATGAACCTGACCCACGCCAATGCGCCCGACGCGCTGGTCTTCAGCGTAGCCTGTTTCGGCGGATCGACGGTCTACGACGCCAGGAACGGTACGTTTATCCCCAAGACCAGCGACAACCATATCGGACTGCGGTTCCTTCGCAACGGAGCCCGCGGTCTGGTCGGCTTCACGAAGGTAACCTGGCAGTCGGTGCGGCACCACGATCCGACGCTGAGCGCCGAGGGTATTCCCTTCACCCGAATGCTGCACCACATGAAGCAAGGCCGCTCGCCCCAGAAGGCGTTCATGCTCACCAAACGTGAACTGGCGGCGCAGGTCCCAAACTACAGCGCCGAACACCAGAAAATGTATCACCAGATGGTCTATCTTGGTCTGCCCCCGGCCGGCGGCAGGGATATCGTCCCGCCGGCTTCGCCGGAGCGTCCTTCAACGCTGAAGCAACAGGTGATCCGCACGTTGAGCGACTTCCGCCGACAGGCCGACAGGAAAGATGTAGACAAAATGCTGACGCACATGACTCCCTCGATTCGCGAATCGATTAAAGACGGCCCGGAAGTCGATTCTCGCCAAAAGGCCGAGCAGTTGCTGCGAGTCTTCAGCAACCCCAAAGCCCCAAACCCGCTGAATACTGATCTGGATCTGGACAAGAGATGTTTCCTGATTGAGCGATCCGACAAGGACAAAGAGTTTGTCGCATCGTTCCGCATGCCGTTGACTCGCCCCGACAAGATCAGTGAGGATCGACCCGAAACCCAGCGCCAATACGTTCAGCGAATGACGTTCAAGATTGAGAACGACGAGATAAAGCTGCGATCCTGGGAGCACGAGAATCCGGAGTTTGTCGAGAAAGTCGTAAAGCCCCACGGCAAATGGCTGGCCAGCAATCGCGACAGCTCGCCGGACGAGGCGCTGGACAACTACGAATCGATGCTGGAGAGCTTTATTGACGATTCGGTGACCAACGCCCGGAAATCCAACAAGATCGCCACGAGTCTGGCCAATCCGCTGTTCAGCCCGGACGGGATCGGCGGCGAGAACATGCGATACCTGCTGTACGGCGGGGCGATTATCGGCGTACCGTTGCTGATTATACTGGTAGTCGTATCATCAAAGAAACGCAAGGCCTGATCGGCGATAGCATCCACGCATCACGGTCTGCTACTTCCAGTCTTTCATCGCAGCGTGTGCTTTGGCCAGGTCGGCGTTTTGGTGCAGCAGGAGGCGGTAGCGCAGGATGATCGGTTTGTCGCGCGGGACGGTTACGGTCCCGCTTCCGGGGTAGACTGCGTTCTGCATGCTGGTCTTGTTCCGCAGTATCCACGGCGTGGGGTATCCGGGGTTTTCCGGGTGGACCAGGATTGCGATCGACGACTTGCCGGCGCCGAACGTGCCGGTGAAGTTCATCCACCCGCCGGCGACTACCGGAGTGCGTATCGGCGTTACCGGTCCTTTCGGGCCGTTCATCTTGATGTCCTTGGGCAGTTTGAAGCGGGGCGAGAAACCGCCGTAGCCCTTGTCGTTCGTAGCTCCGCCGAGTTTCACTTCTTCATCGATCAGTGCCTGCAGAGCGATGGTGAAATCGATCGCGCGGGCTCCGGTTCTTGTTCGCTGGACGCGGATCGTCACCGTTTCGCTCAGAAACGCCTGGGCGCCTTTCTTGTAGAGGGGCGATTTCACGTGGACCGTCGCTTTGACCCCCGCCGACCCGTCAGTCGTCGCCAGCAGCCCTGATTCTTTCGTCTCCCATATGATGTTCTTGCACTCCCAACCGTCGCCGACGGATTTGCCGCCGACGAGAACCTGGTGCCAGGCCCAGAATACTCCGCGATGGTGCAGGTGATCGTTGGGGAAGTCCTCGGTGAGAATCTCTCCGCCGAGTCCAACCATCGGATGCACGTAGTTGGCCCGGGCGTGCCGCTTCTTGAAGGCGTTTGTCCCGGTGTGATAGAACAGCACCGGTCGATCGCCATCGTAAAACTGGTATCCGTCAACGGCCTTGATCGCGTGCAGCCGCTGCTTGGGCATTCTCTCCCACACTTCGATCCAGTCGACTCGCGAGCAGGATTTGGATCCGCCGCCGGGCTTGAGATCGGTGAATCCGATCTCGCTGACCTGCTTGAGGTCAGCCTTGGTGACGCGATCGCCGCGCGTGATTGTCTTTATGTCGAACTTGGACCAGGACATGTCGCTGGTCCGCAGGATGATCGACTGCCAGGCCCTCGACGGTCCGGCGCCCTGGTTGCTGACGAGCCATCCGGCGGGCGTCTTCAGAATTACGTAAACGCTGCGCATGTAGTTCTTGGTGCGCATGCGGATTTGTGCGTCCGGCCCGCTGAGGTCGGCGGTCTGGTTCTTCTTGGTCAGCCCGACAGCCCAGAGGCCTTTGCACCTCCCGGACCAGATGTAGTGCGGGTCGTTCCTGGTCGTCTCGTGATAGCTCTTCTTGATCCCGGATTTGCCGGGTCCGTAGAGGCCCAGCGTAAGTTCGGGGTGGGAGACGTGTTCTTGCGTTATCGGCAGCGCCGCAGGTATGTCTCGCGTGTCTTCGCGGAAGAACAGCGCGTCGCCTGCATCGGCGGCGGCTGCGATGGCGAGAATAGACAGGCATCCTAAAGCGATAAGTTTCATTTTGATGCTCCCAGCATGACCGGCGGTGAAAGGGGCGGCAGTTCGCGGCATTTGCCTTCTATGATTACAGCGCCCGGCATGTCGACTCGCGGGGTCTTCAGCGCCGCGGCGTGTGCGTCTGTGATTATCTTCAGCATCGCCTGGTAAGTGGCGTTGCTGGTGTCGGCGAAAGTTGTGACGGGTTTGCCTTCAGCGTTCGGCGGCGGCGTTTTTCTGGGGCGGAAGACGTCCGGCGGCTGGTGTCCCCTGACAAACGACATCGACGGTTTTGCCGCCTTGCGATCGCGACACCACGCCAGGCCCATTGATTTGTCGCCCTTGGCCAGGGCTGCACGTAGTATGCGGCTGCGAGCGGGGTTCTTGAGATTCACCCAGTCGTTTCCGATCTCCGATGCGTGGCACTTCAGGCAGCCGCCGGCCTTCATCTGGGCCAGCAGGGGACCCTTGGTAGACGCCAGGGCGTTGCATACCGCGGTTTGAGAATAGTTCCAGGTCCCGTAGTAGTTGCAGTTTCCGTCCATCCATGCCAGGAGGAGGTCGATTTCTTTCCGGGGCATATCCTTGAGGCGTTTCTTGTGCCCGCCCAGGAGCAGCTTGGTAAGCGGCGCAGCGCCCGAACCGTGAGTCAGCGGGTCGAGTATCTTCGTGCCCGCGACGGCTCCGTTGTGGCAGTTCAGGAATCCGGTCAGCGTGTTCTTCAGCAGCGTTTCGTAGCTGATGTTGAACGCCCACGTCCAGCCGCCGCTAAGATCGATCCCGCCTTTGATGCCTTTTTCGCCGCCGTGACAGCTTACGCATCGCTTGTCGAGAATGGGCTGGACCATTGTCGGATAGTCCACGAACCCGTCGCCCCACGATTCCGGCTTGAGTTTGGCGGGGGCTTTTCTGGCGGCCATCGGTCTGCTCGAAGCTACCGCCGGGGCTGCGTTGTCTTCCTTGATGTGGCAGCCGGTGCAGGACCTGGCCACGCCGGGGACCGCCTGGACGAACGTGCGTTGGGATTGGAGCATCTTTCCATCGGCGTCGAGAGCCTGGAAGTAGAGGGCCTTTCCCGGCGGGGCGATGAAATACGCCGAACCGTCTTCTTCGACCGGGACCGTGCCCAGGTAGTATTTGATATCGTAGGATCCTTGCCAGGATGCCAGGAACGCCTGGTTCCACCAGCGTCCGCCGCGCGGGATGCCGCTTATGCGAGCTGTGGTCTCGAGTACTCGCAGTTTCTTTACGCGTCCCCGCTCGACGCCGGTCATACCTTTGTATATGTCGTGGACCACGAACGTGGCCGGTTTGCCGGGTTGGATCGTCGAGATCACCTGGCGCGGCCTGGGTCGCGGTTTCACGAGCATCGGAGCGTAGCAGGAGATGTCCGGCTCGCGGCGGACCACTGTGCGGATTCCGTACCTGTCGATCAGTTCGATAACTCCGTGGGCGCCGTGAGATCGTGCGTTGTTTGCGATGAGCACTACGTCTTTCGACAGCGGCCAGGGGTCGCACGGGCCTTGTCGCAGGCCCTGGTCCATCTCTTTGTTGTACTCCGGGGTGAAGTTGGTTATCGCGTCGAGATTGTTCTTGCCGACTTTCGCGTCGATCATTGCGATGGCGCCTACGGCCTGGCCGTTGTGGGGCGTCAGCGAGGCGACGATCAGATCGGTTCCGGGTACGGCTCGCGCGTCGAGGACCGCCGTGGGCTTGGCAAGGTTGTTTGCGAAGAACGCGGTCTCGTTGCTGCCGTCGGGATTGACGGTCCAGAGGCTCTGCATGTAGAGGGCCGACTTGTCGATGTACTCCCAACGCCCGTAGATGATCCGACCGTCGGGCAGGACCGACGGGTCGAACTCGTTTTGGTTGTTGGCCGAGATGCACCTGATGTCGCTGCCGTCTGGGTTCATCGTGTGCAGCACGTCGATGTAGCTGCTGAAGCACATGACGTGTGCCCCGGTCCTGGTCGATGTGAATGCGATTCGCCCGCTGGGCAGGTAACAC
>CAYMSH010000269.1:1348-9014 GCA_964392945.1 uncultured Planctomycetaceae bacterium | reverse complement strand
CGGGACCCAGGAGCCGTGAAATATCTTTCCCGCGGTCAGCGTCTTGTAACCGTTCGACGCGAAATGGCTCGGCAGGGTGGTGTTCTTCTTGAGGAACTCCGGCGATGTTCTTGCGGGTATGCGATTGCTGTAGAACCCGGTTGAGGAGGGGCGTTTGCCCCACATGATGCTGATTCGCGACGGACAGCACATCGTGCCCTGGCAGTGTGCGTTGGCAAATAGCACGCCGCGGGCGGCCAGTTTGTCGATATTCGGCGTCTTGGCGTCGGGGTGTCCGCCCATGCAGCCGATCCAATCGTTCAAGTCGTCCACTGCGATCAACAGAACGTTTGGTTTGTTGCGATCGGGCGCCGCCGCGGCCCTGCCAGTGGTCAGAGCCAGCAAGCTTGTCCCAACGCCGCTCAGGAATGCTCTTCGATTCATGGAGTATTACCTGTCAGGCCTTGGGAACTATCGCTCCGTGTTTTGTCAGGAGCGTGCGGATGTCTTTCAGCGGCACTTTCAGCGGGGTGGTCTTGCGTTGAGCCGCCAGTGCGGCAGCGGCTCCGGCGGCCTGGCCCATCGCCATGCACGACGCCTGCACGCGGAGCCCGGAGTTCGCCAGGCGATCGCTCGATACGCACCTGCCGGCGACGATTATGTTGTCGCCGCCTTTGGGGATCAGTGCGCTGAGCGGGACCGTGGGCACTTTGCCCCTGGCCAGCGGCTTGGGCCTCACGCCGCTTCGCGTGTGCAGGTCCACGGGATAGAACGCGTAGGAGATCGCATCTTTGAATACCCGCCCTGACGTGTAGTCGTCCACGGTGATCAGCGTTTCGCCCTGGATGCGGTAGCTCTCGCGATGCGCCGTCTCCGGCTGCATGTGCACCAGGCGAGCCTTCTTTTTGGCGGCTCGGAGTTTTTTCAGGAGCGATTTTCGACCGTCCATATTGGCCTTTGTCAGCGTGGCCGACGTTGAGGAGTCTGCTCCGTGTACGTAGAGACGCTGGAGTTGCCTGCGTCCGATAGGGGCCGTGCCGCCGATTTTGAACAGCAGGGACCCGGGCTGGGTTTCTTTCTCTCTGAGCCTTGTAAGCCCGATCAGGCCGACAACGCTTGCCCCGCCTGTGCAGTCAACGATCTGCCTGCACTTGACGTGTCGGTTCGTGCCGGGTCCGACGCTCTGGATCGTCCAGCCGCCGGCGGTTTTCGCCACCGCCATCGGCGATTCGTAGTACGCGATCGATACGCCCGCCTTGACGCACGCTTCCTCGGCCAGCAGGGCGTAGACGAACTGGTTGACCTGCACCTGGTTCTGCCAGTGGGCTCTGGGGACCTTGCTGAAATCCGGCAGGGTTCCGTGGTCCAGTGCGACCGCCTGCTTGACCAGCTCCCAGCCGATACCCGCGATGATCTGTTTGCCCCACGCGTCGAACAGGCCCGGGAATGAGACTCCGCCGGTTGTCGTAGTCCCGCCGAGTTGGGTCCCGCGCTCGATCAGGACGGTCTTCGCCCCGGCTCGTGCGGCCTGGATCGCCGCGATCGTGCCGGCAGTCCCGCCGCCGACGACAACAACGTCGGCGGTCTGGGCGATCTTGGCCCCCGCGCTGCTGTCGGCTCGCGCCGCTAGTGGAATCGCCATCGCCCCGGCCGTAGCCGAAACCGCCTTGAGAAGATTACGCCGTTTCATATCTGGCTGCCTTTCGCAACACTAGTGCATCGTCGGAATAACTCAATAATACCAATGCAGGGGCGCCAACGAAAGGGCCAGCTCATCGTTGCTTTCGCTTACGCTTCAGCATTAGGGGAATGCCTGCGGCCGCCAATATCAGCGTCGCCGGCCTGCCCTGCGTAGCATTTCAGTCTACCTGCCCTGACACTTCTTCCTGCGACGAATAACAGCACCCAGCCCCAATAGCATCAAGACTGCGGAGCAGGGTTCGGGCGTCGTCGCCAGATTTGCCCCGGCGGAGGGAGAGAGATTGTAGTTGTTGCCGAAGCTCTCGCGCAGCGTTACGAAGTCGTCCAGGTCGGCGTCGCCGTCGTCGTCGAAGTCGGGATCGAACTGCTCGGCCGGCGGCAGAGCGTCAATAAAGTCAGTCAACTCGGCGCCGGCCAGACCAAACACGCTCTCGAAGTTATCCGTGTCAGCCGCGTTGACGAACCCGTCGGCGTTGGTGTCGCCGGGATTCTGGCCGCTGGTGGTCAGACCGGTGAGTTGCAGGTCCCATAACGAGGCGCCTCTCTGTATCCACTCGAGTGTGCCTGTCCAGCCTGCGGGCTTATCTCCGAGAGTAGTCGCCGTCCGATTCACGACGCCGCCCAGCGATCTGATCAGGTAGACGTCATCGCCATCGGCCGAGCCGCCGCCGTCAATTATGTTAACCGTAAGCGCTGCGCCCAGTGTCGTCAGGCCTTTGACCGTCAGGTAGCTGTCATTGTCGGCTCCAACTCCGCCGAAGATCCAGTCGATTACGGCGGCGTCGCCCAGGGTCAGGTTCGTGGCGTTGTTGTCGCCGTCGCCGCCAAGCTCGCCGGTGTCGCCGAGATAGCTCTTGCCGTCGCCGTCAATGCCCAGCTTGCCGCTGACTGTAACCTCGACGTTCGACGTTGACTCGGCCGTCGTCGAACGGAGCATCGATCCGCCGCCGAGGGTCAGCGTGCCGCCGACCTCGACGTTAACGACGTTGACACCGCCGGTTACAAGTAAGCCGTTAACGTTCAGCGTTCCGCCGTCGCCGACGATTATATCAGCAGTCACCGGATCACCGCCGGTTACCGCCAGCTTGGCGCCCGAGTCGATCTCCACGGTTCCGCCGGCCGCGTCTCGGGCGATATTCAGCGAAGTAGCCGGCGTTGCGCTCACGTCAGTCGAAACGATCGCCTTACCGGAATTGACAATCATCGCCAGGTCGGCCACGGGCGCGACAAAGCTCGTTCCGCCGTCGCTGGTCCAGTTGGCGCTGGTCCAGTCGGCGGTGACGCCGGCTTGCCACAGCATCTCGGCCAGGCTGTGAGTCACCAGCAGTTCGGGGCGGTCGTTTGTCGCAGCGGCCGTGTCGTCGAAGAATCTGGCGAAATCATGGCTGCCGAGGTTCGTTTCGTCGGCGTTGGCCAGGATCAATCGCAGGATTCCGTCACCCGCCAGCGCATCGGCCACGGCCGCTCGAAACTCCGCTGTGTCGTCGAACGTGACGCTCTGGTCGGTGATCTCGACATCGAAGCTGGCTGAGGTCAGCAGGTCGCCGAGGGTCCCGCCGGCAGGGGCTCCGCCGCCGGGTGCGTCCCACGTGGCGGTGGTTTCGTCGATGTCGAACTCGTGCGTATAAACATTGAACGTGGTGAAATCACCAGGTGCGCCGACGTTGTTGATTCCCACGGGGCTGCTCAAGGTCGTCAAGTTCAGCGACACCTCATCGATCTTGTCGGACGCCGGAATCGCAGTGACGTCAAATTCAAACAATCCCCTGAGTCTCTCGTTACCCGTCTCGGCCAGACCGATGATGATCGAGCCGGCGGCGTTCTGGTTGGAGCCCGCCTGATTCGAACGAATCATGACCGCGTCGTGCGCGTAGGCGGCGGTCGGCGAGGCGCCTTCTCTGAAGCTGGTTATCGTAACCCCTGTGGTGACAACCGTACCGAGGAGGCTGATATTGTCCAGCCTGCCTCCGTTCTGGGCCAGGTCAATGCCGCTGTCGTGGACATACATCCGAAATTCAGTCGCGGTCCCGATGCCCTGGTAAGCCGCGCCCGAGAGGTCTAGAGTTCGGGGCGTCGTGGTGTTGCATGCCTGGGTATAAATCGATCCGATGTTGGCTGCGAAGCTGTCCAGGCTGGAACGAACGAAGAAGCTCATCGTTGCGCCCGGGTCCCCGATGCCGCCGCCAAGAGTCAGGTCGTGGATCGTGTCGAATGTCAGTTCCGTCAAATCGAATTCATTACCGGCGTTGGGCGTGACTGTGAAACTGAAGTAGTCGTCGGCGGCGACGGCGGCGGCTTCGGAGTCCGTCGTCGCATTGCTCCTGGCGAAGACATTGCCGGCGGAATTTGAGAATCCCCAGTCGACAGTCGGATTCACCACGAAGTCAGCGGCCGTCGAGTTCGGTTCGGAGTCTGTGGAGGCCGGGTCGGAACCTGGAAAGGGGTACTCGGCGATCGTCACCTCGTCGGCCAGTCCGGCGCCGGCGGTCATCGCTATCACAAACCCCGCCAAAACCGCAATGCTGATTGTCTTTTTGGACATATCATTGCTCCCTTTGTTATTCACGCGATTATAGTCAGTCAGGTGCGTCTACGCCGCATGCGAAGAATAGCCAACCCGCCCATCGCCAGCAAGGTCAGTGTCGCCGGTTCCGGTGTCTGGGAAAACTCGGCGCTGGCCGGGGCGGCGGGAAGATTGAAATTTGTGCCGAAGTACTGTCGCAGCGTCACGAAGTCGTCCAGGTCGGTGTCGCCGTCGTCGTCGAAGTCGGCGAGCAGACCAGCGTCGATCTGGCCGAACTCGGCCTCGAAGTTCGCCAGGTCGATATCGTCGATAATGCCGTCTTCGTTGGTGTCGCCCATAGTCGCAGGATCGGGGGAGTGAAGCACCAGCAGTTCCGGCAGGCGGTTTTCCGACGTGAACGGAGTGCCGTCGGCGAATCGTGCGAAGTTATGGGCTCCGACAGTTTCATCGTCGTTGGCCAGTATCAGGCGGAGGAATCCGTCGCCGGCCAGCGCATCTGCCAGTGCGGCTCGGAACTCCGGCGTGTCGTCGAACGTTACCGTCAGGTCCTGCTGGGTCGTGTCGAATGTTACGCTCGACAGCAGTGTTCCGAACGTGCCGCCGGCGGTTGTGTCGCCGGAGCCCGGAGCGTTCCACGTGGCGGTCGTTTCGTCGAAGTCGAACCCGTAGGCGTAGGCGCTGAACGTGTTGATCCCGCCGATTCCCGGGGTGGCGTTCAGAGTTGTCAGGACCAGCGACACCGAGTCGATTTTGTCGCTCGCCGGGATCTCGCTGACGTCAAATTCGATCAAGCCCCTGAGCACGTCGCCTATAGTAGGCCCGACGATCACTTCATTGTCGGTGTCTGCGTTCCAGTTGGTGTTCGGATAGGCGGGATTGTCATGCCCCGAACGGATGTATACCGAGTTGTGGGCGCCTATGCCGTCCAGCGGGTCGGGAGGGTCCGGAGGTCCGAATCCCGGCGGGAGGTCGAGCACCTGGCCCTGGGCCAGCAGGCGGGGCTCCAGGTCCGCGTAGAGCAGGTCCTGCACCGCCACATCCTGGTCCGCCGCCAGCGCCGCGGCGATCCCCGCGCTCTGACCGAGGACCATCCAGGTCGGTTCGACGCGGATCGATGAAATCGCCACGTGCGTGCAGGACAGAGCAACCGGAACCAGCAGGTTGTCGGCCTCGGCTTCCACAGGCACGATCGCGCCGTAAGGAATGTGATACGGATATCCTCGCCCGTTCTGTCGGACCGGATAGATCGTGCCCTCGTTGATCACGCCGCCGCCTTCGAGCGCCACGCGCTGCACGTCGTGCGAATCGATCGGAAAGGACGACACCACGATCGGGTCGTCTTTCGCCGGGTTGTCGATAATGTCGTTCTGGCTGACAACATACTCGCCCTGCATGCGTCGTGATTCGCGCACGTAGAGTTGCGGCGGGAAATGTCCCGTATCGGGGAACTCATCGGCGCACAAGCCCCATTTGGCGACATTCGCCCGCTGAGAGGCCGAGAAAACCGAGTCGGTCGATAGGAAGTGGATGAACTCCAGGGTGTACTGCTTGTATTCCTCGAAGATCGCGGCCCGGCCGGCCTGGTCCGCTTCGGCCCAGCCGAGGCCTCCGCCTACAAGACCAAGGGAGAACTGTCGTCCGATGGAATTGTTGCCGTCAACCTTGCCGTTAGGGACCGCATAGGTGTCGAAACCGACAGATGAGCCGCCAGCCTGAACGTAGCGGCGGATCACTTCGAAGCGGGCCGGATCATAGTTCGCCGGAGCGGGCATCGGAACCTTGTTGGCCGCGCTGGTGGTCAGCGACATGCGGAAACTGTAGGTCATTATGTTGCCGTCGCCGGCGGAAGTCGGCCCGGCGTCGGTAGTGGTGATCAGCGGCAGGGGGGTCCCGCCTGCGTCGAAGCCGTTGATGTTCATCTGGCCCTTCGGGTAGCGTTTGCCCGCCAGCGACTCACGGAAGTCAGCGGTGCCTTCGCGCCCGATCGTCCAGCTAACTCCCGAGGCCGCCATCAGGTCGCCCTCGTAGCTGCCGTCTACGAACGTTCGCGCCGAGTACGTGCCGTTAGTTGTGCCCAGGCTGGTGATGCGGGCGCCGGTCTTGTTGACCGAACTGAGGTGGCGTTCGGTAAGCACCTGCACGCCGGCCTCGCTGAGCATCTGACCGGTCACTCTCGACGCCACGTGCGGTTCGTAGGACCAGCGGGTCTGGTCCTTGACGCTGACGTCGTAGGGCAGGTTGATTCCGCGGTCGGTGTAATCCTGCTGGATGCGGGTGTGCCATTCGTCGAAGAGTCCCATCAGCGTGTTGCGATAGGTTTGATTCGAATCGCTGAAGCTCAGGCCCCCTGTGTTCATGCCGCCGACGTGACTGGTCGGTTCCAGCAGGATCACCGAAGCGCCCTCGCGAGCCGCGGCGATCGCGGCGCAGAATCCGCCGGGGGTCGAGCCGTAGACGATCACGTCGGCGGTGTCGGCAAGAGCGTTTGTCGCAAACCCGCCGATGATCATTAAGCTCATCAGCGTTGCAGTCAATCTCATCGTTTTCATATCGTTCGTCAACGGTCCGCCTGTGGCGAGGCATAACAAAAGGCGGCCGGGCTAAAAGCACCAGCCGCCTCTTAATAAGTAGGATATTGCTTCCAGTCCGCCGGGCCTCTACGCCCGCGTCCTGCGTCGGCGGCGCAAGATCGCCAGACCGCCCAGAGCCAACAAACTCATCGTCGCCGGTTCGGGTGTCAGGCTGAAATCACTGACCGATCCGGTATTGGCAAGTGCGCCGAACCCAACATGGGTTATCGTCGGATTAGTGGTGTAAGTGTGGGTTCCGAGGGAATTGCCGTCTTCGAACCATTCGACCGTCCAAGCGGCTGCCGTGGTGTCGAGCTCGATGGCAAACTCCACCGCCCCGACCTTATCGGGTGTTAAATCGTGAGCGGCGGGTCCAGTTACTCCGGGGCCGGTGAAGGTTGTAATCACATTCGCAGCCGCGTCGTTATCGCGAAACAACACCCAGGGAGCGGCATTATTTGGCGGCATCCAGAAGTCGATACCAAGGGTGTTGTTAGCGGTAAAACCGAGCCCGATCCACTTGGTGGTAGTACCAAAATCCGGATTAAGGGTCGCCGCTAAGGTATAAACGTTACCGGCTACCGGACTAAAGGGGAGAAAGGCGTTCGCGACTGCGGTTGTTGTTTTATTCCCGGTTTCACTCCAGGCGGTGTCGGCTACCCAAGTCTCCGTTCCAGCATCATTCGGCTTGGTTCCGTGCAGGTTCGGCCCGCCCGTGTCATCAGCGAAACTTTCCTGGTAGATGAACCCGGCGTCGGCCTGCTGGGGTGCCGCGCTCAGCGCGAACACCAATCCCGCCACGACAAGAATACTAATCATATTCTTAAACATGTTACTGCTCCCTACCTCTAGCAACCTCTCGGTTGTTCAATTGATACAGACATCCGCCCGG
>CAYMSH010000269.1:0-1298 GCA_964392945.1 uncultured Planctomycetaceae bacterium | reverse complement strand
CAAATTCCCAACAAATAATTTAATAACCCCCCCCCCCCCCGAATCGCCAAGCCCTAAAACGGCTTTATCTGCGGAAATATGCATGTTATTTGCGACATATTGTCGGAATAACGGCGTCCAGGGCGGCGTCGCCATGGCTTACGCTTATACAATACGAATTGAATCACGGGCGATAGTGTCGCCGGCTTGTTTGGGCGCCAATCCACATTATTGTCCCGCCGAACGCTCACATTCAGTGGATTTGGAAAGTGGAGGCTGAAATCCGGAACTCCCCGAGGTCCGCTGCAACGCCTTGTTCGGCTTTGATTGCCGCAAGCTATTTCTTGGTCAGATCCATGATATAATAACGCCTGTCTTCTTTCGCGACGGGAACGAATCGCAGAGCAATCTCGCGGGCGTTCTGCTCGGCATCAGAGGTCCTGTCTCCAAAGCTGATATCGTAGACTTGATCCTTCAGGTAAAGAGTGTAACGCTCCACCGAAATGAAGCTCTCGGGCGCCGTTTCTCGAGTTAGTTTCCACAGAGAGGCTCCCGAGTAGGTCTTTCCGAGCCGCGTGTAGCTGTAGGCGGCCTGGTTCTCGGAGAACGTAAAGCTCCCCAGGCGACCGGTTTCCTTGTGGTTGCCGTCCTTGTTGGGGCCCGACATGTCTTGTTCAACAGAGAAGATACTGTTGACCTCCCAGGTTCCCTGGAGGGATCTCTTTGCGTGTCCAAGATCGTTCGAAATGCAGGATGCGCAGAGGAAGGGGACCAGTAGCAGTGTGCAGTACTTGAGTGCGGCCGTTTTGCCGCCCGATTCGGTGTTCTTCGTTGGTGTGTGCATTGTCTCGGTCCAGTTATGTATGCGAGTTTGGCGGACGCCAGGTCCTCGGCGAATCGATTCAATCGGTCTCATCATCAGCAGAATCTATACACTGTCGAACGCCTAGAATCACTGGCAAGAAATGGCGCAGCTATTTCTTGTCAGGTGCATTCTCTTGTTCGGCTTCTTCTTCAATAATGTCCTTGTCCCTAAACCATTGCAAACAAAGATCCGGCCAAGTGGAAAGCGGGTGCTGTTTAGGTCGAAGGGAGAATCCGTGACCGCCCTTCTCAAAAAAGTGGACGCGAATGGATGCACCGGCTTCTTTCAGAGCTTTGGCATAAATTTGACTTCCGGGAAAAAAGCCCTTGTCGTCTTTGGCTGATACAATCAGGGTTGGGCTGAGTTTTTTGGAAACAGTAAAGTCCTTACTCAGTGCCGTCCCCTTGTTCATATAGGCCGGGTAAAGCAAAACCGTGAAGTCTGGTTTGCAGCT
>CAYMSH010000268.1:0-9098 GCA_964392945.1 uncultured Planctomycetaceae bacterium | reverse complement strand
CGGGTATGTCGATAACGTTTACACCCGACTGACGTACGCCGATGCGCCCAACAGCGGCGGATTGTTCATCCAGGGCGGAAGCTACAAGAAGGCCCTGTCGATGACGCCGCGAGGCGCCGCGATTTCACTGGCCGGCAGATTCAGCACCAAGTGGATCGGCGGCATCCTGACAAATCTCCTGGCCGCGCCTGACACCGCCGACGGCGAGACGGCGGAAAACCCCGTTCTCACGCATGTCGGCGATTTGCTGGCCAACAGCAACGGCAACGCGAGCATGTTCCTGACGAACCTGCCGACGATCATGGGCCTGATGTTGGGCGGCGGCGGTCCGCCGATCGGTCTTGTCCTGGACGTAAAGGACCAGGCCAAAGCTGTTAAGTCTCTAGACGCCCTGGCGAAACTCGCGGCCGGACCCGACGACGGCAAGACGCCGAAATCGCCAAGGACCTACCGGAAAATAAGGATCGTCCCGCTGGCCGAGCCGCTCAATGCCGCCGTTGCGAAGGACTGCCTGGTGATAACCGCCAATCATGGGGCGATGGCCTCGGCGATCGATGCTCTGCTGGACGGCTCCGGCGGGTCTTCGGCGAAATCCAAAGCCGCCAAACTGGCCAAGCTCGCAGGCGACGGGTCGGCTATTTTCCAGGTCGACATGGCCGAGATGGCGAAAATGTTCTGGCCGATGCTTATCGCGGCGATGCACAACAACGCCCAGTACGGCGCCGCCGCCGATTTCCCGCTGACGTCGATACCCGCGACGGCCAGGGTCGCCCGAATGCTTGGCCCGGAAATAGCGGTCTTCAAGCCCGACAAAGGCGGACTGCTCATTAGATCACGAGGGAAGATTCCCCTGATAACAAAACTCTTCCCGACGCTTCCAGTAGTAGGGGCCGGGCTCTGGATGTTCCTGGACTAACGATTCGGTTTGTCTAGAAGCTGAATGCTCCGTCTTTGTAGCGATACTGTTTTACAAACTCGCTGGCCTCGCCCGGGCGGAAGCCGGCTCCTCCGATCGCGCCGTTGTTGAAGCAGAACACAATCCGCAATTCCCCGTCGCCGGGCTTGAGTTCTTTGACCGACACGCGGAACGTTCTATCTTTGGCGATTCGGGCGACGAACATCTTCCGCCAGTAGCCTCCCGGGTGAGAACGTTTGGGCGCATTGGCCACAACTACGCTGTGTGCGGGATAGTTTGACTTCAGTTTGCCGGTGACTTCCACTTGGCCTGTCTTCTTGTCATGCGACGCCTTGAAGTCCAGCAGTTCGGCCTTCGGTACGATGTTGCGGTCCTTGGTCGTGCCGGAAAACAGCGGATGCTTCCAGAGCATCGCGGCGGCGGCTTCTGACAGATAGACCCGCTCTTCCCTGGGGTTCCTTCTTGCGGCGTAGGCTTTGTTTACCGGTCCCATAAGGGAGTTTCCCAGCTTGTCGCCGTCTCTGGGGCCGATGTGCGGCAGGCCCATGGCGTGTCCGAATTCGTGAATCGCTCCTTTGAGGCAAATCTGTCGCAGGAAACCGCCTCCCAGTTCATCGCTCGTTTTGATCTCGCCCGCGTCGGGATAATAGCGAGCGGTGGCCCCGCCGCCGCGACGAACGTCGCCGCCGCCGCGTCCCCATTGAGTTTCGACGGCCTTGTGCATAAATAACCACCAGACCTGCCCGCGCCCAGGGAGACCGTGTTTCTTCAAGGCCTGATACGCTACTTGCCCCTGGAAGCCGAGTCGGCTGTATTTCCCGGTGGCCTGGGTGTGCTGGCACTTGAAGAAGAGGATCTTCGGGACCCCGTTCTTGTCGCGCGGGATATTCAGCTCCTGCGCCGGCGGGTAGCCCCAGTGCTTCATCCACTTCGAGAAGAACGCCTGCGTGTAGTCGGCGATTTTCTTTATTCTCTGGGCGGAGCCTTGCGGAGGATCTACGTCACTCGGTGTGAAGAAAACGATTCGCATCGCCAGTTTGTCGTTTGCGTTGGGTTTCGTTTTGCTCTCCGGCGCGGGCTTGGCCTCGGATCGAACTATTCCAAGCTGACACATAGCCGTCGCTGTGAGTATTGCCAGCACGCCGAGTTTCAGATTCCTGCTCATCATGGCGAATTCTCTCAAATCGTTCGTTAGGCGGTCATTGATCAGGGCCTCACCTCGCTAGTGACCCGAATCTCTTATCGGTAACATGAAAACACCGCGACGGGCGCTAGCCGGTGTTGGCGGTGGCGCGGAGTTTGGCGTCTTTGGGCCATGTTCTCTTCCAGATGTCTATTCGCCCGAACTCGGCGGTTCCGCCTTCGGCGAAGTATTCGATCTTCGCCGGTCGGCCGATCTTGACGAACTTCTGGTAATGCAGGCGATTGTTTACGATCACCCTGATTCGGTCGGGCATCAGGAAGACCCGCATCTCGATCCATTTCTGTTGTTCCGGGTCGATGGATTTCGCCTTGCGCACCGCCTTGGGGTGCAGGAGTTTGGGGTTGAAGAACGTCTTTCGCCCCAGCAGGTCCAGCGAGTTGTCGGCGTCGGTGCGGACAAGCTCCCATGTCTTTCCCTTCCGATCGGTAATGCGGAGCCCCCAGCGTTTTGCCGGCTTGTCGCCTGTGCCGCGAGCGCCTATGCGGATGTCGCACGTCGGACCCTCGGGAACCTTCAGGGCCTTGGCTCCGCTGGTTACGCGCACATTTTCGAAAGACGCCGGCCGCCCGCGCTGCTTCTTTTCGGCGCCGGTGTCGGTGTACAGCGCGCACCCACGGCTGGTATGATGCCAGGTGTCGTTCCATTCGCTTCGCCCGCCGCGATAGATGCAGCGATCGACGAATTCAAAGCCGCTGGCGTCGATATAGATCAGCGTGTAGAGACTCATCTTGGTCCAGTATTCCACGCCGCCGTTCAGCGCCAGGTACATGTTCCTGTGCGAGTGTCCGCCGAGGCAGAGCTTCACGCCGTACTTGGCGCAGACCTCGTAGAACTTCTTGTTCGGGCTCCAGGGCTGGTGGTTGAAGAAGTAGACCGGCGTTCCTTTCTTGACCGACTTGAGGTCCCGTTCGAGCCAGTCGATTGTCGAATCGGCCATGCCGCACTGGACGTGTCCCTTCTCATCGATCAGCATCCAGTCCACACCGACGAAGTGCACTCCGGCGTGATCGAACGACCAGCGGATGGCCCCCAGGTATTTTGTGAACGCTCCGTTGCCGGCCAGTTCATGAGGCGTGTCCCACCACTTGCTGTGGGCCTTGACGACATCGTGATTTCCGATGCAGTGCATCATGAGGGTCGGGAAGTTGTTGGTGTATTTTCGTATGTCGGCGTAGTCGGCGTCGGCATTCTTGAAGCCGAGGTAGCCGAGGTCTCCGCCCATTACCGAAAAGAGCGTGTGGTTCTTTTCGGCCCGTGCAATCTCGTCGCTGAAGATTCTGTTCTGCTCGCGGCGCAGGGCGTCATGCGGATCTGTCCCGAACGACACGCAGATCGGCAGCTTGCCTTTGCGAACCGCCAGTGGGAAATCGACATTGTCGGCGTCCTTTATATCTTTCAGGCGAGCCCACCAGGACCAGACGCCGCCGCGTTTTTTCTGCACGGGCCAGGTCCCATCCGGCCAGCATACGCTGACAGTTCGGCTGGGCAGGTACGGGATCAGCGGGTCGGGCTTGAGAGTTATCGAGTATCGCCCCTTTGTGTCGGTCTTGACGAAGTGGACTCCGTCTGTGACACGTGCGCCCGTGACCGCTTCGCCGCTGTCTAACTTCCCGTTGGTGTTCTTATCGACATAGACCCTGCCGGAAACGGTCTTGGGCATCCTGGCCGGGAGTTTGGACGACTCGGTAAGATCCGGCATATCCGCCGGCGGCTTGTCGGACTTGTCGGTTTCGGCGGCCAGCACGCCGGCGAAACAAGCCAACACGGCAAACATCGTCACAAAGCGTTTATCCACGATCATCTCCCTGTCTCGGCGACGTTAATTGTTGCGCACATTGTACACTATCCGTGGCGTCAGGCGGGAGAATATGGGATGATTGAATCGTTATGAAGACCTTGGTCAATATTTTTGCGAGTTTGGGGCTGGCGATGCCGGTCTTCTGGCTTGTGGTTTTCGGCGGCCGAGAGATGTTCGGCGTCGAGTACGAAACGGTAGCCTTTTTCGCGGCGATTGGGGCTTTCGCGGCCGCCTTTTTCGGTTTCACAGTCAAACCGTCAGTGGCTGGCGATTTCGAGCAGCAGGACGAGTGTGACGTTCCGGACGAAGATTCCGGCACGCCGCTTTGCACGGCTTGTCTGGCTCCGGCCGGAAAGCTCCAGCACTTCTGCGACCAGTGCGGATCGCCCCTTACTAGTCACGCGGCGATAGATCCCGTAGGGCAGGTCCTCTCGGTCGGTCAGATGGTCTCCAAGGCGACCAGCGCGCCGCCGCGACGAATCATACTGATCGGAATATGGCTCATTTTCGGAGTTCCGATCGCGCTGGTGATATTCGCATTCGGATTTATAGGCACTCCGATTTCGCATGGACCGATGCATACTTTTATGAGTACGGCGTTCATGTTGGGGCTTTTCGGCCTCTACATTGCGATCATTGTCAAGACCACGCGGAACTACTATCGTAGGAAGAAGGAAGCCCAATGCGCTCCGGGCAATGACGAGAACATTGCCGACACTCCATAGCTGCGATTGCCACGGGGTCTTCGTTCGCTTAAGCTCTTGCGATGGAAGCGTTTTTTCGAGAGCTTGTGTCGGCCGATGCTCTAGGGGCCACTCTCGGTTCGTTCGCACTGATCCTTGTGCTCGTACGGTGCAAGGTTCCGCTGGGCGCTGCGGTGCTTGTCGGCGGGGCGGTCCTAGGGGTGCTGTTCGGGCTCGGGCCGCTGCAGATTGGCGGAGCCGCGCTGCGGGGCATGTTCAGTCCCGGCAGCATCGGGCTCGGTTCGATAACCGTTCTTCTGCTGGGGCTCTCCCAGACCATGCGCGGCGCCGGGCAACTCGAAGAAATTGTCCAACTGGCCAAAACTCTCTTGCGCCGGCCCGCGATCGCCATGGCCGCACTGCCGGCGCTTGTCGGGTTGCTGCCGATGCCCGGCGGGGCGCTGTTTTCGGCTCCGATGGTTGAATCTGCGGCCGACGGCAGCGGCGAAAGCGGCGGGAGGCTCTCGGCGATTAACTACTGGTACCGCCACATATGGGAGCACTTCTGGCCCCTGTATCCCGGCGTCCTGCTGGCGGTCGATCACGCCGGCTGGCCGATGGGTTCGTACATTCTGCTGACCGCTCCGCTGGGGCTGTTCATGGCCCTCAGCGGGCTGGTGATATTCCGCGGACTGCATCCGGACCTGCGTATCCGCGGCCAGAGCCCGCCGAGCGGAACGAAACGCCGACTGCTGAGGAACACATCGTCGATATGGATCGTTCCGCTGGTCTGGGTGTCCGGCACGCTCATCGCCTGGTCGATTCTCTGGCCCATGGGACTGTCGCGCTCGGATGTGCGAAAGACGCCGTGGCTGTCGGCGCTGGTGAAGTACGGTCCGTTGATCGTCGGACTGGTGACTTCGTTGCTCTGGACCGCTCGCCTGAATCGAATGGCGTCGGGGTCGTTGCGGAAAATATTCGCGAAACCGTCGATCTACAAACTGCTCCTTCTAGTGTTGAGCATCATGGCGTTTCAGAGCGTGCTGAGCGAAACTCACGCCGGCGCCAAGATGGGAGCCGAACTGGAGGCCATGCACGTCGGCGTAATTGTGGTTGTCGCTCTGCTGCCGTTCATTTCCGGGATGGTCACCGGCCTGGCGATCGGGTTTGTCGGAATCAGCTTCCCGATAATCTACAAGATGGTGACTCTCGGCGACGAACCGATGCCCGCGTCGTACGTCGTGCTGGCCTATGCCTGCGGACACCTTGGAATGATGCTCACGCCGCTGCACGTCTGCCACGCAGTGTCGAACAAGTACTTCGAAACACCGTTCAAACCAGTCTACAAACGCACCATCCCGGCCGCATGCATAATGGCGGCCCTGGCGATTGGGTACTTCATGGTCTTGCTGCTACTGGGAATGTAAAGGCCGACGACGGACGGCTTTTACCACAGAGAGCACAGAGAACAGCAACGGCGTAATCTATGCTACGGTGACGGCAACGACTTAGATAAACGGCGAGGACACAGAGGTAGTCAACGGCTGACGGAGTCGTATGTTACACTTCCCCGCACAGGGTGCTGGTCAGCGGAGAAGTTGACGTTGCTTTCCTCTGTGTGCTCGTCGTTGTCTTGGCAGTAGTAGTGGCCGTAGCATCTGTCACGCCGTCGTCGTTCTCTGTGCTCTCTGTGGTAAGAGCTGTTGCCGTTTTGTCTGCCTATTGAGGCTTAACCGCGTCGAGCACTTCGGCGATTACGTCGTCTGTGGTTATGCTGTCGGCCTGGCCTTCGAATGAGAGTATGAGGCGATGCCTCAAAGCTGACGGGGCGGACTTTTTGACGTCTGACATTGCGATATTGGCCCGGCCGTTGATTAAGGCCCGCACTTTGGCCGCCAGTAGGATCGACTGGGCGCCGCGCGGTGATGATCCGTATCGCACGTATTTGCTCGCGGCGGGGGGGGCGATGTCCGAATTCGGCGACGTGGCCAGCACGATATCGGCTATGTAACGCGTGACTTCCGATGCGACTTCGACTTGTCGAACCGTCTGTCGCATATCGATTATGTTATCGCTGGCGGCGACCGGGTCGGCGGTCGAAGTTTCCACGCCGGTTGTCCGGTCCAGGATGCTGACCAGTTCGTCGGTCGGGGGCGATTGGAGCAGAATCTTCAGCATGAACCTGTCGAGTTGGGCCTCGGGCAGCGGATACGTGCCCTCCATCTCCAGCGGGTTCTGCGTAGCCAGGATCATAAACGGCGACGGCAGTTGGTGCGTGGTCCGCGAGACGCTTACGGTCTGCTCGGCCATCGCTTCGAGGACCGCTGACTGGGTTTTGGGCGTTGCGCGGTTGATCTCATCGGCCAGGATCAGATTGGCGAAGATCGGACCGGGCTGGAACTCGAATTTCTTACCGCCATGGTCGTCGCCGACAACAACGTTCGTGCCGGTAATGTCGGCGGGCATCAGGTCCGGTGTGAACTGGATTCTATGGAACTGCACGTCGAGCGTCTGGGCCAGCGTTCGGACCAGCAGGGTCTTGCCCAGACCGGGAACGCCCTCGAGCAGCGCGTGCCCGCCGGCCAGCAGGCATATCATGACCTCTTCGATCACGCCGCTATGGCCGACGATCACCTTGCCCAGTTCGGACGTGATCGACGCATACTGGCTCTGAAAAGCTTCGATCCTGGTTGCGAATTCGGATTCCGGCGGTTGATTAGCCATGACTTTATCATATTGTAACTTATACTGATGGACAACCATAAACCGCCGATTGGAAACAGTATGGAAAAACAACGATGCCCGTGGTGCGGAGATCATCAGCTCTACGTGGAATATCACGATGATGAGTGGGGCGTGCCGGTCAGGGACGACGTCAAACTGTTCGAGATGCTCGTCCTTGAAGGCGCCCAGGCGGGCCTGAGCTGGTTGACGATCCTGAAGAAGCGACAGGGATATCGAAAGGCGCTGGCTGGCTTCGATATCAGCAAAGTCGCCAGGTTCACTCCGAAACGAATAGAGAAACTGCTGGGCAATCCGGAGATCGTGCGGAACCGCCTGAAGGTCGAATCGGCGGTCCGCAACGCGCGGGTCGTGCTGAGCATCCAGGAATCGCATGGTTCGCTAAGCGAGTTCCTCTGGCGATACGTGGACGGCGAGCCCATAAAAAACGCCTGGAAAACGATGGCCGACATCCCGTCGCTAACCAGCGAGTCCGACGCGATGAGCAAGGACCTGAAGAAACTCGGGTGCAATTTCGTAGGCTCGACGATCTGCTACGCATTCATGCAGGCCGTCGGCATGGTCAACGATCACCTGACCAGTTGCTTCAGGTACGAAGTGCTGAAAAACGCATAGCGTTGCGGCGGTTCATCCCAGTATGCCGGCAAGGAGGAGTTTAGCCGCCGCTTTGTCGGGTATTCGTCCTCGGACTGCTGAGTCTATGTCGCCAAGGGCGAAAGACGGGATCGCGGCGCCCACGCACGAAGGGCAGCCGTCTTCGCAGACGCAGTCGTCGATAACGGTTCTGATCGTGGTGAGTATCTCTTCGAAGCGGTCCAGGCATCGCTTGGCGTAGCCCATCCCGCCGGGGTAGCGATCGTACAGGAAAAGCGCATCGGAGCCCAGGCAGCTCGCATCAACCACGGCGCCTATGTCCTGGGCGTCGCACATCACGTACATCGAGGCCACTTCGACCAGCACGTTGGCTATGCCCACCAGCGCCTCGCCGACCTGCATGTCGCCGGACTGCAGCCCTTCGACAATCTTCGCCGGCGGAGAGAACCACATCGCCACTGACTCAAGCGTCTGGGGCGGCATATCGAGCTTTTCGAAGCCGAGTGAATCCCGCGAGTGGAAGCGGATCTTCTTGAACATCGGTATTGTTGTCGTGACAGTTACGTCGCCGAATCCGAGTTTGGCGCTGCGCCAGTCGGAGGTCTGGTCCTCCTCGTCGATGCGGATTTGGGAACTCTGGACCGACTGGGTGTAGTAGTCCAGGTCCAACCGCTCTACGAACGCGATCTTCTGGTCGATGTCCAGCCGTTGCACGAAATACGTGTCGGCCGCGTGGATGTAAACCGCGTGATCGTGCAGTTGGGCCAGGGCGCTTATTTCGCTTACAGTTCCGATCACGCGCTCTGCGGCGGTGATGTCCTGGATCGTGTAAACCGGCCCGGCGATGTTTCGCAGGTTCACCCCGGCCGCCGGATAGTCGCTGGACGAGAAGTACCAGTTCTCGTCGATCTGCTTGACGGCCTGGTCCTCTTCGAGCAGATCGAGGATCGTCTCGGCGTACGGCCCGAACGTCTCGGCGTCGCCCGGGGTCAGCGGCAGTTCGTGGGCGCCGCATCGCAGGTGCCCCACGACAATGTGCGGGTTGTCGGGATCGACGACCGCCTGCTCGGGATTCTGCGCGAACAGGTACTGCGAGTGGGTCATCAGATACTGGTCCAGCGGGGCGTTCTGTGCGATCAGGAATACGATCGATTCGTCCAG
>CAYMSH010000267.1:0-9106 GCA_964392945.1 uncultured Planctomycetaceae bacterium | reverse complement strand
CTCTTTGACTTTATCGAACCACTATGGCTTTCCTTATTGCACAACTTTAAGGCTGTCGGCAGGCTGGTCCAGGCCGCCTGAGGCGCCCCAAAGCGAAATAAAGAGTGAATTCATGAAACTACGCGTATTATCCAACTACGTTCGAGCTGCTATCCCGGCCGCGGTCTGCCTGTTCATCGTCGCTCTGTCTGCAGGGCCCGCGCTGGCCAAGGGCAAGAAGAACGCCGCCCCGTCGTGGTATCGGCCCGGCGCGACCACCGGCCAAACGCTGGTCGATTCGAAGATTGAACTTACTCGGATAACCCGCCAGGACTGGGCCAAAGCCGGTTTCGAGCAGAAACCCGGCCAGACGTTCCCCGACTTCCTGAACCTGCCGAGGCTCTGGTCATCGCGAGAGATCACCAGGGAGAACCGGGAGCGAACTTATGAGTTTCCTGTCGGCAAGGCGCGCGTGATTTACGTCGGCGGGATCGACAGGTTCGCCGCACGCCTCTTCGATCACAACGGCAGCAGGAAATACTGGGCCGTCGACGCCAAAGGCAAGCGAACGAGCCTGAACCACCGCGACTTGGAAAGCGGTGTCGTAGTCAGGACCGTAAAGCGGATGCGTCGCTGGCTGGACGTGACCGAGTATCGCTTCAACCTGCCCGCAGGCACAGTAAAGTTCGTGATCGAGAAACTGCCGGTCTGCGATATGTGGGCCATGGGGTGGGTTGACAATAAGTCCCGTGTGGAACTGGTTTCGGCGAGTATGCAGCAGTTCTCAAAGCTGGGCGGAATGCTCGAGCAAATCACCCGGAGCGATCCGAAGCTGCGCAGCGTTCGCGACCGCGACAGGGAGATAAACAGGGCCAAGATCTGCGCGGGCCTGTGGGAAGGATACGCCGAAGCTGCTCGCCGCTACTACTGGGATTTGCCCAGTGCGCGTATGAAGAAGATCGACGAGATGTTTCCTGATCGATCGAAAATCGACCGCAGTGCGTTCCTGAAGATTCGGGAGAATTACATTCGCTACTACACCGTTCTCGTGCCGATGCTCAGGAAGTACGCCGACATGCGTCTCGACGGGCAGATTAAGGAGTTCAAGACGCTGGTCGCCGCAACCGACGGGGTTCCTCGTTCAAAGGCCCTCATGCCGCAGTTCGACAAGCTCGCCGAAAAGGGCGGCCAGTTGGCCAAGGCGATAAGGGAATCGCGAATCGACGATTTCGCCCAGGCCGGCGAGTTGATCGCTGAACTGGGTGACCTCAAGAAGACGTTCGAACTCGAATGCAAGCTCAAGCTGGCCAAGCTCACGCTGGAGTACGTCCAGAAGAGCAAACCGCTGGGCGAAGCGTCGCAACGCCTGGAAAAACTCACCGTCCAGGTAGCCCGGGCCAAACCGGCGGAGTTCGACAAACTGCTGGCCGAAGTCATCGCGTTGCGGCGGGAGATACTGTTTCAGCATCCCGACCTACAGTTCGAGAAATTGCTGATCTGCAAGAACCCTCCTCCAGGGCCCGGTCACATGTGCGATCAGTACCTCGGAAGGCATGCCCGCAAGGGCAAGGGCCTGTTCCTGCTGGCCAACTGGCAAACCGACAAGCCGAAGGAAACGAACATCACCAAGAGCCTCCCGGAGGGGTACTATCACCATCCGGATCTGTCGTACGACGCTTCGCGCGTAGCGTTCGCCTTCTGCTATATCACGGTAAGCGGTAACATGAAACGACACTGGATATACGAGGCCAAAATTGACGGTTCGTCAGTTCGCCAGCTCACCGGCACGCTGAAAGACCCGATGGACAGAGTCGACGGGCGCAAGACCGTTGTCATAGAAGACTGGGATCCGTGCTACCTGCCCGACGGCGGACTGGCGTTTATCTCGAGCCGCAACCAATCCTACGGGCGCTGCCACGGATCGCGCTACGTTCCGGCTTTCCTGATGTACCGTATGAACGCTGACGGCGGCGGGATCAGGCGACTGTCGTTCGGAGAGGCCAACGAATGGGACCCGGCCGTGCTCAGCGACGGCAGGATCGTCTACACGCGATGGGACTACATTAACCGTCACGACACGCGTTTCCAGTCGCTCTGGACAACCAATCCCGACGGCACGCGCACGGCTCACTACTACGGCAACTACCGCCCGAGCCCCTGCATGATCGCCGACACCCAGCCGATCCCGGGCACTAACAAAGTGGTCTCGACGGCGATGGCGCACCACGGATACACGCACGGTTCGATCATAATAGTCGATGTCTCCAAAGGCGAAGACGGCCTGGAGCCGCTGACGGTGTTGACTCCGGAAATAGCGTTCCCCGAAGCGCGGTACGACGCGATGGCCTGGATGCTCAAGGCCCCGGTTCCCGTGTTCGAAGCCAGCAGCACCGCCGGCCTGAAAACCCGCGCAACGGCGATGGCGCCATATCCAATAAACGACACGCTGTTCCTCTGCAGCTACGCAAAGAGCGGACGCGGATACAGGACGTACCTCATAGACACCATGGGCGGACGCGAACTGATCTACGGAGCCGAAGAGGTCTCAGCGGCGATGCCTGTGCGGCCCAGGAAGGTTCCGCGGGTGATCCCGTCGGTCCTGCCGGAGAATCCCAAAGAGCAGACCGGCACGCTGGTCGTGCAGGATGTCTACATCAATCGGCACGTCAACGAGAAGCACCCGATCGCCAAAGGGTCGATCAAGTCGATGCGGGTCAACCTGATATTGACCCAGCCGGCGCGAGGCCACTGGCCCAGGGGCGAAGTCTCCAACGAAGTTATCAAGCGCCCGTTGGGAACTGCGCCAGTCAACCCCGACGGTTCTGTGGCGCTGTCGGCTCCGGCCGGCGTTCCGCTGCAGTTGCAGGCCCTCGACGAAAACAACATGGCCGTGATGACCATGCGATCGTTTATCTACCTCCAGCCCGGTGAGACCCAGACGTGCGTCGGATGCCACGAGAATCGCGCGTCGAGTCCGCCGAACATCATCAAAACGCGAGTGAAGGTCAATCCGCTCAGACCGGTTCCCGGCGTCGATTACGACGACATGGCGTTCAGCTTCACCCGCACCGTCCAGCCGGTTCTGGATCGCTACTGCATCGGCTGTCACGGACTCGGCGGGAAGAACGAAAAGGGCAAGACCCCGTCCAAGAGCTACGTGTTCTCTGTCGTGATGGATGAATCTAAGGGGACCAAGCAGTTCGACGCTCGTCCCGCTTCGTACCAAACGCTTGCCAGGGCGGCCGGGACCAGGCTGGCCCATCGAAACGGCGAGACGTTCATCAGCGTGGCCCGCGATTACTTCTCGCATACCAGCAAGCTGCCCAAAATGCTGCTGGCGGGGCACAACGGCGTGAAGCTCGATCGCGACAGCTTCGAGCGGATCGTGACATGGCTCGATTTGAACAGCCAGTGCTACGGAACTTACCTGCCCAACAGGATCGAGCAGAGAAAACCCAGTTCGTCGGGGCAAACCGCTCTCAGGGCGTACATCAAGGAGCTGTTCGGAGCGAAGCTGGCTTCTCAACCGTTGGGGGCGCTGGTGAATCCGGCGGACTTGAAGGAGTCCAGAATACTGCTCGGACCGCTGGCTGCGAGTAAAGGCGGCTGGGGGACCATCGACAACGGATACGAATCGACTCGGGACAAGCGTTACGCGAAAATGCTGAAACTGGCCCAGGGTGCCTACGAGCCGCTTGAGTTCATTAACATCGACGGAACGTGCGGCCGGCCCAAATGCATTTGCGGAAACTGCTGGATCCGCGAGATGGTCAACGCCGGGACGTACAAGAAGCAACTGAAAGCGAAACTACCGGCCGGGAAGTGATAATTGCGCCGCCGGGCCTGCGAGTCTTGATACGCGCGGAATTCGGGCCGATTCGGGCCCGGTAAAATCTTCCTGTTGATGGCCAGTGGCGCTATAATACTGAGTGAAGCGACCGGCGGCGTAGCCGGGCGGGGTTATCCGGGGAATTGCGGATGACGCCTTCGCTGTTCGAACGCCCGCAGACGCTCTTGTCGCATGCCGGAAATGCGGGATTTTGCGGTCCTTACCTGGAGATAACCATGCGGCTGAACAGGTTTTGTATGCATGTTGTATTCGCAGCGGCGATTGTTGCCATCGTAGCTACTGGTCTGCCGGCCGCCGCACCGCCGGCGACTAAATCAGCAGCCAAAACGCCGGCGCATATGGGCGGTCTCGATCCCAAAGGGCTCGGTAAGCCCGAGGAGATAGTTCGCAGGCGTTGGAACGCGGTTCTGCTCGTCGTGCGAAACCCGAAGACTGATCAGCAGACCAAGCGTTTGCACGTCGAGGAGATCGTTACGCCTGTTTTCGATTTCCGCGCAATGACCCGCCTGGCCCTGGGCTCGAAGAATTGGCGCAGGTTCAGCGCCGCACAGATCAAGGAGTTCTCGGCGCTGTTCGTCAAGCGTCTGAAGGAATCATACGGCCGGCGGATCGCCGACTACGGCGGCGAAAGCGTGGCCTTCAAACCTGCGCTGCCGCAGAAGCCGTCCAAAAGCCGCAAGCCGACTACGCGGGCGGGCGGGCCGAAGATTGTCCACGTCCCAGTCGAGATCGTCTCCAAGACCAGCCGCTGGACCATCCTGCACAAGTTCCGCCGGATTGGCGATCTGTACCGCATTTATGACATCGAGATCGAAGGGGTCAGCATACTGAGAAGCTACCGCGCGCAGTTCAATGACGTCCTGAGCAGGGGCACGCCTGAGGATCTGCTCAAGCGTCTGCGTAAGCCGCCGCCGGAGAAGCCTAAAGGCGGACCGCGCACATGACGACACCCTCTTCCGGTTCGTCGAGTCTTCTCGATCGCGTCGTTCTGGCGCGTCCGCGAATTGTGTTGCTGTTGCTCGCCGCGGCGATAGCCGTGTTGGGCTACCAGATGCGGCATTTCCGCTTGGACGCATCAGCCGACATGCTCCTGCTGGAGGATGACGCCGATCTGCATTACGCTCGCAAGCTCGACAATCGCTACGGCGGCCGGGAGCTGCTAATCCTCACATGCACGCCGCAGGAGGGAGTATTCGCTCCCGAATCGCTCGCGGCTCTGGGGCGCCTGCGAGACGACTTGAGTGCGCTGGAGCGCGTTGACGAGGTGCAGACCGTTCTTGACGTTCCGCTGCTGAACGGCCGGGCGGCGTCTGTAGACGATCTGACTACCGAGTTGCCGACGCTGGAGTCCGGAAAGGTCTCTCGCCAGATCGCCGCCGAATCGCTTCGCGACAGCAACCTGTACCGGGACCTGCTCTTGAGTCCTGACGCGCGCACCACCTCGCTCCTGATCCATCTTCTACCCGACAAGGCTCACGAGGCCCTTGTCGATCGTCGCGACGAACTTCGCCGCATGCGGCGTGAAGGCGCCATTGACCAAGCCGGTCGCGTCGAACTCCAGAACGTATCGGATCGGCTGCGAAAATACAGAGATGTTATCGCCGAGCGCAGGCGAGCGGACATCTCGGCGATTCGCGAGATCATGGACCGACACCGCTCCAAAGCAGAACTGTTCCTCGGCGGAGTCGGCATGATCGCAGACGACATGATACGCTTCGTCCAGCGCGACATAAGCATGTTCGCCCTGGGCATAGCCGGCGCCTTGGCGCTGGTGCTGGGGCTGATCTTCCGGCGCGTTCGATGGGTCTTGCTGCCGTTGCTGAGCTGCGGCGCTTCGGCGATCGCCACTATCGGTCTTCTCGGCTGGCTGCGATGGGACGTGACGGTGATTTCCTGCAACTTTGTATCGTTGCAACTCATTATTGCCATGGCGGTTGCGATTCACTTGATCGTTCGGTACCGCGAACTGCACGCAGACGATCCAGACGCGACACAGAGACAGCTTGTCGATAGAGCCGTCAGGCTCAAGTGGCCTCCCTGTGCGTACGCCGTGTTGACAACGCTGGTTGGTTTCGCATCGCTGCTGGCGTGCAATATGCCGCCCGTGGTCATGCTCGGCTGGACGATGGTCCTGGGCCTGACGGTAGCCCTGATCGTGACATTCCTGCTCCTGCCGGCGCTGCTGGTCATGCTGCCTAAAGGACCGCCGCCGCGGCTGACGGCAAGGCACCTGTCGTTCATGGATATGCTGGCCGGATGGACCGAGAAACGCGGCGGACTTATCATCGGCCTGGGCGCCGTTGCGCTTCTGATCAGCGCCGTCGGCGCGGCCAGGCTGGAGGTCGAGAATCGCTTTATCGACTACTTCGATACGTCAACCGAGATTCACCAGGGGATGAAGGTGATCGATCAGCAGCTCGGCGGCACCACGCCGCTGGACGTGATTATCGAATTCGGCGCGCCCGCGCCGCCTGAGGTCGAACCGGCCAGCGCCGCTGCCGACGACGACGATGATCTCTCCGATCTTGAAGGATTCGAAGATTTCGAGATCGACGCCAACGATCCGCAATACTGGTTTACTCGCGCGAAAGTCGACTGCATCCGCGATGCGCACCTCTGGCTCGATAATCTGCCGGAGACCGGGAAGGTGCTCTCGCTGGCCACGACAGTGAAGCTGGCCGAGGATATGATCGACGCCGGCCGGCTTGAGAGCATTGACCTGGCGATCCTTTACGAAAAGACACCCGAAAAGTTCCGGGACATGCTCATCGCCCCGTACGTTTCGGTAGAGCACAACGAGGCCCGCCTGTCGGTCCGCGTTCGGGATTCCGACAAATCACTGCGACGCAATGAACTGCTCAAAAGGATACGCGATCAATTGCCCGCCAGCGCCGGGGTGCAACCCGATCAAGTGCGACTGGCCGGTCTTCTGGTGCTGTACAACAACGTGTTGCAGGACCTGTTCGGCTCGCAGATACTGACCTTGGGGATCACTATGGGTCTGCTGTCGGCGATGTTCATGGTGCTGCTGCGATCGTGGCGCCTGGCGCTGATCGCGATGGCCCCGAACGCTTTTCCCGTAATTGTTGTCCTGGGGGCGATGGGGCACATGGGCCTGCCGCTGGACATGATGACGATCACTATTGCCGCCATCGGCGTTGGGATCGCCGTTGACGACACGATCCACTACCTGAATAGATTTCAGGCCGAGTTCGCTATCGACCGATCATATATCCCGGCGATGCACCGAAGCCATCGGACCGTCGGCCGGGCGATGTGCTACACCACCCTTGCGATCACGATCGGACTGTCAGTCCTGTCGTTGTCGCAGTTCGTTCCGACTATCCGCTTTGGATTGCTGACGGCATTGGCTATGATAGTAGCGCTGTTGGCGGACCTTACAATACTGCCGGCGATACTCGTTATGACCAAGCCGTTTGGCCCCGAGGCCCAGTCGCCGGCTAACGTTGAAGGAGACGAACCATGACAAAATCATTCTTAATCCTCGCTATTATCGCTGCGATGCTTGCAGGCTGCTCGATTTCGAACCCCGGCGGCCCGGCTACGTCGATCAGTCCGACGCCGGGAGCCAACGAACTGGCCGCCGCCGATACCGACAACGCCGACGATCTTGATGATCTTGACGAACTCGAAGACGAGTTGGACGTTCAGACCAAGCCGGTCTACGATCCGATCGAGAAATGGAACCGCGGCGTGTTCAAGTTCAACGACGCACTGTACGTCTGGGTCGCAAAACCCGTCGTCGATGGATACAAAGCCGTCGTTCCCGAGCCCGGCCGGGTGGGCGTTAGCAACGTATTTGACAATCTGGCGATGCCCGTACGCGGAGTCAACTGCCTGCTGCAGGGCAAAGGCAAAGCCGCCGGCACTGAGTTGAACCGGTTCCTGATCAACACGACAGTCGGCATTCTCGGCGTTCGAGACGCCGCCAATGACGACTACGAAATCGCTCCGCCGCCTCCCGAAGATTTCGGCCAGACCCTGGCGGTCTGGGGTCTTGGCGACGGCTGCTACCTTGTATGGCCCTTGCTGGGACCCTCGACGGTGCGCGACTCCGGCGGAATGGTCGGCGACTACTTCCTCGATCCGGTGACGTACATTCCGCCTTGGGCCGTTCGACTAGGCGTAAGCGGCGTGCGAGGAGTCAACTCCGCCTCGTTCAGTTTGAAAGAGTACGACACGATACGGACCGAGGCCGTGGATCCCTACGCCGCGGTGCGCGACGGATACAGGCAGTACCGAGACGGACAGATCGAGAAGTAGCTCTCAGGCATGTGAGCTTTCATCGCACAGATGTGAACGAAAAGAGCCGCGGCAACACGCTGCGGCTCTTCTTGTATGTGATCATACGCTCCGCCAACTCTCCAGTGCGTCGCAGACGGCGTGTCCCGCAAGGTGAACCGGCTCTACAAGTGCGTCCAGTTCCGCAGTCGATTCGGCGCCGTCGACCTTTTCGAGAAGGGATTCGAGTTGCCTTGTCGGCAAGTCGCCTTCAACTCCGTTAGTGCGGATTATCTCCAGCACCTTATTGAGTCGCATCGAAAGCCTGTTGCGATAGAACCAGAGCGTAGAATCCTCGATGAGACCGGACTTAAACGCAGGCCCGAACTCGTGCACCGCGGTGCAGAACTTCTGCGTGAAGACCAGTATCATTCCGGCGACGGGATTGCCCGCGGCCAGGATGCGGCCCCATTGGTGCTCCTCGTCACGCTCGTGAGGATCGGCTACGTTCGTTGCGTATTCGGCCATAGTCAGGACCTTCCTTTCGGAATACCGGGCTGCACGCAAACCGGCGGGGGGTTATTTCTTCTTGTTGAGCAGCTTGACCATTCCTCTGCCCAGCACGTCGCCGACGTTCAAGTAGGTCTCGGCGTTTCCGTTATAGTGGAAGCCCTGATCTCTCGGCGAGATTGACGCATCTTTCCAGAAGTCCCTGGTCTCGACAGTCAGAACGTTGCCGACGAAATCCGGATACTTCCCCTTTTCTCCGCTCACGGCGAGCTGGGCCTTTGCGACAGTTACGTGCGGGCCTTCCATCTTCCAGCCGCCGAATCCGATAGTCGCGATAACGAACGGGGCCTTGGGCGCCTTGAATTCGGCCCGGTAGGCCTTTATGAGGTTAACCAGGTTCTGCTCGTAGCGGCTGGCGTGTGCGGCGTTTCCGTCTTTGTGTCCCTGCCACCAGGCGAATCCGGCTATTTCGTAGCCCCGTCCCTGGTACTGCGGGAAATTCTTGTCGAAGTTGTCCAGCACGTC
>CAYMSH010000266.1:0-9139 GCA_964392945.1 uncultured Planctomycetaceae bacterium | reverse complement strand
GCTCCGCGGCGCCGTCTAATCCCTGCGGGACGTTTACTAGTTCGTTTATAAATACCACGGCCGGGTTTCAATTCGCCGCAGGCGGTCGAGGCGGTTCACCAAAACCGAGGAGCGTCTGTTGTGCGGCGCGCTGGAGCAACTGCGGCCGTTCGCCTATGAACTGGACATCGACGGACGCATGGCGACGGTTTACGCTTCGGCCCAAGACCGCAAGTGTTTCGCCGAAAGCCTGGATGCGGATTTCGCCGACGGGTTCGCCGACGCGCTGACAAAAACCCTCGCCAAGAGTTACTCGTCAGACCTGGTGGCGATGTTTCGGGCTCGGCGGCGAGAGCAGAACGCCAAACGTCCGCAGTTCTACGCCCTGTTGCGTTTTGTAATCGCCGACAATCGCAAGCGGCTGTTTGCAGTGGAGAGGGTCTGTTTTACCGGCGAGAGCAGCTGGGTTCGGTTGGAGGTCATGCCCTTATCCGCGGCCGTGATGAAATACCTGCCGCATTTGGGGAGGGACAGTTTCTTTGACTTGATATGAGGCTATTCGTGGAATATTCATCCAAATCAGCTTTGGCGTACAGGCGTTTGAGGGGCAAGCGGCGGCGGCGAACTATCACGTGCCTGGTGTGCGGCAAGCGATTCAAACAGATTCACGCCAGGCATCTTCGAAGCCATGGCATGACGATGGGCCAGTACAGGCGCAAATTCGGCGTCGAAGAAATGCGGTGCGAAGAGCGCGTGTACAACGACGCCCTCGCCAAATTGCATCATACCGAGGAGGAGCTGATCGAATTCCTCCAGCGTCGGTCGGTCGCCGGAAAGTCCTTGACGGCCGGGTCCGTCAAGTCGGAAGGCTGGACATACTATGTTGCGGCGCGCGGTTTGTTCAGGTACTGGCACGAGGCTCTTGCCGCCGCCGGAATTGATCCCATGGCGGTCGAGGGCCACGTTCCGTTCAAGTACTGGTCTCGCGAACGTGTTTACGAAGCCATACGCCAGCGCATCGAGTCAGGGAAGTCCATGAGTCTCAAGGATATTCTCGACGAAGAAGGATCGCTCTATTCAGCCGCTCACCGATACGCCGGAGGGTGGCGCAGTGCTCTGAAAGCGTTGGGGTATGACTACCGACAGTTCTGTCGTGAACGCCCGAAGTGGTCCGCCGATCGAATTATTCGCTGCATTCTTGAAAGGGAAAAATCTGGTTCAGCAATGCGAGCTGGAGCTGTTCTTCGGGATGACAGGAAGTTGCTCGGCGCGGCCGAACGGCATTTTGGAAGCTGGCGTCAGGCGCTTCGGGCGTCCGGAATCAACCCTGAGGTCGTATCACGGTTGCGAGTGTGGTCGCCGTCCAAGGTGATCCGGCATATCCGCAGGATTGGTCTGCGGGGCAAATCTCCGTGCTGCAAAGCGGTGTTGGATATCGACAGCGGGCTCGTGTACGCCGCCCGCGAGATATACGGCTCCTGGGACAATGCGCTATTGGCGTCGGGATATGACCCCGCAAAAGTACGCCGCTCGCTTCCCCCCTGGACGCGAGCGACACTTGTCGAGGCGATTCAGAAGCGTGCAGCCGCGGGGCTGCCGGTAAGCTCCAACAAGATGATGCCTCGTTCGGCCACAATAGCCACTTACCGTCTGTTTGGATCTTGGGATGCTGCTCTCAAGGCCGCTGGCGCCTTTCATTTGGTCTCCAAACCGACCCGTTGGTCGAAAGAACTGATTGTCAAACGGATCGTTGAACACCATCGGAAGGGCAAGCCTCTTAACGCTACGGCCGTTCGCAAGTACGACAATGCCTTGACGACGGCGGCTTGGAATTATTTTGGACCATGGAGTCTTGCCTTGCGCGCCGCCGGTTTGCGGCCGGAGAATATCCAATTGCACTGTCCCAAGTGGACGGACGAGGCCGTGCTAGAGGCCATACGCAAGCGGGCTAAGGCGGGAAAACCCCTTGGGAGCCACTCGGTGAAACCGGCGTCGTTGGTCGCGTCGGCCAGACGGTTCTTCGGCGGTTGGCCGAAGGCCCTGGAGGTTGCCGGCGTCCGGGCTGCTAAGATCCCATCTGCACATAAGACTCGTAGGAAGAGGCGCAGGGGTGGGAGGCGGAATCACAATGGCCGGTAAGGATGCACGCAATGGACCCAATGGGCGTGACAAGGCGCGCCCGGCTATTGCGTCGTGGAGTCGGAGCAGTGTTGTCAAAGCGATACAGCAGCGTGAATCGAATGGGCTGCCGTTGAGTTCTTCGGCGGTCATAAGACAGCATGCCGCTCTATACCATGCCGCAATACGCAGATTTGATGGGTGGAACGACGCTCTCCGTGCGGCCGGCATAGTACGCAAGAAATCTGCATTACGATGCAAATCTGACGTACTTAAGGCAATGCTCCAACGAGAAAGCGATGGCTTGGCTTTGAATAGTGTCGCTGTCCTAAAGGATGACAGCCGTTTGCATAGCCACATACTACGGCTGTTTGGCAATTGGGACGCTGCGATGCGAGCTTCGGGAATCGACCCGGCCAGTGTTCGCCGCCACCGCCGCTGGACCCGTCAATCGGTCATTCAACGCATTTGTGAACTCGCCGCAGAAGGCCGGCCTCTCAATTCAGCGGCTGTCCAGAGATCGGAGTCGACTCTGCCCAGTGCGGCGTCTCGTTTTTTCTCATCTTGGAATGAAGCGCTCCAAGCCGCCGGGGTCGATCCCGAGAAGTGGCGAAAGCGCGTGCCTACATGGACGCGAGAACGCGTAATTCAAAGGATTCGACAGATCCATGCCGGAGGCGGCAAGGTGAATCATGCAGCGCTGGGGCACAATTCAGTCTCGCGAGCCGGGGTACTCTTATTTGGATCTTGGGATGCGGCTCTGCAAGCCGCTGGTCTAAACCCCGATGATATCCGCGTCTATCGAAAACCGTGGACGCCCGAAGAGATTATCCAGGAGATTCAACGAAAACATCGCCAGGGGGAGCCGCTCAACGCCAAGGATGTTTCACCCCACTCTCTTCGCAGCAGGGGAACGGCTTTCTTCGGGTCATGGGATGCAGCGCTGACGACTGCTGGTTTGGATCCCTCAGAGATCAGGAAGAATAGCCCGAGTTGCTGATAACCCCCCGGCCGTGGGTTCCGATCCCACCCCCGCTAGTGAAGCCAACCGGTTAGAACTCCGGAGGCTTGCAGGTTAACGCATAGCGCCGTGGCCAACCAGCCGCGGCGTTTCGTGTTTACCGCAAGTATTCACAAGTACTTGCGGGTCTTCAGATCGACCGAAGCTCCCTCCGCCAGACAAACAGAGAGCGCGTCCGCCGCAGCCCAAACACCTCTTTGGCGCCCCTCGACCGGGAACTCTCTGACTCTCTGGCCGATTCAGCCTGCCGGGTTATGAGGGGGTTGGTTCCGCTTGGGCGACACACAGAGTCGTGGTTTGTATCGCATGAGCGGTGGGAGGTATCCGGCGCTGGGGGTAATACTCGGTCCGGTCAGTGGAGACCTAGCCTGTCGGGACTTTGACGAAGCCGACGCCTACCATGCGTGGACGGTGGATTTTCCAGATCTTGCCCGGACACTGCCGACAGTCGAAACAGCCAGAGGCTTTCACGTTTACTTCACTGCGAAGGTAGACAAAACAACGCACTACACGGATGGCGAATTGCGCGGCGCGCGGTCCCTTTGTGTTCTGCCGCCAAGTCCACACCCCGACGGTGAACACCAGTACCGCTGGATAGTGGACCTGCCTGATGGAACTCCTCTGGAAGTGGACCCGGAAGCATCCGGCCTTGTCGGGTCACGAGCCGAACAGAGTAGACTGAGCAAACCGAGCAGACACAGCATACTGATAGCCAAGGGTCTCCACGGCGATGTGCAAAAAGCAATCTCCAGAACTCTCCCGAATGGTCCCCGGCAACGCAATGACCAGATATTCCTGTTTGCCCGAGCCTTGAAAGCGATTCCCGGCTTTGCGGACTGTAGTGCGGAGGTCATGCGTCCGTATGTGGAGCAATGGCATACGCAGGCGCTTCCGTTTATCGCTACAAAACCGTTTCTTGAGACCTGGCTTGATTTTCACGTAGGTTGGCGCAACGCTCACACGCCCTTAGGCAGCAATCCTCTGCTGGAAGCTCTCGAAGCGGCAAGGGTTAATCCGGTGGCGGATTTCCCGTACACGGAAGAGAGGTTTCGGTTGCTTGTCGCGTGGTGTCGGGAGATGCAGGCGCGAACGCTGGAACCCGATCAGACATTCTGGATATCGGTGCGGGACGCGGAAGAACATTTGGGGATAGCCATTGCCACCGCATCGACCTGGCTGCGCCTGCTCGAAATTGAAGGCTGGATTGTGACTGTCGAAAAGGGCGGGACACCAAAGAACCGCCGAAAAGCAACGCGGTTTCGATATATCAGGAACCACGCGGCCAAAGAACCCGAAAAATAAATACAGAAAGAACTTTACTTAGAGTTAAGATAGGTTATAATGCTTTTAATGACTCCCATACTTTACGACATACGGAAGGCGATCGACGCCAGCGACAAGACGCGGGCGCAGATGTCCAGAGAGACCGGCATTTCCGAAAGCCGTCTTTGTCAACTGATGGCAGGGACAAAAGGCTTGAGCATAGAAGCGTTGGAACTGCTGGCCGATTGTCTTGGTCTAAAGATCGTAACCGAACCGAAGCGACGGAAGAAAGGCAAGTGACCTATGGCGAGTATATCACACGACAAGAAAACCGGACGGCGGACGATTCAGTTTGTGGCGCGTGACGGCAAACGCAAGTCCGTACGGCTTGGCAAGCTGAACAAGAAGCAGGCGGAAACGGCCAAGCTTTTCATAGAAGACTTGGTAGCTTGCAGCGTGTCGGGCGGTTCGCCCAAGGGCACGACGGCAGAATGGCTTGCGGACCTACCCGTTTGTATCCGGCGGCGCATTGAACGTACGGGCCTGATAAGCCCACGAGAGCGCATAGTATGCCCCACGCTGGCCGAATGGCTGCAATGGTATGTGGAGAGTCGGCGGGATGTCAAAGAGGCGACACGGCTTCACTACAAGCAAGTGCGCGGCGACTTGCTAGGGTGCTTTCCTGGGAGTAAGAGATTGGATGCTATCACGGCGGGAGACGCCGACGACTTTCGCATTTATCTCCACGACAAAGGGCTGGCGGAAGGGACGATTCGCCGTCGATGCGGACGGGCCAAGCAGTTCTTCAAGGCGGCATTGAAGCGGAAGCTAATAAGCGAGAATCCCTTTGCAGATATCAAGTGCGGGAACATAAGCAACCCTGAGCGTTTCTACTTTGTCTCCGATGCCGAGATTGAAGCGGTAATCGACGCTTGCCCGGATGTTGAGTGGAAGGCGATTTTCGCTCTGGCCCGATACGGCGGTTTGAGATGTCCCAGCGAAGTATTAGGTTTGCGTTGGCAGGATATCCATTGGGATAGGCTTCGGTTCACCGTTCGCAGTCCTAAGACAGAATACCAAGGCAAGAGCAGTCGCGTAGTGCCTCTGTTCGCCCCTCTGCACGCGATTCTGCTTGAAGCTTTCGAGCAGGCGGCGCCGGGAGCGGTGTATGTTGTCGAGCGTTACCGTGACACGCGCTCGAACCTGCGAACCCAAGCACACCGGATCATCAGGAAAGCGGGCTTGGAGCCTTGGGGAAAGACCTTCCAGAATTGCCGGAGCAGTAGGGAAACGGAACTGGTCGAGACATTCCCGATTCAGACGGTTACGGCTTGGCTGGGGAACAGTCCGCAGATTGCAGCCAAGCACTACCTGCAAGTGAGGGAAGAACACTTCACAAAAGCGGTGCAGAATCCGGTGCAGTCTGCGTCCGTCTCAGGTCGCACGCAATCGCACGCGGAAACATCCGATTCAGGCGAACCCTACGTTTGCGGGGATATGCAAAAAGAAACGACCCTGTGCGGTAACACAGAGTCGTATGATGCTCCCCGAGTAGGACTCGAACCTACGACCTAGCGGTTAACAGCCGCTCGCTCTACCAATTGAGCTATCGGGGAAGATATTCGGTTTTTATTCCCTATTAGCTCTAGCGGTTAATCCCGACGTACGTCGGGACTCGCTCTACCAATTGAGCTATCGGGGAAAGTATTCGGTTTTTTGTCCCGTACGGTACTATGTAACGGGCCGTACAACATAGCTTATCGGGTGGGAAAGTCAAGGTCTTTATGATCTCTTGCGGGAAAAAATCATTTATTCGGAATTTCGTTCCTTTGGAAGTCGTGCTGTAAGCTTGTTTTTTGAATCCAGGATGAAGGCGGCGATCTGGGCTTTGGCGCTCAGGCCGGAGAAGCTTATCTGGCCTTTATCGGTCTTGCCGAGCAATGCGATCACCTTGCCGCCGTTGATGCGGGCTTCTACTGCGTAGCCGTTGTCGAGTTTGTGCAGCTTTGCGGCCGTCGGCGGGGGTTTCTTGTCTGCGCGATACGGTCTGATGATGGTGACGAACTCCATGCGTTCGGCTTTCTTCGGCGTGGTCGCCGTCAAGTGCCATTCGGTGAGTTTGACTCGCGGCCGCGGCGGAGGATCGAACTTGTCGGTCAGGGAGAGCTTCAGTCCCTCCGGCGCGAGGAACGAGATGCGTGCGGCGGCTTTATCGTTGGTTACGAGGATGTCGCGCTGCCCGGCGATCTTCATTTTCTTCAGCGAATGCAAATGCCATTCGAAGCCGGCGGGCTGTGGGGCCTGGAGTTGATCGTAAACGATGATCAGATCCGGCTTGATGAACAGTATGTGTCTGGTGAAGCGTTTCAGGGCTCCTTGGTATGCCTTGCCCGCTTCGCCGGCGACATAGTCGATCTTGTCGGACGTTTCGAATGCGATGATCTTGCCTTGGGCCGAGGCGCTGTGTTCTTGTTGCCCGCGAGCGTCTACTGTAATGCAGTTGGTGGACTTCGTTTTCCACATCCAGTTCCTGTGATGATTGCTTCCGTGGCTGTCGCGCCGCCCGGAGCGTATCAGCAGCCTTTCGCCGAAGGCATGCAGTAGCAGCGAGTTGTTGGATTCGTATCCGTGGCTCTGCGTTCCGAACGGGCTGGACTTGAAGATTATCCCCACATTGTCGGCCGCGGATTTCAGGTTGCTGTTGAGGAACGCCTGCCCGGTTCCGTGGAAGCATCTGCTGGTAGGCAGATCGTCGGGGCGTTTGGCTCTCACCTTGGGCAGGGCGCCGCGGACGAACGAGATGTAATCGTTGCCGCGCGCCGGTCCGTCGTGAGCGTCTACATACCACTGCCAGTATCCGTTACGGGCCTGGGCGGCCAGGATCGTCATCAGCCCACGATTGTTGCTCGATCGACGCCGGGCGTTTAAGTCGCCGAACCCGCCGCCGACGGTTCCCGGCGGCTGGAGGTACATCGCGTAGTAACCGATCTTCGAGAAGTACGGTTTCTGGTAAGCGTTGATGCGCATGGAAGTTCGCATGACGTCGGCCCACCAGGTGAATCTCCCTATGTAGCTGGCCCAGTAGTTCATGCCCTCGTGCCAGCCGCCGTCGCTGTCGGACCAGACGGGGTAGACGTTGTGGAACACATTCATCGCGAAGATGACCCACTGGCCGGCGTCGGGAATTTCGTCGAGAAACGCGACGCCGACTTCGCCCAGGAAATGCCAGGCCCTGTTGGAGTGGCTAGAGTAGGGCCGCCAGATGTGCCGCCTGGCCAGGTGCTCGTACATCTCGCGCCCGCGAACGGTCATTACGCGGCGGCAGAACTCCTTTTCCTTCTCGCTCAGGAGATCGTTTACGAAGCTGTACGTTCTGGAGAAGTGGTATGCGTACGGCATTCCGGCTTCATCGTTGTACCGGTATCCCGTGGCGCCTTTCGGGTCCCACTTCGCGGCGATCAGCAGCAGGCGTTTGGCCTCGCGGCCGTATGCTTCGTTGCCCGTGATCAGGCGGGTGAAGCCCAGCGTAGCGGCGTTGGCGAGGACGGCCTGGGTGCGTCTGCGATTACCCCACCAGATCTTCCGCCACGGATCGCTTCCTCGCTTTGTGCCGACGGGGTACTTCGGCGGCTCGGTAGCATCCGGCGGGCGTTTCAGGAGCCCGTCGCATTGCTTGCGGAGGGCATCGTTTATGTCCTTCAACTCACCGGCCGCGAGTTTTCGAAGAGCGCCCATCTGCTCGGGCCTGACGAACAGCCGCGGATGGGTCTTGGGAATGCGCGCCAGCAGCTCCTTGTCCGTCGGCATGGGCATTTTGATCGTGCCGAGCGTTATCTTAAATGACCGCACTTTGCTCCAGGCCGAGATCCGAGCGTTCTTATCGGCGTAACGGAATCGCCAGTAGCGCACTCCGGAAGCGAGTGTTCGTGACGGGCAATGGCAGTTGTACCGCAGCCCTTTGGCGGTGTAGACGATGGTCTTGAAGAATTTGTCGGCGGCGCATTGGATCTCGTACGTTGCGGCGTTTCTTTGCGGCCGCCATACGAATGCCGGCGGGTTGGTCTGGCTCGTTCTTGCGTTGCGCGGCCTGAATCCCCATTCTCCGGCCCGGCCGGGTGAATCGTCCACGAGCGGGGGAGTTTTTCGAGCGGCCGAGGCGCATAACGCCATTGTCGCCAGGGTGCAGGCCAGGAGGAGTATTCTCGGTGTCTTGATCATGGAGTTTACGCGCGGTTCGGCGGTTAGTGATTTCGAGCGGCGGGGCGAGGTCATCCGGTTTCCGGCATGAATGTTGGCATGACTATGCCCGTTGGCTGGCTGAATGCTCCGCGCACCTGTGCGAAATGCAGTTCGCAGTTGCGGGCTCCCCAACTGTAGGATGTTGTGGTCATTTTGACCTGAATATGCTACAATGGCTCTATCCTCAGTAGTTCCAATAAGTTTAGTAGACGAAGCATGGTGAATAGAATGAACCAAAAGAGAGCCTCTGTCAAGAGCCATTCAACATCCAGGACGGCTTATTCCTACATCCGTTTCTCAAGAGCCGAGCAGATCCAAGGAGACTCACAGCGGAGGCAGTACGAGGCTACACTATCATTCTGCGCCAGGAACGACCTCGTCTTAGATGAGAGCCTGAGCCTACAAGATCTTGGCATTTCTGCCTATCGAGGTAAGAATGCAACGCAGGGGGCGTTGTCTGCGTTCATACGGGCCGTCGAGTCTGGAACAATTCCTCACGGATCTACGCTCATCGTAGAA
>CAYMSH010000265.1:0-9145 GCA_964392945.1 uncultured Planctomycetaceae bacterium | reverse complement strand
CCACCGCCGCGTAGGCGTGAGTTACTTTTTCCAGTGCGATCAGCGACATCTTATATATTGTTCCCGGTCCGGTCGTACAAACTCGATTCAAACAAGCCCCACAGCATAGAGCACCGCCGCCGATAAGTCCATTCATCATGCCGGCATGGCGCCGAATCAACGACGCAAAACCACGCCCACGCCCCGTCCTGACCATAGACAACACTTGCCTGAGGCGACAAACACCATATTTTTTCGTTCCGTAATACACCTCAGTAAAATCACTTACATGTCTAGCTAAAGTTTTTGTACATTTAAACCAAAGAGATAGCTGACAACTCAACTATTGGTGTTACTATTACATTGAAAGATGTTCCATACAGCCAGCTTGACAACACGGAGACGATAATGATCGGTGACCCGCGAATTGATTTACCGCTGCCCCAGCCTGATCTGCAGCACGAGGCAATCGTGAGCTTCTGGTGGACTTCGGCGATGTTGAAGAAGGTTTCGCGACGCTTCTTTCGCGAGAACTATTCGTCTGAGGCTCACTTCAACCTGCTGATCACGCTGGCCAGGAGCGAGGGGCCGATGACGCAGAACGAGTTGTCACAGAAGTTGCTGGTCGACAAGTCGAATGTCACCGGTTTGCTGGACAAGCTCGAAGCGCTCGGCCAGATCACTCGCAACAAGGTTCCCGGCGACAGGCGAAGTTATCACGTAACGCTAACCGAGCCGGGGCGGGAGTTCGTAGAAGGGCTCGACGTGCTCTACTCCAACATGGTCCGCCAGGTGATGAGCGATTTTACAGAAGAAGAATGCCAGCAGTTCGTCAGCCTGACAAGGAAGCTGCGAATCTCGCTGATAGAACACGCGACGTAGAACAACCGGCGATCACAATGCCGGTATAAGACGCCTCAAACAGCTTCGCAAGAAGCGACACCCAAACAGCGCACGGGCTCCGTCCGCGCGCACAGAGAACGGTGAAAGGAAGCAATCATGCACAAGAGAAAAACGGGACAATCGAATAACACGACAACAAGCGGCCGGTGGTGTCGGGCTCGGCGGGCCGTAGTGCTCGCTTGTGCCGCTGCGATGTGTATCGCGGCGGCGTGCCCGACGCCCGTGTTCGGAGCCGGACTGCTCGTCGCCGACGGCGGCTTCGGCGGCGTGCTGGAAGTCGAATCGCACGAGGTCGTCGTTACGATCAATAACGGCATCGCCGTTACGGAAGTCACCCAGGCGTTCCGCAACACCGAAGACCGCCAGGTCGAAGCGCTCTACACCTTCCCGGTCCCAAAAGGCGCCTCAGTAGCTAACTTCAGCATGTGGATCAACGGCGAGGAAATGATCGGCGAAGTGCTCGAAAAGCAGCGGGCTCGCAAGATCTACGAGAGCTACAAGAAGACCCGCGTGGACCCCGGCCTGCTGGAGCAGAAGGATTACAAGACCTTCGAGATGCGGATATTCCCGATCGGTCCCAAGGCCAAGCAGGTCGTCAAGATACGATACTACCAGCAGGCCGAATACGACAACGATTGGATAACGTACGTGTATCCGCTATCGACGGTCTCTGGCGGCGGGAGCAACTCCAAGACCACGGGCAAATTCGCGATGTCGCTGCACGCGAAGTCCGAAATACCGATAACCGAAATGGAATCGCCGTCGCACGCCAAGCAGTTCGTAATCGCGAAGCACGGAAAATCATACTACCAGGCCGGACTCGAAACCACTGGCGGAGATCTCAATCGCGACGTGGTGCTGGCGTACAAGATCGCACGCCCGAGAACCGGTATCGACGTGATCTGCTCCAAGCCCGACAGCCAGGACGGATACTTCTGCATGACGCTGACCGCCGGCAAAGAGCTGGTCAACATGGACACCGGGATGGACTACGTGTTCCTCCTGGACATCTCAGGATCAATGGCCGACGAGGGCAAACTCAAGATATCCCGCAACTGCATAAAGGCGTTCATAGATGAACTCGGCGTAAAAGACCGCTTCGAGATCATCACGTTCAACGTAACGCCGACGACGATGTTCAACAAGCTCGAAGTAGCTGACGCGAAGTCCAAGGCGCGGGCCGATACGTTCCTGTCCGGCCGGAGCGCATCAGGCGGAACCGTCCTCGATCCGGCGCTGCGAACGGCGTACAAGTATCGCGATGAAGACCGGCCGCTGAACGTTGTGGTCCTGTCCGACGGTATGACTCAGCAGTCCGAACGCAGGCAGTTGACCGCGGCGATCGCAAAGCGTCCGTCGAACTGCCGGGTCTTCTGCGTAGGCGTCGGCAATGAAGTTAATCGCCCCCTGCTGGGCCAGTTGGCCCGCGACGCAGGCGGACTGGCCGCATTCCTGTCACGGGGCGACAACTTCGTAAGGCAGGCCCAGGCTTTCAGGCGCAAGCTGACCAAACCGGCGATGCGGGACGTGAAGATCGCCTTCAACGGCGGCGAGGTTTACGACCTGATGCCGGCTAAGCTGCCGAATCTCTACCACGGCGCCCCGGTGCGTCTGTACGGGCGATATCGCAGAACCGGTCAGGCGACCGCAACATTGACCGCAGAAGTCAACGGCCGCGATGTCTCGATGAAGACCACAATGATCCTGCCGGATCGTAACGCCGACAATCCTGAAATCCAGCGCATGTGGGCCTGGCAGAAGGTCCAGGAGCTTATCGCCGAACCCAAACCGCACACTCGCGACATCCAGGAAGAGATCGTGCGGCTCGGCGAGGGATACTCGATCGCCACGGAGTACACCTCTTTCATCGTGCTGGAAAACGACGCCGAGTACAAGCGATGGAGCATCGATCGCAAGAACGCCCTGCTGGTCGCACGCGATCGCGAAGCGCGTTCGAAGCTGACCAAACGCCTTGAAGGCATGCGTAACGATGCACTGGCGGCTCTCGGCCCGCAAGGCGCCAAAGGCTCCGGCGGCGCCAGGGACCGGAACACCGCGCAAAGACAGAACACCGGCGCACCAAGCCAGAGCGCACCGATAAGTTCGCCCCGCTCCCGCAGACCGATCGGCGGAGGCGGCGGTGGCGGCGGACCGGTCGGACCATTCACACTGGCCGCGGCCGCGCTGCTGGCGATCGGAACATGGCGACGACGCAAACATAAAGGAAAAGGCAATCTCCCGGACGAGTCAGCGGATGGCGAACAGTCCCCCGCCCCGCCGACGGCTTAAGAACCGTACGGGAGACACGGCGGTCCGAGGTCGGGAATATCCGCCCGACCTCGGGGCTGCCCTGACGGAATGGCAATTGGCAGTTGGCAGCTGGCAGTTGGCTAACGGCAACAACAACAGAAGAGAATCTCGATGACTCAAACAACATTACAAACGCGACCGCCCCGCCGGTTGGCGCCGATCCCTATGGGGCTGGTGCTGCCGGCTTTGGCGGTTGTCGCTTCGCTTGTAATTCAGTGCTGGCCCGAGGCCCAGACAGCGTTGCAGTACGATCGAACCGCGATTTCCCTCGGCCAGCACTGGCGTCTGGCTACCGGCCACCTGGTCCACTGGGGCTGGCGTCATCTGGCCGGCGATATCTCGGCGCTCGCGTTGTTATGTTGGGCCATCGGCCCGCGCGGCGGATGGAAAACAGTATTGACGGCTCTGGGGGGAGCCGTCGTTATCTCGCTGGCGATCACAGTTTTCTGCCCCGAGACGATTATCTATCGCGGGATGTCGGGAGTGAACTACGGTCTGTTTGCCTGGGTGGTCCTGGCTCGCCTGGCCGCATCGCCAAGACGCGTCGCAGCATGTTACGCGACGTTCTTGGCGGCTCTTGCGATCAAGGTGAGCCTGGACGCCTCGGCGCCGGGCCTATTGCCAAGCGTAGGACTACCCGAAGGAATATCCCTGACGGGAACAGCCCACGCAGCAGGATTCTACGCATTCGCCTTGATATGGATACTCCACAAATCAATAGCCGCCCCGTTTAGCGCCCGACGGAACGCCGGCCTCGTCCCGACAAAGTCGGGATTGCCGCAATCATGCTGAGTTCTTATATATTCCAGCCACTTAGCGTCGGCACGGCCGCCACGTGCGTAGTGCTGGCGGCGATTCTCTTGGTCGCCCTGCTCTTCATGCGACATTTCTATACGGTCTATCGCCCCGCCAGAGGTTTCGATCTGCGCCACAAGGTAGTGCTGACGTTTGACGACGGTCCAAACGTACACGCCGACACCACAAAGCGACTGCTCGGCGTCCTGAAGAAGCATGATGTGCCGGCATACCACTGTGTGATCGGGCGATACGCTCGGGACCATCCCGACCTCATCCGCCTGATCGCCGCCCAAGGCAACATCCTCGTCAATCACAGCTTCTCACATCGATCGCCCCTGACCGCCCGCAACAGCACAATACGCGACGATTACCGCCAGGGAACCGATGCAATTCTCGACGCACTCGACAACCCGGCCGCCAGGGTGTCCCGTATCCGGCCGGCGTATGCGGTCCTGACGCCAACGATTCGCAAATATGCCGCGGCCGCTAAACAGAAGATACTCCCCTTCACAATCAGTCTCGATGACTTCAATCACGGACCATCGGGAAAGGCCCGCGTCGTTAAACGCCTGCTGGCGGCAGTTCGCCGAGACAACGGCGGCATCGTAGTCATTCACGAGGGCAGATATCACGCCGACGAATCGAAAGTCACACACCTGCGTGACGATCCGTCCAGCGGATACAACCGCTCATGGATACCCAGCGCGATCGACGAACTCATAACAAAACTGAAAGCCGAAGGGTTTGAGTTCGTTACACTTGAGTGACGCCGTCAATACTCATCCCGCCTGTTGTCAGTAATTGAGTCGATGGAGCAATCTGGTTAAGATAACACGATCTGCGAAAGTGGAAGTCACTATGTATATCGGCGAGCTTCCAGACAGGCGTCGGAACCGCTGACACGAAACACAACAAGGAATACCCACGTGAAGAAACTACTGATTGCAGCATTGTTTTTGAGCTCGTTCGGCCTGTCGACGGTTATCGCCAAAGATGCGCCGGCAAAAGGTAAGCTGCCACAGGTGTTGATCGTAGGCGATTCGATTTCTTATGGGTACACCCCGCACGTAACGAAGATGCTCAAGGGTCAGGCCGTTGTGAAGCATTGCCCGGCCAACGCCGGTCCGACAATGCGCGGCGTGGCGAATATCGACAAGTGGCTGGGCGACGGTAAGTGGGATGTGATCCTATTCAATTTCGGCCTGTGGGACATGTACGGCTGGAGGTACGAGAAGATCGATCGATCGCCGCCGGCGTACGAGAAACGGCTCGATGCATTGGCGATTCGTCTCAAGAAGACCGGCGCCAAACTCCTCTGGGCGACGACTACTCCGGCGTGTCCGGAGCCGGAACATAAGTGTAAGGTCAAGGTTGATCCTGCGACTGAGGCGAAATACCTCGCAGCGGCCGCCAGCGTCATGAAGAAGCATAACATCGAGGTGGTCGATCTGTATGCTTTCATGAAACCTAAGCTGGCTCAATATGCTGTCGGGGCCAATGACGTCCACTTCAAACCCGACGGCAAGAAAGCGCTCGGACAGCAAGTCGCAAACAAGATCAAGGCGATGCTGGCCGGCCCGGTCGGGGGCGAATGGATCAGCCTGTTCAACGGAAAGGACCTGACAGGATGGCAAGGCGACGCCGGAATATGGCGAGTAAAGGACGGGATCCTCGAAGCCGACGGCGCATGCACCGATCACAAGGGCTACAAATCCTACCTGATAAACCGCTCTCATATACTCAAGGACTTCATCGTTGAAGTCGAATTCAACATGCCCAAAGGAAACAGCGGCGTGAACTACCGCTGCCACGATTACGACAAGGACAAGAAGAAGCTCTACGAAGTAAGCGGCTACCAGGCCGACATTTCCGGCATCGGCCTGTGGGACATCTACACCACAAGCGCCTCGAAGAGATACTCAGTCAAGAAGGCCTCCTGCCGCCGCCCCAAAGCCGGCCAGTGGCACACCTTGCGAGTTGAGGCTAACGGCAGGAAGCTCACCCACAGTCTCAATGGCGCCAAGTGTCTCGAATTCGTGGACGAAGACACCCGCGGCGGATTTCGCGAGAAAGGCTTTATAGCATTAGAATTCCACGACAACCGAACGAAGATCAAGTTCAGAAACATCCGCATAAAGATCCTCAACCAACCGACTGACAAGCCAAAGCCCGCACCTAAGAAGTAACACCAGGCGAGCCGTATCCGTTGCCGTCGCCGTGGCCGTCGCCGTGGCCGTGGCCGTCGCCAATTGCCAATTGCCAGGCCTTTACCAATTGCAGGGTCTATGCTATCATTAATAGTGAAGGCGGACGGCAAGAATGCGTGCATCAAGCACAAACTGGTATCCTCTCAAAATGATACGACTGTGCGTTATTCTTCTCGTCGCGGCCGGCCTGCATACCGGCGCCTCGGGGCAGGTTGCTCGGGATGTGCGAACCAGCACCTCCACCTCCGGAACAGTGCTGGACGCCACGGCTACCGTCAACGCCAGAAGAAACCGCGTCCTGACGACAATCAGTGCGAGTAGCTCATCGCTCAAACTGGTCAGGGGCCAGTCCATCGCCCGTTTCCTTAGGTGGGAAAGGCATGTCGAGAACCGCGCGGCGATGCTCGCAATGATCGTAGCGGTCGACAAGGGCAAACGAGTCCGAAAGACAATCGTAATCCCCAATATGTCCCCGGCCGCGGGCGGACCAACTCCAGACGAAAGCGTAAAGGAACTGGCTGAAACGTTGAAGATTGGAGACACCGTCAAGTTCAATTACACGATGATCGGCAACCGCATCTACGGCTCGGACATATTGCGGCCCAGGCAATCGCCGACCAAGTGCGCCGATGCGCCGTTTGTGTTCATCAGTTCCAGATCAGTCCGCACGGGTAAACGGATCGCGATGACTGTCACCGCCAATGCCGGCGGGGTTCCGTGCACCTTCATTGTTCCCGAGGAAGTCGATCTCCAAGGCCGCAGGAAACCCATCGCCAAAATAGTCGACGCACTGAAGAAATTCCATCGCGGCGATCTGCTCGATATCGAGTACAAGACTAAGGACTACAAATTCATCATGACCGGGGCCAAGGCCGCCGAGTGCATGACCCATGGCGTGCTGCGGCGGATATCCTACACAAATATCAGGGGCTATAAGCACATGGTCGCGGCGATCAAAACGCCGAAAGGCTCCGTCATCAGGCTCGTCGATCCGGAAGCGGTAATCGAACTGGACTTGAGAAACGCACCCGACGCAACGGCCGACCCGCCGGTGCAAACGGCACTGAAGACACTCAAGCCGAAGGATTTCGTCATATTCAAGTACCGCCGACAGAGGGGAGTTTGCTGGCTCGAGGGAATATACCCCGCCAGCCGAATGCTCGCAGTGAAGCCCGCACCTGCCAATGGGACCCAATAGATTCGACGTTGGCGGCATTCGCCGTCGACAATTGCCTGTTGCCAATCGCCAAGCCTATGCTATCATTAATAGGGAAAGCGAGTCATGCAATGATCGCAAAACGTACAGAACGGCGGCGCCCAAACTCGGCCTGGCTGGTGGCGATACTGGCCGGGGCGATGATAATGCATGCCGCGGCGATCGCCGGGGTGCGAACGGGGACCGTGATCAGCGGTTCGGGCACAGGGAAACGCACCACTGTCGGGACCGGCGTGATATCCCCGCGGGCTCCGCTGCCTCAACCGATCCGCGGACAATCGTCGGCGTATTTCACCAAATGGGGAACGCACGTCGAAAACGGAACGCCGATGCTGACAATGTACGTCGCGATTGACGGAGCCAGACGGGTCCAGAAAGTCCTCCTGCCGAACACCAGTCCAAACTCCATCAAGATACAGCCCGGCCCGGTAGTGGAGAACCTCGCCAAGACCCTGCGGATAGGCGACGCGGTCAGCTTCCACTACATGATCGTCGGAAATAAAATCTACGCCACGGGGCTCCGCCTGGCCAAACCGATAGGCAAGGGTCCCGGCGACGCTCCGTTCACATTGATCGGTTCGAAACTCGTTCGCGCCGGCAAGCAGAGTATCCTTACGGTTACCGCAAACGCAGGCGTGATTCCATGTACGTTCCGCGTGCCGGAAGAGGTTGACGCCAACGGCAAGTCCCGGCCGATGAGCAAAGTCGCCAACGCGCTGAAGACATTCTGCCGCAGCGATCTTATCGAACTGGAGTACAAGACCGTCAACTACAAGTTTGTTCTGACCGGGGTCAAAGCCGCCAGAAAAACGGGCCAGGGAACGATCGTAAAAATACTCGACAAGAAGCTCAAAGGGTTCCCGCACAAAGTCGCGATGATCAAGACAACCAAACGCACCCTGACGCTTGTCGATCCCGAAGCGGTGATCAAACTGAATCTCAAAGGCGTAGCCAACCCTTCCCCCGACCCGCAGGTCCAGACAACGCTAAAAGCCCTCGCCCCAGGCGATTACGTAATGTTCAAGTACCGCAGACAGCGAGCTGTTTACTGGCTGGACGAGATTCATCCGGCCAGTTGCCCAGATGATCTACCGGCGGCCGCAACCAGGGGGAAGCACTAGATTTGTTCCTCGCCTCAGCATTCAAAATGTTCGGAGTTTCGCACCTGATCGTAATTGCGCTGACACTGGCGGCGCCGGCTGTTTTGATTTTCGCGTCACGGAAGATCAACTCGGACCGTCTCACCAAAGCGATCTGCTGGACGATTGCGATCGCCCTTGTCGCCAATGAATTCATGCACTATGTCGTGGGGTTCCGCAACAGAACGTGGCTCGGATTCCTGCAGGAAAGCCTGTCGCTGCACCTGTGCGGCCTGGCGCTGTACGCGGTCGCAGCGGCGCTGATCACTCGAAAACAATTGGTGTTCGAACTGGCGTGTTTCTGGGGCCTGATCGGAACGCCGCAAGCGATACTTACCCCGACGGCAGCCGCCGACTTCCCGTCTTATGCGTTCTGGCAGTTCTTCATTTGCCACTGTGGAATCGTAATCGGAGCCGTGTTTGCGATCGGCGGTTTGAACATGCGCCCGAGACGCGGATCGATGTGGAAGGTCTTTGCGATCACGAACGCCTGCCTGCTGCTGATCGGGGTTTTCGATTTCCTGACAGGCGCCAACTACATGTTCCTTCGCGAGGCTCCGGACATTGATTCGCCGCTGGTCGCCCTCGGATGG
>CAYMSH010000264.1:0-9145 GCA_964392945.1 uncultured Planctomycetaceae bacterium | reverse complement strand
GCGTGTGGACCACGTCAAGGTAATAGGCCCGGACCGCACCGCCGGCGTCGCCGGTTGCGATGATCTGACCCTGGTTGTTGATCGCGTTGGCCGAAGTTAACACGAAGCCGGAGACCTGCGCCTCGGCGTTCAGATCCCTGATCTCGTACAACTCGCTGGTATCGTTGTACTCCCAGATGCACGCACGAGTATCGCCTGAAGCGTCAATCGAGGCCCCGACGATCACGCCGCCGTCGTTTATGTCGTAGGCGATCGAGCCCACGTCGCCAGCCAGCGCGCCCAGCGAGACCGTAGTCCCGATCGCCACATCCCAGAAGAACGCATGGCCGTGATGGTCCTGGCCGCTGGTGCTGTTGAAGATGTACGGTTCGGTGTCGCTGGCGCCGACCACCTGGTCCGAGGCGTTGATTCCGAAGGCCCGGCCCTGGGTGTCGCCGGAAGGCAGGTCGATCGGAATCGTATTGGTCCCGTCGCAATAGAAACCCTGGTAGAGAACGTCGTCGGTGTTGTCGTATTCGGCCGAGCCGACCACGTGGCCGGCGTCGTTGATCGCTTGCGAACTGCTCTGCTGATCGCCGCCAAAGCCGAACATCACCGCGTCAACCATGTACTTTTCGTCATTGGCGCTGTAGACCATCGTCACGGCGTATTCGGCGCCGGCGTCGTAGTCGCCGACCAGGACGTCGTCGGCGTTGATGTCGCGCGGGACGATCTCTTCGAACTCCAGTGCGTGCCAGAGTTCAGACGGGCCTACGTTCTGGACAACCGTACCGACAAGTGCGGGCTTGAACGCATTGTTCGGGTCCCAGTTTATCACCGCCGCTATCCGCTGGGGCTCCCCTTCGCCAGCGGGCTGGCCTATGCTGGTAGCCTCCACGCCGTAGACCGCCGTGTGATCAGGATCGCCGTCTATCGACTCGCCGCTCTCGAACATCAGTACGTCGATGTTCGCACTGGAGACAACCACCCCGCCGACCTCTTCGAGATCAGCCCAGTCAGGTACGTCAAGATCCGGATGCCACAGGTAGCTGGCCCGCTGGCCGCCGTAGAACCACAGAGTGTCGTCGCCCGGGTCGGGACGCGTTATCCCGATCAGCGCGTAGCCGTCGTCGCGAATGTCCAGCCCGGCGCTGGCGGTCCAGTCGCCAAGGGAGTTCAGGAAATCAGCGCCCCACTCTTCGGGCAACCCCAGCCAGCCTCGCGGGGCGGCCAGTTCGATTACGTTGTAGCTGAACGATCCGTTGGCCGCTTGCGGATCGTAATCAACTACCGAGACTGAGACCGAGGCTATGTCGATGACCCCGGCCTCTTTGATCACGTAGTGGAACACGTCCAGCCCGGTAAAATCCCTGGCCGGGGTGTAGCGGACCTGGCGGTCGATCAGATCGACCCGGCCGTGGGAGGCCACCCCAACGGCGGTGATCTCGGCCGCAACGTCGATCACGTCGTTGGCCAGAACGTCAATGTAAATATCCGATCCGTTCTGCTGGATTGTCATCTCGTCGTCCACGGCCTGGGGCGGGCCGAGAGGTTCGATCCGGATCTTGCCGACGACCGGTCCGTCGGCAAGCACGCCGCCGTCGAGCACCGACAAGGCGAACACGTTCAGCGTTCCGCTGGGATTGGCCAGAGAGGTCCAGGTCACCGAATCGCCGTAGCGAATCTCCGTTGCGCCGAGAACAACCGCCTCGCCGTCCTTGGTCATCGAACCGTGCGCAAGTGCGTCGATGCGGAACACTATCGCATCGCCGTCGGGGTCCGTGGCGTCAGATGCGGCGATCAGCATATCGTAGCTGATCTCAAGGCTGTAGGTGTTGCTTGGCTGGTCGTAATCGTCGGCGTCGACCTTCAGCGGGATGATCTCCTCGAACCTCGGATTGCTGTTGGATTCTCCCGGTGCGAAAATCTCAAAATTGTCGCCTATGGACCAGGGATGCTCGACCCCGGAGGCCCGATCGCCGCCGGGACCTTCGCCGTCCGAAGCGTAGTGATCACGAGTCAGAGCATACTGGTAGGCGTCATGAGTCCAGCGGTATCCCGACTGCAGCGCATCGGTGAACGCATCGGCGAACGCTTCGCCATAGCTGACCTCGTAGTGAGTGCTCGATGCGGCCCCGAATCGGCCCTGGCCCGGCAAGATATCCAAGTTATCCAGCATTCCGCCGGAGAAGCACTGGTTGAAAACGTAGCTGCGGTAGCCGGTGTTGATCAGCGTCAGCCAGGCGGCTAAATCAGCATCGTCGATCGATTCGCCCCAACCGTTGAGGACCTCCTCATCGATCGTCGCAGGGTTAGCGCTGCCCACGCCGTGATCGAACGTCCAGAACAGGAAGTGATCGTTGGCGTCAATCGAAGAGGCCATAAGCGACAGCGTCGCCTGGAGGTTGGCGCTCGTGGCCGGCAGAACGTTCTCCGCCGGGGCGAACGACATGTCGGAATTCCGGCCGTCGCTGCGGTCCGGCCCCGGGTCGGTCCCGTCGGCGTAGAGAACATATATGTTATGCGGCGCCAGGCCGTAATACGTAACCAGAGTCTCGTACATCTCGAGTACATTGTCGTAGTAGCGCGTGTAGTTCCGCTCGGGGGAATCGCCGCCGGAGAACAGGACCGCGTAGTTCACCGGATCGGCCGTCGCGGCGATCTCGATCGCCACGCTTACCGGCGGGAGCGTCGAATGAGCCCAGCCGTCAAACGCGCGGATCGAAAAGACTCCCGAGACCAGGCCGGCAAGATCGGCGGGCGGAGTCCAGGTCAGACTCTGACCCGGTTCAAGCAGCGTAACGCCGGGGACGATCGGGATCGAATCGAGTTCAAGCGAGCCGATGTTGACCGACTCGATACGGAATGCGATCGGGTCGCCATCGAGGTCGGCGGCGTCACCGGAGCCAAGCAGCAGATCGTAATCGATCACAAACTCCTGGTCCTCGACGGCCCCGTGAAGCGTGTCTATGCTGGTCAGCGTCGGCGCCAGATTCAGGCGAATCTGCTGCTCGAACGAGCCGATGTCGACTCGAATGATCCCATCATCCAAAGCATCCTTGAACCGATCCAGTCCTAGCTGATCGGCGGCAAGCCCGGCCTCGATCGCCAGAGCGTTGCTGCCGGCGTCGATCACAGGCGAACCGGCGTTGATCGCATGAGTTTGCGTCGGCCCGCCGTTGTCGCCCAGCGGACCGAGCTTCGGGGCCTTGGGCGCCCCCAGCGAACCGTACTGGCTGCCCAGACCAACATCCAGGCCAGTCGAACCGTCGATCACGCCGATCAAATTGTAGGAACTGGCCGCATCGAACAGACCGGCCGCATCGTCGTCAACCGGCGATGCAGAACCGGCGAAGTTCCCGGCGATGACAGTGTTGCCGACGATCACATCGCCCGAAGCGACATAGATCCCGCCGCCGGAACCGACGGCGTCATCATCGCTGTCGGCGGTATTGTGCAGAACAGTAACATTAGTCAGCGACATGGTCCCGGAGTTGTAAATCCCACCGCCGTCCCGCCCGGACAGATTGCCGGAAACAGTAGAATTAACAGCCCTCAGAGTACCGAGATTAGCGATCGCCCCGCCATCGAGCACGGCGGCGTTACCGCTCAATGTCACCCCGGAAAGATCCAGAACGCCAACGTTATATACGCCCCCGCCGTCGGTCGAGGCGTTATTGGCGGTGATCGCAACGTCGCTGACGATCAGTGATCCGGTGTTGTAGACGCCGGCGCCGAAGTCCGCCGCTCCGCCAGTGAGCGTCAGGCCGCTGATCAGTGACGCCACGTCAGGATTGACGTAGAACACGCGGTTCCCGCCGGCGGCGGCGAAGGTCAATTGATCGGCTCCGGGGCCCTGGATGTCAACGTAGCTGTCGATAGTCAAGTCGCCAGTCAGCGTAATCACGCCGGTTATCTCGGGTGCGAATCGGATCACGTCGAATCCCGACTCAGCGGCCGCCTGGGCCAGGGCCTCACGCAAACTCAGCAGCCCGTCAGTATCAACCGCTTCGTCGAGCGTTCCGTCAACAACAATCGGCTCCGAAGCTTCATACGCTCCGATGTCGATCGCCGGTCCGCCGAAACGCGGGCGACCGGTCTGATCGATCGTAAGGTTGGCCACGGCCGCTCGCGCGTCGCTGCCGGCGTCCAGTGCGATGCTGGTGTACTTCAGGGCGTGTGTTCGGGTCGGACCGGTGTAGTCGCCAAGCGGCATCAGCCCTGCGTCCAGCGGAGACCCGGGCGAGCCCAGCCGGTTGCCGTCGACACCGTCAGTCAGCGACGGATTGCCCGCGCCTATGATATTGTGAGAACTTCCGGCCGCAGGGGCTCCGTGAACGTCATCGGCCGCAGACCCTCTGTCGTTGGCGGCGACTATCGTATTGTGCAACGCTACGTTGTTGCCGCCGATATAAACCCCGCCGCCAAGGCCGTTTTCGTCGGCGTCGGAATCGGCGAGATTCTCGGCGATGGTCACATTAACCGCAGTCAACTGGCCCAGATCGCTGAGTATGCCGCCTCCGTGACGGGCCGCGCTGTTGGACGATATCGTTGAGTTAGTGATCATCAGCGATCCGTCGCAGTATATCCCCCCGCCGTCGTTACCGGCCGCGTTGCTCGAGACCGTAACGCCGCTGACCGTCGCGTCGCCCTGGAATTCGACGAACAGCCCGCCGCCCTGGTGACCGGCGGTGTTGCCCTCCAGCGTACTGCGGTTCAATGTCAGTTCGCCGAACAGGTCAACATAAACACCGCCGCCATTCACTTGGGCGTGGTTGTCTATAAGTTGTACATCCGAAACAGTTACCTGCGAATTGCTGCTAACATAGAGTCCGCCGCCGAAAAACGCCTGTCCTCCGGACATTGTCAAGCCTGAAATGTTCGCTGTCACACCGCTTTCAACGTAGAACTCACGGCTGTATCCTCCACCATCGATAGCTATTTCCCCCTTGCCCAGACCAATGATGTCGAGGTCGCTATCGATCAGAAGCTGTCCTCGACCTGGGTCCAGATTGATGGTTCCGCCACTGAGTCCAGGATCGAAATGGATGAAGTTATGTTCCGGATGCAACTCGTGACCGGCAAGGGTCAACGCCTCGCGGAGGCTCAGGTTCCCGTCGGTGTAGTCGCCGTCATTCTCGTCAGCCAGGGTCGAAACTATAATCTGGAAGAAGTAACCAAAATCGGCGTCCAGATAGTCCGTATCGCCGGCCAGGGTTACTCGCATAGGGTTGGAGTTTGCGGTCAAGGCAAATCCGCGCAGCACGTCAACGCCATCATCTACTTCGACCCAGTAATCTTCCGGCGCCACACCCCACACTTCGTACAGTCCGCCGTCAGACGTCACGGTGCTTCGCACGAGCATATCGTCGCCATCCGGTTCAAAAGCATCATCGCCATCGTTCAGATAAAATCTCACCGTGATGTTGTCGATTCCAACTTCGCCGGGATTCTCTAAACCGTTGGCGTCATCGTCTTGCCAGACAACGCCCCCGATACTCAGAGGACCGGCATTCTCAACGGCGCCCTTGTCGACAATGTCCTCATCGCTACCGTCGTTGATGCTGTCTGCGAACCGATCGAAACCGCGCTGATCGACAGTCAACGCGGCATCGACGGCCTTGTCGTTGTCTCCACTGTCCAGAGCGGGGCTCTCCAACAGCAGCGCATGAGTCCTGGTTGGTCCGCCGTTGTCGGCGAGTACGCCGAGCCTCGGATTCAGCGGATACAGTTTCGTTCCGTATTCAGTAGCCCCCCCGGTAAGCCCGCTCGAATCGTCAATGGCGCCGATCAGGTTGTATGAACTGGCCGAATCGAATCCGCCGTAAACGTCGTCATGGAGAATCACATCATTAATTTTCACCCTATTGCCAGCCACAATCGTGTTATGGAGAGTCGTGCTTCCAGTCGTAGGACTGAGGAAAAGCACAATACCGCCCCCGTCCTCATAGGCGGTGTTGCCGGATATGGTGCAATTGACAATGGTCAAGATCGTCTCGCGGTAGGCGCTGTAGATACCGCCGCCAAGAATGGCGGAATTCCCCGAAATCGTGGAATTTGTCAGGTTCACGGTCCCTTCCAGATACCAGCGGATACAGATACCGCCGCCGGTACTCGCATTCGCCGAGTTACCGGAAATGGTCGATCCTGTGATATCCAGAAGACCGGCGTTCATGTAGATGCCGCCTCCGCTGTTGATAGAGGTGGAATTATCTGAAATCGTGGAGTCGGTGATCGTCCAGTCGCCCCTGAAGTAGATACCGCCGCCAAGATCGTAGGTGATGTTGCCGGAAATCTCACACCTGGTTACAGTTCCCGAGCCTCCAAAGGTGGATATCCCGCCACCGCGGTTGTTTGAAACGTTGCCGACAACCGCCGAATCGACAATGTCCAGAGATTCTTCAAAACGGATACCGCCGCCTGCAACTAGTGCGAAGTTATCGCTAATCGTACAGCCGGCAACCGTCAAGTCGCCCGCGCCGCCAATCCCGCCGCCCCACGAGTCCGACGTGTTGCCGAAGATCGCACTGTCTGTAATACTCAGACCACTGGAGCCGCTTCCGCCGGCTATACCCCCGCCGGTAATTGCCGCTGCGTTGTTAGAGATACTCGACCGCAATACGCTCAGGGTTCCCCCTGAACTAGCGTTGTAGATCCCGCCGCCGTCTCCTCCGGCGGTATTTCCGTCTACGGTTGAGTCGATCACGCTGAGCGTTCCGTCATGGTTGTAGATTCCGCCGCCAAACGACTCGACTGCGTTGCCGTAGATTCTCGAGTTGACCACTTCGAGCGTGCCGCTGCCGTTATAGATGCCCGCCCCTCGGTCCATGTACGGCCAATCCAGAGAGCTGACATCACTGTTTCCGCCGGTAACATGTAAGCCGTCGAGGACGGCGTCGCCGTCGGCGCCCATGACAACGTGGTAACTGTTGTCTGAATTGTCCCCCTCAACACCGATATCGCCGCTCAGGATGCTCTGGTGGTCGTTCCAATCGCGCTGATTGCGATCTGTCTCGCCGCCGACGAAGCCTCTGTATACGGGCACGCCGTCAACAAGTTCGAAGGACACTGATCGGTCATCGGTATCCGTCGGTTTGTATGTTCCGGCGGCCACCCATATCTCGTCGCCGGGGAGGGCGTAATCCAGAGCAGCCGACAAGTCAGTGTAGGCTCCGGTCCAACCGCCGCCGATATCGTCTTGGGTAACATTGTCCACGTAGATAACAACATTAGATCTGTCATCGTTGATAATCGTGCCGACGCCGGTGCTGTCTGATATTACCGCACCTGTTGCATTGCTCAGGTTCACGTGGAATATTTCGTCAGGCTCGAAAGCCGTGTCGCCGTTGACCTGCACGACAGCGGTCGCACTGGTCTGCCCCGTTGGTATCAACACTTGTCCGCTGCCTGCGACATAATCAACACCGGTTGTCGCTGTTACGGCGGCGGTCCCAAAGTCCACAACAACGTCCTGGACGCCCGGCTCAGAAAGCGTGACGGTGAACGTCGCGGCGACTGTGCCGCCGTCACCCTCAACAACAGACACGTCATCTATAGAAATGCTGGGGAAGTCATCGTTAACGATCGTTCCAACGACAGTGTTGTTCGAGACGATCGCACCGGATACGTCATCCAATTGCACATGGAATACTTCGTCGACCTCGAAAGTCACATCCCCATGGATGGGCACAGTTATCGTCCCTGTGAGCTGACCGGCGGGGATCGTCAGTGTGCCGCTGACTGCGGTATAGTCCTCGCCGGCGATCGCTGTAACATCAGAGGTGACGTAGTCAACCGTAATATCCTGATTGCTCAAGTGCGAAAGCGTGGCAGTGAATATCGCATCGGCCTGACCGCTGTCGAATTCAATCAGCGACACATCACTAACGCTTATCACCGGCATAGCCTGTCCGGTAAAGTCGATCTGGTAAGCGCCCTCGTCTGCATCGTTGTTGTTCAAGATCATCGTCCCGAAGAACTCTCCGCCGGTAACTGGCGAGAACGTCACCTCAAATGTGGTTATTTCGCCAGGGCGAACGATCCAGTCGTCCGCAGGGTCACCCGCGGCGTTGGAAGGAGAAACAGCAAACGGAGACTCTGGACCCTGGACTGCGTCAACCACCAGATTAACCAGACCATCATTACGGACGGTGAACACCGTCGAATCGGAGTCGCCGGCGGCCAGACTGGCGAAATCATACGAATGCACATCGTAAAGTTGTCCAGGCAATTCAACATCAATCTCTGGAACGGCAATGACGAAGGCGGCGGTGTATTGGTCATCCGGCCACTGGCCGGCGACGAGATCTCCATCCTGGTCCATAGCGCCGCCCGTTCCGCCAAGGATATCCGGGCCGATCACCATCTCGTATTCACCGTGAGCAGTCAGCGTATCGAATGTGACCTCAAGCGTTGTCGGATCAATCCAGCTATAACCAGTTGCAGACAAACCGCCTTGCGGACCGGTGAAGCTCACAATATCCTCGCCCGGGGAGAAGCTGTCGGTGTCCATCTCTGCGGCGAAATGGAAGCTCAGCGATGTTACGCCGCCAGGTACTGAGCCGGCAGGCGTATGCCAGGACACACACTCGCCAAAGCGGGCCTCTCGGGCGCCTTTATCGATGATCGGCGCTGTTCCGCTACCTGTATCGAGAACATCGGGATGATCGCCCAGGCGCGGTAATCCCGCTTGATCTTCCGTAACGCCCGGTAGAAGCGCATTCATGCCGGCATCAATGGCCGGGCTATCCGGTAGTGGTACGTGCGTCTGGGTCGGCCCGCCGTAGTAACCCAAAGGCGACAATTGCGACTCCAGCGGTGATCCGGTTACTCCATAATCTGTGCCCACGCCGGCCAGGCCGGTCGAGCCGTCAATTACGCCAACCAGATTGTATGAACTCCCCGAATCGAACTGACCACGCACATCATCAGCCACAGTGGTGGTCGTCTGGCGTCTATTTCCGGCCACGATGGTGTTGTGAAGAGTCGCACTTCCCGTAGGATTGGAACTGTAGTCGATCCCGCCAGCTGCAACAGATACGGCGTTGTCACATATGGTTGTGTTAGTAATCGTCAGGGTGCTTCCGGCGTAGACGCTATGTATGCCGCCGCCAGATTTGGCCCAATTCCCCGAAATCGTGGAATTCGTCAGCGTCAGACTTCCACC
>CAYMSH010000263.1:0-9181 GCA_964392945.1 uncultured Planctomycetaceae bacterium | reverse complement strand
AAAGATCGGCAAAAAAGGCCTCACCCATACAATCAAAACTGACGACACACTAGTATTCCCAGCGTCCCCCGCGCGGGGGCGGGGTGCTCTAACCGTCGATAAGGAAAGAAACAATATGCCTTCAGACACAAACGCTCCGACCCGACACATGTCGATAATTGACGCAATCTGCGTTGTAGTGGCGATCGTCGTCGGATCGCTGGTCTTCCTGGCGCCCAAGATTGTCGCATGGAACACCGCCAATCCCATGGAGATGATGCTGACCTGGATCGCCGGCGGTTTCTTCTGCCTGTGCGGAGCCCTGTGCTACGCCGAACTGGCGACTGCTTATCCCAGGATTGGAGGCGAATACGTCTACATAACAAAGGCGTTCGGCCGGATGACTGGTTTCGGATTCGTATGGGCCCGTGCGACTGTCATTCAAACCGGATCTATTGCGATGCTGGCGTATGTTTTCGGGAATTACGCTTCCAACGAGTTGAATCTGGGCCAGTACGGGCCGATGATTATGGCGATCGTCGCCACGGCGGTTCTTACGATCATCAATGTAATAGGCCTGCGTCCTGAGAAGTGGATCATAAACGCACTGACAATAGCCAAAGTCGTCGGCGTGCTGGCCATTGCTGCGATCGGTCTGACCGCATCGCCGAACGTCGCGGCCGCGTCGGCAACGACGGCTCCGGCGAGCACTGGCAACCCCGGAGCAATCGGGCTGGCGATGGTCTTTGTGCTGCTGACTTACGGAGGGTGGAATGAGGCGGCGTACATCGCCGGCGAACTGAAGGGCAAACGCCGCAACATGCTCTGGGTGCTTGTCGGCTCGATCGTCCTGATAACCGTGATCTATCTGCTGATAAATCTCGCGTATCTGCGTATGCTGGGCTTCGAGGGCATGCGTCACTCCGAATCGCTGGCGACCGACGCGATCAGGAATGCACTGGGCGGTTCAAAGGGCCCGGCCACGGCGGTCACCATACTCGTGGCGATATCGGCGTTGGCGGCAATGGACGGGTGCATGTTCACCGGTTCACGCGCGATCTGCGCCTTTGGCGAAGACTACGCGGCGTTCGGTCCTCTGGGCAGGTGGCACAGCAAGTTCAAGACGCCGGCCAACGCACTGATCGTCCAGAGTTCTGTCGCCGCTGTGCTGATCGTGCTTCCGTCGCTGGGAGGCGGCATCGGCGAACTGGTCGGCAGCGGATTCAGAACCGCCGCCGACTACACCGCTCCTGTCTTCTGGACCTTCCTGCTGCTTACCGGGGTGTCGCTGATTGTCCTGCGATACAAAGACCCCGATCGCGAGCGTCCCTTCCGCGTTCCGGGCTATCCGCTGACGATAATCATCTTCGTCGGCATGTGCGGGTACATGCTATACAGCGCGATCGCGTATACAAAAACCGGAGCCTTGATCGGACTGGGAGTACTGCTGACCGGCCTGCCGGTTTACCTGCTGCTGGGGCGAAAACCGGCCGACGCCTGATCCGGCTGAACTACAGCCCCTCGTGTCCCGGCGAATTGGGGCGGAATTCGCCTGTATTGGGATTGTAGAACCATCCGTCGCCGTCGGCGCCGCTGGTCTTGACGGCGGCGTCCGGATCATTCACGAACGGATTGGCCGGAAAGACATGTATATACGGGCCGAACTCGCCGACAGCGCTGACCACGCCGCCGGCGTCGGTCTTCTTGGTCAATCCTTCGACGACGTCAGCGGGGTATTTACCGTCGTGGTGCAACGTGTAGAACTCCAACTGCGCGCGAATAGTCATCAGATTGGTCGTCAGATTCGACAACTTCGCCTTGGCATGGGCTTCCTCTTGGTAGCGGCGAGAGCAACCCGACACGCCAATCATCGCGACAATCGCCGCGACAGACACAACCATACCGCACTTCTTCATCAATGACCCCTTTCGTGTCAGTCAGATATGGACCTATACTATCAGATTACAGCCCCTCATGCCCCGGCGAATTGGCGCGGAAGTAACCTGTCTGCGGATTGTAGAACCACCCGTCGCCCGGATTGCCGCCTGTCTTGACGGCCTGGGACTGGTCCTCGACAAGCGGATTGGCGGGGAATTCCTGCATGTACGGTCCGAACCGGCCGGAGTCGTTGACAGTCCCGTCGGCGTCGGTCTTCCTGGTCAACCCATCGACGATATCGGCAGGATACGTCCCGTTATGATGCAATCGGTAAAGCTCCAACTGTGCGCGAACAGACTGCAGAGTCCTCGTCAGGTTCGGGCTCCTGGCGTAGGTCCGGCCCGGAGGCGGAATGATCCCCGAAGCCAACAGACCAACCGTAACAACGGCCACAATACCCGTAGCGCACACAATCTTCGTTACCGAATCAACTACTCTAACATGCTTCAATACTCATCCTCCGATGGTTCTTTGTCTCTCGGTGCAGCTTACCACTCCAGTTCCTCGTGTCCCGGCGTGTTGGCGCGAAACTCGCCTGTCTCCGGATCGTAAAACCATCCGGTCCCCGGAGCCCCACTGGTCTTGATTGCTTCGAATTCGTCTTCAACAAACGGATTGCCCGGGAATCTATGCAGATACGGTCCGAACTGCCCGGATCTGTTGAGCGTTCCGTCAGCGTCAGTCTTCAGTGTCAACCCGGAGATAATCGATGCGGGATAGGCGCCGTTATGATGCAGCTTGTACAGTTCCAACTGTGCGCGAATACTCTGCAGATTCGTAGTCAAATTGGACAAACGCGAATCGCCGCAAATGTGGCCGGAACTCATGCTCACAAACACCACTAGCAGAACCAATACGACTATTAGCTTGGTCACAGCGACAACGATTTCCTTCAGCGAATCAATTATGTAGTATCCCAATTCCATCAAGCACTGTCCTGTTATCCGGCCCCAGTAGTGCTTATCGGTCGGAAACAGACCCCAATACAGTAGCGGCGAGCCGTTTTCCCCTGTGATCGACGCCGGACAATCGCCAGTTACGCCTTCTGTGCCGATGCTGCGACCGCTGCTGCGGCGTAGACGGTCTTGTGCATCTGTTCGACGGTGTTCGCCAGCCCCGGCGCCAGGCGAACTGCGCCCGCCGGCTGCGTGCCTAGATGGCGGTGAGCCATAGGCGCACAATGCAGTCCGGGGCGGCAGAGAATGCCGAAATCCTCTTCTAGTTTCTGGGCGACGGTCTCAGGTGATAATCCGTCGATCGTGAAGGAGGCCATCAATGCTCCTGAATCCGCTGGGCTATGGAGATCGACTCCCTCTACGCCGGACAGACCCTCGATGAGTATTTCTGTCAGTTCGGATTTGAGCGGTCCGATCAGACCGGCAGATTCGATATGCTCCAGCGCCCCTGACAATGCGGCGATGCCGTGCAGGTTGAGCGTACCGGCTTCGTAGCAGTCCGGGCGGAACTCCGGATGGATCGTACTGGCCGATCCGCTGCCCGTCCCGCCCTGGATCAACGGGCGGACCTCATACGTGGGATTCATGTAGCAGGCGCCGAGCCCCGTCGGGCCGCCAATGGATTTGTGGGCCGAAAACGCGAGGAAATCAATCCCGTCGCGCTGAACGTCTATCGGAACGGCGCCGGCGGTCTGGGCTGCATCCACAAGCATCGCGGCGTCGGGAAACAGCGCGCCGATCGCGGCGATGTCCTGGATGATTCCGTTAACGTTCGAAGCGTGGTTGATGGCGATCAGTCGCGGCGACAGATTCGCCGCAGCCGCAGCGGCAAGATCGATTCGACCGAGGCGATCGGCCGGGAGGGTCTCGATGCGAACGCCCCTGCTTCGGGCCAGCGTTGTCAGCGGGCGGATCACAGAGTTATGCTCCATCGGCGAGACGACAACAGTGTCGCCATCGCCCAGAAAACCCTTCAATACGAGGTTGATTCCCTCCGTGGCGCCGCGGGTGAACGCGATGTCCTTCGAGTCGGCGACGCCGAACATCGCCGCGAGTTTCTCGCGGGTGTCGAACACCATTTCAGCGCTGCGGACCGAGGCTCCGTACCCGCTGCGCCCGGCATTGGCCAGCAGTTCATCGTAACACCGCATGGCGGCATCGCGAACGGAGACCGGCTTGGGCCATGAAGTGGCCGCGTGGTCCAGGTAGATTGTGCTATCGGTCGAGTTCATGTATGCCCTGGATCTCCAGTCGATTCTCCTCGATCGCCCGGTCAATGGCGTCCCGTTGCGAGCTGCTGAACCGCAGCGCGCTGCCGCAGTCGGCGCTCAGGTATCGTGGAGTGGGTATGGTCTTGACTGCAACGCCCTGGCGGTCGAGGACCTTCTTCAGGCTGAACATCGCGTGGATGCTATGGAAAACCGCCACGCTGTAACTCTCGTCGCTCACGCGCCGACCCCCCGTGGATTTCGACGATCCCGGACCAGCAGGCCCAGCAACACGCAGAAGACCAGCCCGACGATAACTGCGATCTTGCCCCAGTATCCCGGCCCACCGACTTTCACCATGCCGTCGATCATCTTGTCAGGCGCGGCGGCCAGGAACCAGTTATGGCAGATCGCCGCACCGCCGATGGCGCCGGCGATGAACATAGATGAATCGGTGTCGCCCTGGCCGCACAGGAACAGTTGCCTGCCGGGGCATCCGCCGGCCAGGCAGAACGCCAGGCCCGCAAGCACCATCGACAGGAAGTTCCACAAGTGCGACGAATGCGAAATCGGCATGCCGCCAAAACCTGCGTTGAACTTGCCGACGACGAAATTGAACGCCAACGCACCGACGACAACGGCGATCGCCCCGCCGGCCAGTCGCCCGTTGCGAATCAGAACCAGATCGCGCACCGCCCCTACTGTGCAGAAGCGGGACCGCTGGCCTAGGAATCCTATGAACAGTCCGATCGCTATCGAAAGCGCGATCGGCGCGTGCATGGCGCCGGGACCCTTTGTGCTGGTGAAGATCGCCTGGCCGGGCTTGAAAGACGTACCGGCGATCAGCAGCACCAGCAGGAGGATCATCACGCCGGGCCCTGCCAGACCGGCGATATGCGATTGGCCCGACTGGCGACCCAGCGAAAATCCGAGACGCAGGAACAGGCTGCCGATCGCCACGCCGACGATCATCCCGCCAAGACCCACGATCGCATTACCGTCGCCGCCGCCGAGTCGCAGCAGCACGCGCCACGTGCAGCCCAGGAACACAAGCGCCCCGATCATCGCAAAAACGCCGAGCATGAATCGCAGAATCGCCGACGATCCGCCGCGCGGTTTGAACTCGCCGAACAGCAGCGCCGCGGCCAGCGCGCCCAGCACCAGCGCAGGAATCTCCGGACGAAGATACTGAACGACCCCCGCTCGATGCAGACCCAACGCGCCAGCGATATCACGCTGGAAACACGCGATGCAAATGCCCATGTTCGACGGGTTGCCGTACTGCTGGAGAACCGATGCGCCCAGACCAATAACAAGCCCGACTGCGATCAGTCCAGGCCCGCTGGCCGGAAGATCGCCGCATCGCCGCCATAGACTTCGCTTTTCGTTCATTTGCCCAGACCCTTAATCACCTCACGCAGCGAATCATAGTCGCCGTCGGTGCTGCGGGCAAATCCTTTGGCCTTCAGCGGCGGAGCCAGGATCGTCGGATTACCGTTCAACGCCAGCAATGCGCCTACGAACTGCTCACGCCGCGCCGGAGTTGTAGAATCGCTGGCGGCGACAACCGTGTCCCTGAGTTTCGGACCGCGGGCGATGATCGTGAGCTTGTCGGCCTTGGCGTCTTTCTTGGCGACCCATCCGTCCCACGAGTAGTCGCAGATCACCCCGGCGTCGGCGTGTCCGTCCAGGATCGTCTGTGCGATCCCGCCGCAACCGGTTCCGCAAGATGTATCGGCCAACTGGCCCGGCTCGAACCCGGCCTGTTTGAATGCGTGGCGTGCGGCGAGATACTTGTTGAAGCTGCCTTTGGGACCGTAGCGGAACCGCTTGCCCGTCAGATCGCCAATCTTGCTGACGCCCCCTGCTTTCGGGGCGATCAGCGTGCCCTGGCAGTAAGGCGTGCCGGACTTGTTGAGCTTCGTGGCCACCGCTTCGAGTGAGGCGTTGTTCTTTATCGCCACGTAGTCCGTCGGCGAAATGATCACAAAGCCGACCTCGCCGGCCGCCGAAGCGCGCGACAATTCGCCGGCGTCTTTGAACACCTTCAACCCGACCGGCTGGCCGGTCTTCTCCGACATCAGCTTCAGGAACGGAGCGTACTGACCCTGGGCGGCAACCGGGTCGGACGACTTGATCCCGACGGCGATCGGCGACGATGTGCTCTGGGTGCATCCGCAAGCCCCGATCAACACGGCGACTGCGACAAACAACAACACAAAATTACTTCTCTTGACTGACATGGTCTATTCCTTTCATGGGCCCGCAAGCGGACCAGGACAAGAAGAGACCGAAGCGAGAAAGGAAGAATCCGCCAGGGCGTCATCTTGTCCGAAACAACCCGGCCGCGTGGGCGACCGGACGGTTTGCGTGCTCTACCGAACACGACATGTGCGCGGTATGGGGGGTGGGGCAACCTTGTCACCCAAAGCCCGTCTTGGGCAGTTTGATAATGTGCTGGCCCATCAGATCGCTCTCCTGAAACAGCCGTGTATCGTATCCTAGCACTCTAGTCGGACTTTATCAAATGCACTCTTGTTCGCGGCGCTGTTGTGCGCGCGGGCCGGTTCGCGTATCATCTGCCCCATCGTGGCTTCAAAGACCCCTCCAAATGAGACGCCGGCAATGCGGCAGTATCGTTCCTTCAAGGAACAGTACCCCGATTACGTCCTGTTTTTCCGCATGGGCGACTTCTACGAGATGTTCTACGAAGACGCCAAGATCGCCTCGCGGGAACTGGGCCTGGCGCTGACAAGCCGCTCCAAAGGCGACAGCGCCATCCCGCTGGCCGGGATACCGTATCACGCACTGGACGGGTATCTGGCCCGCATGATCCGGGCCGGACATCGAGTGGCGATCTGCGAACAGGTCGAAGACGCCAAACAGGCAAAAGGCGTTGTCAAACGCGACGTAACACGCCTGGTGACCCCGGGAACGCTCACTGACGAAACGCTACTGGAGCAGCGGGAAGGCAACTATCTCGTGGCCGTGTTCGTGGGCAAAGCGCCCAAGGGCGGCTCCGCCCAGGCCGGCGTCGCGTGGGTCGAACTGTCCAGCGGAGCGTTCTCGGCGATGGCGGCTCCGGCCGATCATGTGCTCGACGAGATCGTGCGAATACGACCGGCCGAAGTCCTCGTGCCGGAGGGATCGAAGTTCGACACCAGCGAGTTCCGCGACGCGCTGACCCAATGCACCGGAGCAGTAACCGCCAGCCGTCCGCCCTGGGCGTTTGACTCGCACGCCGCTGACGAAGCGCTTAAAGACCACTTCAAGGTCGCGACGCTGGAAGGGTTCGGATTCGACGGGTGGGACGAGTCGATCTCGGCGGCCGGGGCGATCATAGAATATCTGCGCGAGACCCAGAAAACCGCGCTTGGACACATAAGCTCGCTGCGAAAGTTCGATCGGACCGGGCACATGGTCATCGACGGCAACACGCTGCGATGCCTGGAAGTCACGCGAACGCTCCGCTCGAACCATCGGGCCGGATCGCTGCTGGCGTGCCTGGACAAGACATCAACGGGAATGGGCGCCCGCCTGCTGGAGCGATGGCTGACATTCCCGCTGAGGCGATACAGCGATATCGTCGCCCGGCAGGACGCCGTGGAGGAGCTGACAACCGATAGGCGGCGACTGGCCGACGTGCGGGAAATACTGGGCCAGATCGCACAAATCGACCGGATTGCGACGAACATCGGAATGTGTCGCGTTCGACCCAGGGAACTGGTCGCACTGGGCCAGACACTGGCGATGCTGCCGAATGTCGCACAGCTTGTCGAGCGGTGCGGCTCGGAGCTGATCAGCCAGTCGTGCCCGCACCTGCTGGGGCTTGGCCAGCCGGCAGACGTCATCGAAACCGCGATCGATCCGGACTGCCCCAACCTGCTGCGAGACGGCGGCGTGATCAAGGACGGCTACCACGAGGAACTCGATCGACTCAGGCAGATCGGCACCGAGGGCAAGAGCTGGCTTTCGCAGTACCAGGCCCGCCAGGCAGAAGCGCTCGGCGTGACGAATCTGAAAGTCGGATACAACCGCGTGTTCGGGTATTACATCGAACTGAGCCACGCCAATCGCGACAAGGCGCCGCCGGAGTATCACCGCAAGCAGACCCTGAAAAACGCCGAACGATACATCACCGACGAACTGAAAACATACGAGACCGAAGCGTTGGGAGCATCCGAACGGGCAAAGACACTCGAAGCTCAACTCTTCGAAGAGGTCCGCCGGGCGCTGTGCGAATACATCGCCAAATTCCAGGCCGCCGCCGAAGCGCTCGCCCAGCTCGACGTGCTGTGCGGACTGGCCCAACTGGCGATCGAACGCGGATACAATCGCCCCACGATCACCCAGGACAACGTGCTGAATATCGAAGGCGGAAGGCACCCGGTGCTCGACCAGCAACTGCGCGAACAGTTCGTGCCCAACGACGTGGTAATGCACGCCAAAAACGATCGCCTGCTGATCATCACCGGCCCGAACATGGCCGGTAAGAGCACCTACATCCGCCAGGTCGCACTGCTGGTTCTCATGGCCCAGACAGGCAGTTTCATACCGGCCGACCAGGCGTCGATCGGGCTGACCGATCGCATCTTCACGCGTGTCGGAGCCGCAGACGAACTGACCCGCGGGCTCAGCACGTTCATGCTCGAGATGGTCGAAACCGCCAACATCCTCAACAACGCAACGCCGCGCTCACTGGTGATACTCGACGAAGTCGGGCGCGGCACATCGACCTGCGACGGGCTGTCTCTGGCCTGGGCGATCTGCGAGTATATCGCCCTGCACTTAAAGTGCAGAACCCTCTTCGCCACGCATTACCACGAGCTGACCCAACTCGAAGAACTGCTCGACGGTACGACTAACCTCAACGTGACGGTCCGCGAATGGGCCGACGAAGTGGTCTTCCTGCACAAGATCGTCAAAGGCGGAACCGACCAGAGCTACGGCGTCCACGTGGCCAGACTCGCCGGCGTGCCGAAGGAGGCCATCGATCGGGCCAAGGCCCTGCTGCCCCAACTCCAGGCCAATGTCGCCAACGGGCTGAACATGCCGGAGTTGGCCAAGCGAGCCCAAGCCGCGGCCGCCCAGATGGACCTC
>CAYMSH010000262.1:0-9205 GCA_964392945.1 uncultured Planctomycetaceae bacterium | reverse complement strand
GCGTTGCCCGGTCAGGCAGACATCACAGGCCCCAATGGACCTGAACGGTTACCCCTGGCGATTGCGCTTTGCGAACAGCACTTCGCCGAGGAATCGCGATTCGATCATCAACGTGTCGCTCGGATCTTCGTTCATTAGCATTTCGAGCATCTTCGGCGCTGCTTTTCGAGCCGACGGTCCGCCGATCGCCGACAGGGCTTGTGCGGCGTTGATCCTCAACCAGAGGTCCTTGTCGTCCAGCAGTGCGATCAATGCGCCAATCGTCTTCTCCGGCGGCGTCTTGAGATGCTGGATTGCCTGGCAGGCGCCGAAACGTGCATTCTGATCTTTGCTCCTGAGCATTGCGATCAGCCGGAGTGTGAAATCGCCTTCCTTCTCCGCCAGGGCCTTAGCCGCGCGCTGGCGGGCCAGGGGAGACCAGGTTTTCAGCACGTCGAACAGCTCGCTGGCGGACTTGGCGGAATAAAATGCGTGTCCTCTGTCCCACGTGGTGTAGCCCGCGCCAGCTGCGATGCTGTCAGCTATCTCCTTGTCGCTTAGGATGTTGGAAGGTTTTACGCCTCGCCCGGTGAAGTAGGTTTTCTTTCGCGGCATGGTGTACGCCATCAGATAAACACCGGTGCAGTCCCATCGGTTGTAGTTTTGCTTGCCCGCGCCGATCTGGCCCTGGTAGTGGAACCGTCCCTTGTGGTCTCGTGCCAGATCGTAATACCACTGCTGTTTGCTCATGAACGCCGATAGGGATTTCAGTCCTATGCGGCCGACGCCGGTAGGGCCCCAGAGGTAGCTGAAGAAATTGCCGGTGTGGCCCAGTTCGCGCGAGTCGTACGACGCCAGACCCCACCGCGCGAAGTGTCGGGTTTCGTAGTTTTTGCCCAGCAGATCGAACACAAATGCGCCCATGCAGTTCTTGCCGTTGTCGTCGTGCTCGGCCATCCGGGGATCGTGGAATCCGTACGGGATCGCGCCGCGGTTTGCATAGAAGCTGAAGAAGCGGCTGGATGTCTTGATCGCCGATTTGATCACGGCATTGTCGATTCCGCATTTTTCGGTGGCCAGGACCATTCCGACAAAGCACGGCAGGCCGGCGGCATTGACTGCGCCGTATCCGCCGAGTCGCCCGTGCAATTTGCCGCCGTTGACTTTCGGCATCGCGCCCTGATGCCCCCAGGTTCCGGCTCGACTCTGGCAGCGCGCGATCTGGACGGCGTAGGCTTCCAGCGTCGGCAGGACCGACTTGTCGCCTGTGGCCAGGTAGTACTCGGCCAGGAAGATCGAGCGATATCCCCAGCCCCAGCAGAAGTGGCCTCGCTGGGTTTCGAAGTTTAACTCGCGTTGGAGTGTCGCTACGGATCGCGCGTATTCTCTTATCTTCGGGAGATACTGTTTGTCGCCGGAAGCCAGCAGGCACAGTGCGCCGATGTCGCCCGGGATGCCCTTCAGCTCCGTCGATGCGATATGTTTGCAGCCCTGTTCGACAATGGCGTGGGACTTCGCGCAGGCGCTGGGTGAGCTCTTGGAGTAGGGGCCCAGGACCTTCAGTCGCAGCGTGAGGTTCATTTTCTTGCCGGCTCGCCAGATCAGAAGGGGCATCCTGCCCGTAACTTCGGCCTGAGCGATCGCCAGACCGAAAGCCCGGCGGCAGTCTCCGGAGAACGGTTTACCGCTGAGGCCGAGTACGACGTCATCGACTTTCATTATCCCGGCCGCCGGCGAGTCGGCGGCTACTTCAGTAACGAGGATCTGCCTGCTGGTGTAGGAGCCTCCGCCTTTGCCCCAGACCCAGCCGCGCAGGCCCGTTGGTCCCAGATTGAAGTCGGCGTGTTTCGGATCTCGCTTCCCGCCGGCGGTAAGGTCCGGAGGCGCCGGGGCCTTTCTAGCCGCGTAGCAGTCCTCTATGAGCACTATCGCCGACATGATCGCTAGCAAAGTGAGAATTCTTCCTGGTTTGCGCATTGTCGAACTCCTGAAATCACGCCGCGGACTGAACATATACTACCGGCCTCCCGGACAGTGTCAATCGATAGATAAGCCCGAGGCTTTCAAATCCGCCCTCTCGCGCTTACAATTGACTTTCGGGACCATTCGACGCCAAAGAGCCCGAATACTGGAACCATACTGTATTGATAGACCGTGCGGAAAAATCAAAGCCGTCCAGCGGCGGATTCAGAGCCCCCTGGTGGCTCAAGAGTCGGCACGCCCAGACTCTCTGGGCCAGCATAGTGCGAAAAGTCCGCCTCGAGACCCGGCGCGAGCGGATCGAACTGCCCGACGGAGATTTCGTGGACCTTGACTGGGCCGGCGACAGCGGGCCGATAGTCATCGTGCTGCCCGGGCTGCAGGGCGATCTGCAGTCTTCGCACGTACGCGGTCTGCTCCGGCAGTGCGTCAAGCGATCCTGGCGCGGAGTGCTGCTAAACTACCGCGGCCGGGGCGAGCCCAATCGCCTGCCGCACAGCTATCACTGCGGAATGACCGGCGATCTGGACCATCTCGTCAGGCTGCTGAGCGATCGCCATCCAGATACGCCGATCGGCGTTGTGGGCTACTCCGTCGGCGCCAACATCTGCATGCGATGGCTGGGCCAATGCGGAAAGGACGGGGCGACACCGCCGATCCGAGCCGCCGTCGGAGTTTCCGTGCCGTTCTATCTCGGCGCCGTGGCCAGGAAGATCGAAAAGGGTTTCTCGCGCATATACCAGCACTATCTGCTAAAGAGCCTGCGAGGCGATCTCAAGATGAAAATGGAGGCGGTCGATGTCGGGCTGGATCTGGAGATCGATCAGCTCGGCGAGCTTACCACGTTCGGCAAGTTCGACGCTCGCGTAAGCGCGCCGATGAACGGGTTCAAAGACGCCGAGGACTACTATACGCGCACCCGCAGCGACAGGTTACTGAAATACGTTTCGGTTCCTTCGCTGATCATCAACGCGAGGAATGATCCGCTCGTCCCAGCCAGCCTGATCCCGCACGAAAGCGAACTGTCCGAGCACGTTACCATGGAGATAAGCGACAACGGCGGTCATCTCGGGTTCGTTTGCGGCCGGTGGCCCTGGTCGGCGAAATTCTGGGTCGATCAGAGAGCCCCGGAGTTTCTCGAGTCATTCTGGTAACCCGCCGCGACTACCGTGACAACTCGCGCTCAGTTCCTGCTTTCGATCTGGATGATTCTCTTGCGTAGCGCGTCGGCTGTTTCGCTTGACGGCCGGATGGCGATTGCCTTCCTGTAGGCCGCCACGGCGTTGGACCATTGCTTGAGTTTGCCATAGGCGATGCCCATGCCGCAGTGTGCGGTGAAATAGTCCGGCTTGAGGGCGATGGCCTTCTTGAACGCTGCAATGGCCTCTGCGTGTCGCCCGGACTTGTCGCAGGCGATGCCTATGTCGCAGTAGGCCCCGGCATTATCCGGCGTCGGGGCATCGGGTTTTCTATACCCGGAAACGGTCTTGTTGAGCCTCGGCCCGGCTACAGGCAACTGTATCGACCAGACACGGGAGCGGTGCGTAGACGATCCGGAATGGAACGTAACATTAAACATGTTGAGGTCCATCTGCTCACCAGTGCTTGCAATGACCGCCGTTTCAGCTTCCGCCGTGACTTGCGACCCATCGGGCTTTTTCTGGACAATGCGAACGCCGCGCAGAGTCATTCCATCCTTTTTCTCAATGAATATCGAGTAGCCGTTCCCTATTTGGACGGTGCGGCCTTCTTCGAAAATATCCATGATGGAAACCGGCTTGGTTTTCTGCTCCGGGGCCTGCTCGGTTTCCCGGCCGGACGCTTGTTCTGCTTCCTGCCGCCCGGAGCAGCCGGAAAGCAACATGACAACGATCAAAATAGGGGCAATGTTCTTCATTCTATGTAACGCTTAAGCTCCTCGGCTCGATCAGGTTCCCGTGTGCCCCAGTGTTCATTGCGACTTCGACTTGCAGCATCGGGATTGCACACGCTGGTTATGCCATTTGGTCGGATCACTCGGCCAAGTGATAAGTATCCCATGCCGCGGTCTGTCGGGTCAACTGCGGCCGATAGTTATACGGCCTCAGTTGAGCCCATGTTAACACCCGCCTGTGTGGTCGCACAATGATCGAATCGATCTCGCGGGAGCATTGAGCACTCGATTGTCCAAACCGGATTGTCCACGCCTGAGTACGCTTGCCGCCCGCTATCTTCCCTCTTGAAAGAAGTTATAAATAATTCCGGATTTGTGCTTGTCATGGCATATACATATGTATAGTATACATTCGAGTACTATAAACCTGCCTGTGATTGCAGAGTCGTGCGGGTATGGGGTGGTGTAGTTGCGGGATTATGCGGTTGTGGGATCGTGCGGTTGTGCGGTCGTGCGGTTGCGGGATCGTTCGGTTGTCGGGTCGTTCGGTTTTCGGTCGAGCGGTTGTTGGGTTGAGTTGTTGTCGGATTGTGGGATATTGGGATCGTTTGGTTGTCGAGTCGCTGGGTTGTTTGATTGCGGAGTTGTGTTGTTATGAAATGTTTGACGCAGAGACAACGGACTGTGCTTCAGTTTCTGCAGCGGTTTTCCCGTGACAAGGGTTTTCCGCCTACTATGCGGGAAATCGGCAGTGGGGTGGGTCTGTCGAATATCGCTGCGGTCAGGGGGCATCTGGAGGCGCTTGAGAAGAAGGGGTATATCGCTAAGGATTCCGGTAAGGCCAGGTCCATCCGGATTATTCGATCACCGTCGATCATCAGCCGCCTGAAACGCAAACTTCACGAGGTCGCACACACCGACGACGGGGTCATTCATCGCATCAGATACGGTATCGCCGTCGTCACTCGAGGTCGGCGGAGTGTATTCCAAGGCCGCACCGCCGACTTGATGCGTGCGAAACTGGAAAAGAAGAGCGTGGAGCACGGTTGGAAACTCATCGACGTTTCGCTCGAACCGGACTGTGTGGCCGTGGTGCTGGAGGTCTGGCCGAACCATTCGGGCGAACTTACCGCAAATCGGATCCGCTCGGCCGGGAGGTCTGTCACTCGAAGACTCAATCGCGATCTATGGGCCAGGGGATACGCCGTGACTACCGACACCGAATCGCTGGGCGATCTTGTCGGCATGCTGCGGGACCGGGCCGAGGCCGACAGTCGCGAAAAAACAACGCGAAAAACCAAGAGGAACTGACCCGATGCGATTCTTCCTTATAGACAAGATCACTCAATGGTCCGTCGGCTCCGAGGCTCGCGGCGTGAAGAACGTCGCGATGAGCGAGGACTTCTTCGACGATCATTTCCCACGGCGCCCGGTAATGCCCGGCGTGCTGATAATCGAGGGCATGGCCCAGCTTTCGGGCCTCATGCTGGAAGACAGCCTCAAGGACAAATACGGCGCCGAAGCCAAGGCCGTGCTGACGGTCCTTGAACGCACGAAGTTCCGCGACATGGTCCGCCCGGGCGACAGGCTCGAATATCACAGCCAACTGGTCTCACTCAACAAGGCTGGCGGAAAAGTAACGGTAATCGCATCGCGCGACGACAAGCTGGTCGTGAGCAGCGGAATGACGTTCGGCTTCAAATATGTCGACGATCCGCAACTCGACATCCGCCGCAGCGAACTGATGAAAATATGGACCGCCGATCTGGACGCAACCCAATGAACAACAGCGTTGTAATAACCGGTCTGGGTCTGATCACCCCGCTGGGGCGGGACGCCGGCGATCTGCTTACTGCCATCGCGGACGGGCGATCTGCGGCCGGGGCTCCGGTGGGCTTCGACGTATCGCCGCTGGACTGTCCGGTCTCGGCGCAGATCCACGATTTCGATGCTGAAGAGTACTTCCCCGAGAACAAGACGCTTCGCCTGATGAATCGCGACGCCCAACTCGCGGTCGCCGCCGCTCGTCTGGCGGTTACGGATGCGGGGCTGAATATCGCCGAGGACTACGGCTCCGAGCGAGTCGCGCTGTTCGGGTCAACGGGTCTTGCCGGTATGCCGGTCGAGTCTATCGCCGCGCTTGTCAGAAACTCGGCCGGTCCCGACGGCGGGTTGGATCTGAGCAGTTTCGGGCGAACCGCCCTGAAGCGAGTTCGACCCGTGCTGTCGTTCAAGATTCTGGCCAACATGCCGATATGCTTCGTGTCGATCTTCGAAGGCCTCTGCGGTCCCAACGCGATCTACACCCCGTGGGAAGGCCAGGGCGCCAGGGCGATCCAGGCCGGAATGCGAGCCGTGCAGACCGGCAGGGCGCCGTGCGCAATCGTCGGCGGATGCGACACCAAGGCTCACGCATTCGGTTACGTGAGCCTGCAGCAGTTGGGGCTCTTCGACTCGTGGCGATCACATGGCGCCGGAATCGTTCCCGGCGAGGGCGCGGCGTTTATGGTCCTCGAAAGCGAGACCTCGGCCCGGGCCAGAGGAGCAACGATCTACTGTCGCCTCACCGGCTGCTCGGCGAGCACGGTCTGCGGCGAAGGTCGCACCGAAAAATGCGTCGAGACAATGTCGCGTCTGGGGCTCGGGTCTCCGGATATGCTCGTGGCGTCAGGCGATGCTGGGCCCGAACCCCGCGCGCGGGAAAAACGCGCGATCGAGGAACTCTGTCCAGGCGCCGAGCTGATATATCCCAAGAAGTATCTCGGCGACCTGTTCGCCGCAGCGGCCGCGGTCCAGGTCGCGCTGGCCGCCAAGAGCGCCTCGCTTTCCGGGCCGGGCAACGTCGTCTGGGCCAACTGTTTCGGGCACGGCAGCGAATTAGCCTCTTTTTCCGTGGAGGCCGCATGAATCGAGTAGCGATAACAGGCATCGGCGTGGTTAGCCCGGTGGGGAGCGGTGCGGATCGCTTCTGGGCGAATCTGACGGCCGGTGAGTCCGGGCTGGGCGCGATAACGCTTTTCGACGCCTCGACATTTCCCGTACGCATCGGCGGCCAGGTTGACGATCTGGATATCGATGCCGTGCTCGATAGCTTCGAAGTCCGCGATCAGCGCGATCGCAAGATTCCACTGGCCCTGGCGGCCGCTTGTGAGGCGATCGCCGATTCGGGTCTGCCGCCGGATGACATGCGGTCAGCAGGTCTGCAGTTTGGAGTCGGTCTCGAAGCACTGTTCATGGAGGACCTGACGCAGTTCGCTCGCAGCGATGATATCGGGCGGGACCTGGCCGCCGCCGTCGCCGACGGGAGTTTTGACAGGTCCTGTCAGTCGCCGGCCGACAGAATATCGGACATCCTGGGTTCGCGATACGGACTGGGCGGAGGTCGCTGGGTCAACTGTTCGGCGTGCGCCGCAGGAGCCCAGGTCATCGGCGAGGCGTTCGACATGATCCGCCTCGGCGACAGCGACGTTATGCTGGCCGGAGCGGCAGACAGTATGCTCAACCCGCTTGGCCTCGGCGGATTCAGCCTGCTCCGGGTCCTGTCGAACGAAAACGACGCTCCCGAATCGGCGTGCAGACCGTTCTCCGGCGATCGCAAAGGCGCCGTTCTCGGCGAGGGCGCCGGATTTGTGGTCCTGGAGGAAATGGAACGTGCGCGCGATCGCGGCGTCGAGATCTACGCCGAACTGATCGGTTACGGAAGCTCGATGGACGCCTATCGCGTATCGGACCCGTCGCCAACGGGCCGCGGGGCGGTCTTGAGCATGACCGCGGCGCTGGCGGACGCCGGGCTTGATCCCGGCGCGATCGACTGCGTAAGCGCCCACGGCACCGGCACGCCGCAAAACGATATTGTCGAAACCGCTGCGATAAAGGAAGTGCTCGGCGCTCGGGCGGGCGAGATACCCCTGCACGCCGTCAAGTCGATGACCGGACACATGATCGCCGCCAGCGGGGCCGTCGAAGCGATCGCCGCGGCGCTTACGATCAACCGGCGGCGCGTGCCGCCTACGATCAACCTTCGCCAGGCGGACCTCCAGTGCGATCTGGATTACACGCCCGATGCGTCGCGCGAGTTTGGCGGGTCGATCGTGCTTTCAAATTCATTCGGGTTCGGCGGGCAGAACGCCACGCTCGTTTTCGGGAGACCGTCATGAGCAACTGCGACTACGAAATGCTGATGGGTCTGATCGCAAGCCGCCGCTCGGTCAGGCGCTTCGACGATCGACCGGTCGCCCCGGCGGATATCGACAGGCTTGTCGAGGCGGCACGCTGGGCGCCGTCGAATCACAATCGCCAGGGCTGGAAGTTCGTGGTCTTTCGCGATTCGGAAGAACTGGCCCGGATCGCCGAACAGGTTCGCCAATCGCTGTCGGTTCGCCTGGCCCAGTGCCAGCAGATCCCGCCAAGCCGCCACGCGGAGTTCATCGACCACGCGACTGGCTTCCAGGCCGCTTCGTGCGTGATCCTCGTAATGCACAAACAACCTTCGCTGGCGGCGGGAAAGTTGCTGGCTGATAACCCGCTGGCTTCCGGCGAGCCGTTGTCGGCGGCGATGGCGACGCAAAACATGCTGCTGGCGGCCAGTTCGATGGGCCTCGGCGCGTGCGTTTTCACCGGCCCGCTGCTGGCTCCGGAAGTCTGGGAGCAGATCGACGATCTGCCCGCCGGATTCACCCCAACGTGCCTGCTGGCGGTGGGACACCCCGCAGAACTGCAGCCCGAAGCCCCGCGAAAGAAACGACTGGAACAGATAATCGAGTACAGAAAGGGAGAGTTGGAGATATGACTGAACAGGATATTTTCGAGCAACTCGTGCCGCTTGTTCGACAGGTGACCGGCGCTAAACCCGAGCAGGTCACGATGGGCGCCTATCTAGTCGGCGATCTCGGGGCCGAATCGATAGACCTGCTGGACCTGAGCTTCCTGATCGAGGAGACCTTCGAGGTCACTCTCGAGCCGGACGAGTTTGAGAACCGCGCTCGGGCCCAGCTCGGCGACGCCGAGTACGCCGACGGCGGGGTGCTTACCGAGGAGGCGGCCCGTCAGTTGCGGATCGCGCTGCCTGAGGTGGACTCCGAGCTGATCCGCGCGGGCATGAGGAAGATCGAAGTGCCCGGCGTGCTGAACGTCGCGGTGTTCGTGCACCTGATAGGCGACAAGCTGGCCTCGCAGACCCGGGAGGTGAACTGTGCTTAGCGGCAAGACAGCATTCGTAACCGGCGGGACCGGGGCCGTGGGGCGCGCGATTGTCGCATCGCTTGTCGGCGGCGGGGCGCGCGTCGGGGTTTCGTGCAACTCACCCGGCGCCGCGGCCCGCGCGCTCGAAAAGGAGTTTCCCGACGGGTCGGTGAAGGGGTACCGATTTGCCGG
>CAYMSH010000261.1:2247-9261 GCA_964392945.1 uncultured Planctomycetaceae bacterium | reverse complement strand
ACCTAACATGCGCCAAACTTGAAGAAATATATTCTCACATGCGATAGCCCTGCCGCTAGATGCCGGGCAAACGCATTCTCGTTTAGCAATTAATCCGACAGCAACGGCTCTTACCACAGAGTTCACAGAGAACGGCAACGGCACTATGAATGTTACGGACACGGCGGTACGGCAAGTCTACGACGAGGACACAGAGGTAGGCGCCAGCCAACGGAATCGAGTCGTTGCCTGCCTCTGTGTCCTCGCCTCTTGTCCCAAGCCTTCAGTCGTAGCCGTAACAATTCGTGCGACATTGCCGTTCTCTGTGGGCTCTGTGGTAGAAGCCGTTGACGTGGATCCTTGGAACGGCCGGAATGCGGTTGTCCGACGACTAGATGCCGCCGCCGTGATCGTGCAGACCGCATTCCTTCTTGCTCTGCTCCCATGGAAATTTGCCGATTCGAGGATCGAAGTCGGCGCGGACCGGAATGTGGCACACGCGGCAGCCGATAACATTGTACTTCTCGCCGTACTCCGATTCGTAGTCGTAGAGCTTGTTGTACGGAACGTTGTGCTCGGCGATATAGTTGTCTACGTCCTGGGCGCTCCAGTCCAGCAGCGGGTTGAGCTTCAGGATCGAGCGGCCCTTCTGGATACCGGTCCAGCCGGCCTTGAAGGCTCCCTTGCGGCGATGCTCCGACTGGTCGGCTCGCAGCCCGGATATCCAGACGTCCAGCGTGGAAAGAGCCTCCTGCAGCGGTCCGGACTTGCGGACCTGGCAGCATGTCGGACGGGCCAGAAAATGTGCGTACTGCCCTACCGACTTGTACAGCGATTCGATCGCTTCGGGACTCGGACAGAAGCGTTCGATCGTCATTTCGTAGCGGGCCTCAAACTCTTCGAGCAGTTCGTAGGTCTCGTCGTTGTTCATGAGCGTGTCGAGGAAGAACACGCGCAGCGAAAGCCCCATCCGCTGGGCCATGTCGATCATGACCGTTCCGGTCTTCTGCAGGCTCGTGCCAATCGCCGCGCGATCGCCGTAGGTCTCGGCCGCGTACCGCAGCAGCTCTTCAGGCCTCATTTGGCCCAGGGCGTCGAGATTAACATCTGTTTCGAGCATCTTACTTATCACTTATCCATCCATCCGCGGCATCGGCGGAATGAGTCTATTGAAACAACATCGTGCTTATGTATCGTTCGGCGGTGTCGGGAAGTATGACCACCACCAGCTTGCCCTCGTTTTCGGCGCGGCGGGCGATCTTTACGGCTCCGACTGTCGCCGCCCCGGCGGATATCCCGGCGAAAATGCCGTCCTTTCGGGCCAGTATTCTGGCCTGCTCAAACGCATCTGCATTTTCAACGCCCACAACTTCGTCGATCAGGTCCGCATCGAGCACGTCGGGGATGAAGCCTGCTCCGATTCCCTGGATCATGTGCGGGCCGGCCCGGCCTCCGGAAAGCACCGGCGAACCGGACGGCTCGACGGCCACAATCTTGACTTCGGGCTTTCGCTCTTTGAGCACGCGACCGACGCCGGTAAGCGTTCCGCCAGTGCCTACGCCGGCGACGAAGATATCGACCTGTCCGTCAGTGTCATCCCATATCTCAACAGCGGTGGTTTCCATGTGGACCTGCGGATTGGCCTGATTCATGAACTGGTGAGGCATGAAGGCTCCGGGAATCGTGGCCTGCACGTCCCTGGCCCGCTCGACAGAGCCCAGCATTCCTTCTTCGGCCGGCGTAAGGATGACCTCGGCTCCGAACAGTTCGAGTATCTTCCTTCGCTCGGGCGTCATGGATTCAGGCATGGTCAGTATCAGCTTGTATCCGCGAGCCGCGGCGACCCAGGCAAGCGCGATGCCCGTATTCCCGCTGGTGGGCTCTACGATCGTGGCTCCGGGCTTGAGTTCGCCCTGGCGTTCGGCCGCCAGAATCATGCTCAAACCGATGCGATCCTTCACGCTGCTGGCCGGGTTGAAGTACTCCAGTTTGCCAGCGATCTTCGCGACACAGTCATCAGCCGCCGCGTTCAGATAGACCAGCGGGGTGCGCCCGACGAGTTCGGTCATGTCTTTTGCAATTCGCATTGTATTTCCTGACCTTTGGGGCTATTTCTTCCGGCGTATTTTCACGCTGAAGTATCCGCCCATATCCGTGGTTTCCAGGATCTCCTGACCCTGCTGGGCGAAGCTGGCCGGGGCATTTCTGACCGGCTCGCCTGCGTCAAGCAGGACTTCCAGGACGTCATCGACTTCGATCTGCTCCAGCGCGAGCTTGGCCTTGACGAAGTTCATCGGGCACGCCACGCCGCGCAGATCGGCAAGGTTGCTCGAGGCCTGCTGGGGTTCGGGCTCGGGCTCCGAGGCGGCGGAGACCGGGTCGGCGGTGAACTTGAGACTCGCATCGAGCGATTTGAAAAGCTCGTCAACTCGCCGGGTGAGCCCGCGAGCCTCTTCCTGCAGATCGACAAGCGAATCGAGATCTCCCATTCGCCAGTCAACCGCGGCGTCCAGCAGCCGCTGGGCATCGGGGTCGATCCAACCGGATTCGATAAGCCCCTTGCTGAAGGCGGCGAATATCTCTCTATCGTTTCCGGGCTCCTGGCCGAAGGTCACCAGCAGCGCTCGCGAGGCGGCGACTACGGCTTTGTACACGTTCTCGTTCGCGGGCGGCGCGGCGTCTAAGGCGCTCTTGGCTTCGTCAATATCAAACTTGATCATGTCCATCACGCCGGCTCCGCATTCACCAGGCCCGCGTCCGGCCAGACTAAACGGTTGATCGCATCCGGCGTCGCGATAGCAGTCCTCAGTGAGCGACTCTTCGCTGAAGTCGCCGTACTTCTCGACGAGGACTTTCAACTGATCGGTGTCGAGTCCGTCGCTCATGGCTTCTGCGAGCATGTCCGGTATTCGAGCCGCTGGCACACAGCCGATAACCTCGGCCAGGCGAGCATCGCCTTCATGCATGCGTCCGCCGATCAGCACGTCGTAACACGGCACGAGACGCCCGCCGACACGCTTGGCGCGCCCCTGCAGGCCCAGTTCGGATATGCAGTGATGCCCGCAGGAATTGGGGCATCCGCTGATCCTTATGACCATCGAAAGCGCCTTGTCGGAAAGTTCGCTGACACTGAGCTTATTCGTGATCGCGTCGGCCAGCCCGCGAGACAGGCACAGACCGAGCTTGCAGGTCGAGGCTCCGGCGCAGGCAACGGCTTTCGGCGCCGCTTGCCCGGAGACATCAACGCTGAGCCCCTTCAACTCGTCGATCGCCTTTTCGATATCTTCGTGGGCGATCCCGGCGATCAGGATATCCTGCTGCTGGGTCGTCCGGATCAGGCCCTGGCCGTACTTGTCGGTAATCTCGGCGACCTTGAGCAGATCGTCGGCCGATATGTCGCCGTTGGTCAACCACAGGCGCAGCGTGGCTCGACCGGGAGTCTTGTCCGGCGATACGTTCGGCAGGGAAGCGATGTCCAACTCGGGCGCTTCGCTCGAGACGTACCGCGAATCGATATCGCGAATTTCCGGGGCTTCGTACGGCAGGCCGTCGGCTTCGACCTGGTCCCGTTCGGCGCGATACAGCTTGATGAATTCTTCGGGGCCGACTCTCTTGAGCACATATCGCAAACGGGCTTTGTGTTTGTGAGCCCTGTCGCCGTGCTTGTCGAACAGCTGCTTGGCGGCCTGGGAGACTTTGAAGATATCACCGGCCGCGATGAACTCCTCGATCTCCACGCCGATCGAAGCGTTGGGCCCGAGCCCGCCGCCGCAATAGACGGAAAAACCGTCCACGCCGTCTTTCTGGTGAGCGAAGAATCCCAGGTCTGCTATCGAAGCGAACGCGCAGTCTTCGGCGCAACCGGAGAAGACCAGCTTGAACTTCCGAGGCAGGTTGAACGAGCTGCGGTCTGCAAGTAGATACTCGGCGGCCGCTATTGCATGCGGGGCCACGTCGAACAGTTCTTTGGGGCAGACGCCCGCACGGGAGCATGCCGTCACGTTTCGAACCGTGTTGCCGCCCCCGCCGCGCGACGATAGTCCAACTTCCAGGAGTTTCTCCAGAACGTCGGGAGTCTCTTCGATGTCTATCTCGTGAATCTGAATGTCCTGCCGGGTCGTAACGTGGAGAATCCCGTTGCCGTACTGTTTGCTCAACTCGGCCATCCGCTCCAACTGCGGCCTGTTGGCCAGCGCCGCTCCTATTCGCACACGCACCATAAATCTACCTGTCTCTCGCTGCTCGTAAATGCCCATAGGCACTCGGTACGCCCTGAATGCAACAGGCGTTGTGTCGCCGGCGAGGAACTTGGCGACCTTGGCCCGGAATTCGGCGGTATCTTCCCGAACGGTTTGGCAAATACGTAAAGTAGGTTCTGCGGACGAACTCATATGGACCCTTCCTCAATGGTGACCGGAACTTCAGTCACGATGTCGTTATCAACTATAAAACCTTTGACCACCGGCGTTTCATTCGCCAGTGAAACAATCACGTATATCACGCCCGGTGTCAGGGCCAGGCGAACGTCTTCTTGCGACAGGCGGGCCGGAGTCGCCGGATGGCTGTGGTATATCGCCAGCAACGTCAGGCCTTCTGCTCGCATGTCCTTCACGACGGCAAACTGTTCTTCCGGCGTCAACGTGAAGTGATCGTGGGCCGCGTCGGCGTTGGTCATCTGGTACAGTTTGCTGACCTTGCCGCCGGCGCCCGCGAGCATTCCGCAAGACTCGATCGGCGCCTCGTCGCGAGCCTGGTCCAGCATCTGTTGGTATATTTCGTTTGGAATTTCGAGTGTCGACATCTCTTGCATCTCTTATCGCCGGTCCTTAATTCTTCAGATCGCAGACCGCCTGCTCTGCGTCTATCAACTCGGTTATCTCCGGATTGGCGCCGCACAGCGGGCATTCCGGATTGCGTTTCAGCTCGATGCCGCGGAACTTCATCTTCAGCGCATCGTAAGTAAGCAGCCTGTCGGTCAGCAAGTCGCCAAGGCCCAGGACGTACTTGATCGCCTCTGTGGCCTGCAGCGATCCGATCACGCCGGCCAGCACGCCGAGAACTCCAGCCTGGGAGCACGAAGGCACCGCTCCGACGGGCGGAGGCCCTTCGAACAGGCAGCGATAGCACGCCGACTCACCGGGCACGACAGTTATCAACTGCCCGTCGAATCTCAGTATCCCGGCGTGCGAGAACGCCTTCTTTTCGAAGTAACACGCGTCGTTAATGAGGAACTTGGCCGGGAAGTTGTCTGTACCGTCGATCACGAAATCGTAGTCGCGAACGATACCGCGGATATTGGCCGCCAGCGCCCACTCGTGATACGTCTTGACGGTAACGTCGGGGTTAAGCTCCCGCATCTTGTTGGCCGACGACTCGACCTTTGACACGCCGACGTCCGGCGTGTGGTGGATTATCTGGCGCTGGAGATTGGTCAGATCAACGTTGTCGGCGTCGATAATTCCGATCGTCCCTACGCCGGCTGCGGCAAGGTACAGTGCGGCCGGAGAACCGAGCCCGCCGGCGCCGACTATGAGCACCTTGGACTCCAGGAGTTTCTCCTGGCCCATTCCGCCGACCTGCTCCAGTATTATGTGCCTGGAGTATCGTTCAATCTGTTGTTCGTTCAGCGCCACTGTCCGCCTCCCATGAAGTAGAGAAACTCGACACTGTCGGCCTCGGCCAGCGTCGTCGAGTCAAACTCGGACCGCTTCAGGATCTTCCCGTTGACTTCAACCGACACCATGTCGGGCATTTTGACATCCTGGGCGGTCAGCAATTCGCTGACAGTTATCGCGCCGGTAAGTTCGGTCTGTTCGCCATTTACTGTAACGTTCATTTCTTCTCCTCAACTGCTGCGGCTATCGCCTGCTGAAAATCTGCTTCGATATCTTCGTATGCTTCTATCCCGACCGAAACTCGCACCATGTCTTCGGTAACGCCCATCGGTCCTAACTCATCATCGCCGAACTCGTGGAATATCGTGGAGGCCGGATGGATCACCAATGTCTTGGCGTCGCCCAGATTCGCAAGATTCGTCGCGAGTTTCAGCGAGTCGATAAACTTAAACGCCGCGGACTTATCGCCGAGGCCCATCGTGAGCAACCCGCCGCCCCGCCCGCCGAACAACTGGCCGACTCTTGGCTTGAACTCATTGTCGTCCAGACCGGGGTAGTTCACCCAACTGACGTCCGGATGCCGGCTCAGGAAGCCGGCAAGTTTCAACGCATTGTCGCAATGCCTGTCCATCCGGCCAGGCAGCGTCTCGAGGCCCTGGAGCATCAGGAACGAATTCATCGGCGCCGCACACCCGCCCAGGTCGCGGTAAATCAGGTTTCGCTGGTGGGCCAGGAACGAGAGATTACCCACTCGCTTGGACAGTTCCCTTATGTCCTCGAAAGCTCCGTTGCGCCAGTCGTAGTTTCCGGTGTCTACGATCGCCCCGCCGATAGCGGCGCCGTGACCGTTGATGAACTTGGAGGTCGAATGGATAACGACATCAGCCCCATGATCGCCGGGCCGGATCAGGTGCGGCGTGGTTACCGTATTGTCTACGACCAGCGGGATTCCGGCGTCCCCAGCGACTTTGGCCAGAGCGGGAATGTCCGGGATGTCCATTCGCGGATTACCAATCGTCTCGATGAAGATCAGCTTTGTCTTATCGTCGATCGCCGCGGCGAAGGCGTCGGTGTCTGTCGCGTCGATCGTAACGGTTTCGACACCGAATCTGCTCAGTGTGTTCTCGAACAGCGACACGGTCCCGCCAAAGATCCCCGCCGCGGCGAGAATCTTGTCACCAGTCCGGACCAGCCCGGTCACGACGGAGGAGATGGCGGCCATTCCGCTGGATGTGGCGATCGCGCCGACACCGTCTTCGAGGCGGGTGAGCCTGGCCTCCAGGGCGGTGGTTGTCGGATTGGAGATACGAGAGTAGATGTATCCGGGGGCACGACCGGCGAAGACGTCGGCAAGCTGCTGGGCTGTCTTGTAGGCGTACGAAACGCTCTGGCAGATCGGCGCCACCGTGGCGCCGCTGAC
>CAYMSH010000261.1:0-2237 GCA_964392945.1 uncultured Planctomycetaceae bacterium | reverse complement strand
GCGTCCGACCGGGGGGGGCTCCCGGGCGCGCGGGGGGCGCCGCTGACCGGATCGCCGGAAAACCCGCCATGTACAGCCAATGTCTCAGGTCTCATATTCTCTTCCTGTCCTGTTTACCGCAAACAACCATACGCCCGCTGAGATGTTCATATACAGTACGTATTGGCTTTCGCCTCGGCGCGGAGGCGTTCTTTTTCCAGGAGGTCCTGGAACGTTGTGTTATCGTACACCGACGCCACGGCGTCACGCGCACGAGACCACATGTCCACAAAGGCGCAATTACCGTAAAGCGTGCACGTCGTATCAGAGGCTCCGCTCCCGGCCACACACTTCACAGGCGCCACCGGCCCATCAACAAAACGGATTATCGTACCAACTGTCAACTCATTAGCTTTGGCCCTGAGAATATATCCTCCGCCCCGACCTCGATGAGACACAACGAAACCGCCCTGACGCAATTCCGAGAGTATCAACTCAAGGAACTTAGGCGGAATTGCTTGCGCCTCAGCTATTTGCGCCATCGCAGTGGGCCGATCGGTGTCACGTTTGGCCAGTTCAAACAAGGCCCGCAACGCATATTGACATTTTTGAGATACACTCACAATCGAATTTTCCTATTAACCCTATTGACTTCATATGATTTTAGCCCTAGAATCCGAAGTGATCAAGCTATTCCTCAATATTCAGCCTATTATTTATTGGATCAACAACAATCTCGCCGACATAACTCGTAGAAAACACAGAGGTTGTCCGACATAGACAAGAGTTCGTTTTTTCCCGTAAGGAGCCTGCAATGGCCAAAGTATATGACGACATCACCCAAACAGTTGGCAATACCCCGCTGGTAAGGATAAATCGCACCATAGATTCCGGCGCTACGGTGTTGGCCAAGCTTGAAAGTTTCAACCCGATGGCATCGGTTAAGGATCGCATTGGCGTGGCGATGATTAACGCGGCCGAGCGTGACGGCAAGATATCGCCCGGGGCGACAATTGTCGAGCCGACCAGCGGAAACACAGGGATCGCCCTGGCGTTTGTTTGTGCGGCTCGCGGATACAAGTGCGTGTTGACCATGCCCGAATCGATGAGCATAGAGCGAAGGAAAGTGCTCAAGGCTCTCGGAGCCGAGTTGGTTCTCACCCCGGCCAAGGGCGGAATGAGCGGGGCTATCGCCAGGGCCAGAGAACTGCTCGGCGAGTATCCCGACAGTTTCATGCCCCAACAGTTCACCAACCCGGCCAATCCGGAGATTCACCGCACGACGACGGCGGAGGAAATATGGGCCGATACCGACGGCAAGGTCGATATTATCATTGCCGGCGTGGGAACCGGCGGAACCGTAACTGGTCTGGCCAAGGGGCTGAAGCAGCGCAACCCCGACCTGCAGGCGATCGCTGTAGAACCGCTTCAAAGCCCAGTACTCACCCAGCAGAAAAGCGGCGAGGACCAGGTTCCCGGCCCGCACATAATCCAGGGAATCGGAGCCGGATTCACTCCCGAAGTCCTCGACATGAACATAGTGGACGAAGTCATCACCGTCGATCAGCACCAGGCGGTCGCGATGGCCAGAGGAGCCGCGGTCCAGGAGGGGTTATTCATCGGCATCTCGTCAGGGGCGGCGCTCAGGGCGACTAAAGAAGTCGCCGGCAGACCGGAAAACGCGAACAAGACCATCGTCGTTGTCCTGCCCGACTTCGGAGAGCGTTACCTTACCTCTCCCCTCTTCGATCACATTACCGACTAGAACACTACCATAAATTGCCGATCAAGGAAGCAAAACATGAGCAATGAAGACGGATACAGCATAGGAACATTGGCGCTGCACGCAGGACAGGCCCCCGACCCGGCGACTAACGCACGGGCCGTGCCGATCTACGCAACCAGCAGCTACGTGTTCAACGACACAGACCACGCCGCCGACCTGTTCGCGCTGAAAGAGTTCGGGAACATCTACTCGCGGCTCATGAACCCCACGTGCGACGTACTGGAAAAACGCCTGGCCGCTCTGGACGGCGGAGCTGCGGGCCTTGCCTTCGCCAGCGGACAGGCCGCGATCACAGCATCACTGCTGACGATCGTTCACGCCGGGCAGAACTTCATAGCATCGACGAGCCTTTACGGCGGGACCTGGACGCTGTTCACCCAGACGTTCAAGAATCTCGGCATCGAGGTCAAATTCTTTGACCCGGACCATCCCGAGCAGATCGCAGAACTGGCCGACGGAAAGACCCGCTGCG
>CAYMSH010000260.1:6164-9285 GCA_964392945.1 uncultured Planctomycetaceae bacterium | reverse complement strand
GGCCGGCGAGGTTAATCGCTCGCGGTCCGGCCGGGCCGATGGCGTCCTGGCACATGTCGCGATCACCGGGGCCGCCCAGCAGAACTACAGTTGTCTCGGCGGCGATCGCCGCGATCACGCGGCGCCAGTGACGCCGCGGGTAGAGCTTGGTCTCCCATCGTGTCGGTGGAACGCAAACTATGAATTCACCGTGTTTGAGATTGTTGTCTCCGAGAAACTGATCGGCGAACTGCCTTCCTTCCGGCGGGATATGCAGCGTCATGTCGCCGCCTGTCGCATCAACGCCCAGGCCGCGGGCCAGTTCGATATTGCGATCGACTGTGTGCATCGCATCCGGCGAGAATCTCCGGTTGTAGAACCATGCGGCGCCTTCTCTAGCCGAGGCGAAACCGGCCCGGACCGAAGCGCCTGTGGCCCTGGCGAACATCCCGCTCCTCAGCAGGCCCTGGAGATCGATTACCCAGTCGTAGCGTGCTTTCCTGAGTTTCCAGAGAAACTTGATCGTCAACCCGATCGCACGGATCGATCGCCAGGCTTTGCCCATTGCCTTACGCTCAAAAATGATGATTTCATCGATATCGCTGTCGTGGGAGATTATGTCGGCGCAGTTGTCGTTGACCAGCCAGGAGACGCTGCACTCGGGGAACGTTCTCTTGAGTCCTCGCAGCACGGGCAGGGCCGTGATCACGTCTCCCAGCGCGCTGGGCTTGATTATAAGCACTCGCCCGGGCGCAGATGGAACTGTCGAGGCGCTCATGCCTTGGCGCTCCGAGAGCGGCGTTTGCGTTTGCGCTGGCGTTTTCGGCGAGAGATTATCTGCTGGTTGAGTTTTCTGGCCGACCACTGCTGGAGAACTCGCCAATACGGTTTGAACAGTATTCTTCCGACCCCTGGTCGCCTGAGGTAGCCGATCAGCATTCTGAGTCGCCCGGCGTGGCTGACAGCGGTGCACGCCAGCAGCGATACGTTAAGTCGCATCAGGCCCTGGAACCGCTGTCGCATGGAAATGTGCGAGACGTTCTTCAGACCGTCAAGATCGATCAGGACAACGCTTGGCGGATCTTCGGGAGTCCAGTGGACCAGGATGTTGCCGCTCTTGAGGTCCCGATGCACCAGGTTGTTGTCGTGCAGGCGGCGGACCATTCGGCCCAGGCTGTCCAGCACGCTTCGCGCGACGGCTTCTTGTTCAATCTGGGGCATGTCGGCCAGTTGCGGATCGGCTACGACGTGGGTCAGGTGGGTGTTGAGAAACTGGTCCAGGTGCGAGGCCTGGAGCGTCTCGGTGATCAGGATGCTGTCTACCAGGAACGGTCCGAATCTTCTTTCGATCGCCGCCAGAGGCATGGCGGTCTCCACGCCGCGGGTCATTATCTGATGGCCCAGCCTGAACGCCCGCAGCGGGCGCGATGCGCGCAGACAGTCAAGAATGATCTTCCAGGCTCGTTTGCGGCGGGGTCGTTTGACGTATACGTCAAGCTCTATGTCGCCGAGTGTGATCTTCCGGCGTACGACCCGGCCCGACGGGCTTTCCTTGACCAGTTTGGTATCGTCGCCTTCCAACAGCTTCGGGCCGAGCGACAGGACCTCGGTCCACTGTTTGGCTGTCAGCACGTGATTTGCGGCTTTAGACCCCGGCGGGTGATGCTTCGAGGCCAGAACGACGTTTCCCTTCCAGTGGTTCGGCAGGGAAACGTCGGTGAAATACCGATTCCTTCCGTTGACTCGTCGATCCCGGTGCGCGTGGTGCTTTCGCGTGTGGCGGCGGGCCATCTGGTCTATGAGATACTCCCATCCGCGGAGCGTTCCGCCGGCTTCGCTGATCGCCAGGTAGTGCTTGAGGAATCTGAGTCGCTGGGTGCGCGTTGTCGTGTCGCGAAGATCGTGCAGCAATTGGGCCAGGTTGGCGGTCTTGGCCAGCCTCGTCAGGCGCCGGCTTCGCTTCAGGCGATGCAGGTCAGTCAGCACGAGCCTCGGCTCGGTCCGCCAGAGGGCCACCAGTATATTGCCGCAATGCAGATCGCGGTGAATCACGCCGGCCTTATGCATTCCTGCGATAAGCTCGGCCAGACCTATAGTCGCCTTGGCGATGGCTTTGTTTCCATCGGCATCCAGGGTGCGCTGCAAATCGTGCCATTGGTCTCCCGGCATGGCGTCTTGTACGGCGACAGTGGCGGACCATTCGGGGTTCTTCGACGACGCGGCCAGGGGCTTTGGCGTTTCGACTCCCTGGGATCGCAGGTACTTTGCGAAGTTCAGTTCGCGTGCGGCCTGGCTGACTCCCAGCGTGCGCGCCAGTCGATGGAAGAATGAGTTTCCGTGGAAGTGCTTGATGTAAATGTCCGTGTCGGCGACATTTCCGCGCCAGACGGTGCGGGATGAATTCTGTTTTACCTGTGTCCATGTCGGCTGGTCGGGAGCGTCAAGCGAGTCGATATGCCCAGCCAACAGCGCGCGAGCATCGTCGTCGGCGTATGTCACCGGCTTGTTGCGAACAGCGTGCGTGTTGTCGGGTTCTTGTGGGGCGGGCATTTTAGCAGGGGGCATTATAGGATGCCGAGGTGAGTTTCATCAAGACTGACCCGAAAGAACGCTCGAGTATATTGCGTTTAGTTTTGCTCTGGTCTGGTCTGGGGCGAACATTTCAGCGGCCAGGGCCGCCGCCCGGCTGGCCAGGGATTGTCGCAGTTCTGTGTTGGCGATAAGTGTCAGGATGTTGTCGGCGGCTTTTCGCATGTCGCCTGGGGGCGAGAGTAGTGCTGCTTGTCGGTCCGGTGCGCAGTGTGCTATTTCGGGTCTATTCGTCGCCAGGACAGGCAGTCGGCAGGCCATCGCCTCTGCGATCGCCCTGACTCCGCAGTCGTGTCGCTGGAGGAAGATCGCGGCGTCAGCGGCCGCCAGCACGTCCCGGCGGGGCATGGACCCTGCGGTAAAGAATACTTCGTCTTGATGTCCCGTGGCTCGAACGAAAGTCTCTACGACCTGTCGGGCCGGTCCGCTCGAGGGGTAGGCCAGCCTGGTTCGATCGCCTATGATCCTGGCCATGGCGTGAGCCCAGCAGGCCTGTTTGTGTCCGTTTGCGTGGACCATTTCTCCGCCGGCGGCCAACAGGAAGCAGTCATCG
>CAYMSH010000260.1:0-6106 GCA_964392945.1 uncultured Planctomycetaceae bacterium | reverse complement strand
CCCCAGCTTTTCCCGCGCGGCTTTTCGCCTGGCGTGCGAGTCGTCAATGGCTGCGGCCGCGGGGGGAAGAACGAATACTTTCCGCTGGTCCAGTCCCAGCGTGATCAGCACTCGCCTGTGTGACTCTGTCGGGACCGTGAGTGTCCAGAGTCCGTCGAAGCATCCGGAGATTGCGATGTCGGCCTGGTGTACTTTGCGAAGATGTCCCAGCGACAGGATGATAGGTCTGCCTTTGGCGGACCATTGAGCCGCTGTTGCGGCCTGTGGGGACCATGCGTGTAGAAGGTCCGCTTCAATACGCAGCCTGCGGAGTTCTATCGCCGCCAGAGCGCCGTTATCCAGCGGCGCGTGAACTGACTGGGTCCTGCGGTCAAAGCCCTCGCCTCGGCGTTGCGGGCCGATCGATACGATCGTTTCGTTCTCGGCGGCCAGGACGTCCAGATCGCAGAGCATGTCCGCTGAACTGTCCGAGCCGATAATGTGCATAACGCGATCCATTGGCGCCAATGATATGCCGGTTCGGTCTTTGGGTCAAATCCGCTGTAGAAGCGTTCTGTCTCTAGCGTTTGGGCAGTCCGTCTGCTCCGGTCGGAACCGAGGGGTAAATGTTGCAGAACCATCCGTCCCAGTCTTTGTCCCCCGGCGCCATCATCCGCACGCCGGTGGTCTTGCCCGGCAAGAGCGAATCCACCCTGAACTTGTTCTGCCAGATCTGGTTCTTGCCGTTATATAGTTTGAACAGTCCCAGCATGTTTCCTCGCGCCGCTGAGGACTGGTTCTTCACGGTAAAGGATATCTGCAGCAACTCGCGGTTGGGGTTGGATGGGTCTCTTACATACTTCAGAGACACGTTCTTGGCGACTATGTCGTAGTTGTACTGCAATTCGTCTTTCTGCTTGTCGGTCATTATCGCGTAGGCTTTTCGCAGCTCGGCGTTGTAGCCGTTGCGTTCCCGCTGGAGTTGCTTGCATCTTTCGCATCCGGCGGCCACGCCGGTTTGCATACGGACATCTTCATGGTGTCGCGTGCGTCCCTCCTGGACGTTGGCCGTCATCTTCGCGTCGAACTTCTTCTGGAGATCGTTGAGGGCTGATACTGCGTTTCCTCGACTGATCCACGCGGCGACTGTGAGCACCACGCTGACCAGCAGCAGCGCGCCGAGGATCATTGTCGCGGCCATCAGTCCGCCGTTGCCTGAGCCGTGAAGCTGCGCGTAGCGGCCCTGTCCTGTACCGCGGGATCGACCTCTATGTTGATATTGCGCCATTGTGCTGCTCCCGTTTCCTGCTGGTGTTGGTTTTGCGGTCCTTCACTGCTAATTAAACTCTCAGACGCTCGGCATGTCCACAAGTTTACTCAATATTGCGCGTTTGCTTGTCTTGTTTGTAGTCGGGTGGCGGAATTCTGGCCACGACGGGCCAAACGCCGGTAACTTCCCTGCGCGGACCTGGTTGATTATCGGTATGTCGCCTGCGTTGCGCCTCGGGGCGTTTTCGGGCTCTATAGGACTCATCGCGTTGCTCTCCCGCCAGGAGTGGGCTTGGCGGCGATTATAGCCGTGATGCGGGATGTGTGCAAGATAGCTTCCCGCTCGGCGTTCAGTCGTATTGACTGGAGTCTTTTTACGTTGTATCTTTACAGATTCGGCCCGGGATCGCCCGGGCTGGAATTGGACATACAGGAGAGTATTGTGGCATTCAAGATCAAATATCTCAGCGTTGGCGTTCTCCTTTCGGCGATTCTTATGTCGGCGATTCCCGCACTTGCCGTCAACAACGGCGACATCCCGGTCAACACCCCCGCGGCGGTGATGCGTGCGATAAAGGACCTCAGCAACACCCATGGAGCCAAGTACAAAGCCACCGAGTACATGAAGCGACTGGGCGATCTGCTGAAGAACGGGAAACCGGACGCCGAAGCCTTCGCCAAGCTGTCGCGCGAAGCGCTGCTGGCCAACCCGCTTTTGAATGTCGACAAGATCCTGGTCGTTCGGCGTGTCGGAGAGGCTAACCGAAACCTGAATTCGCACACTACCGCTACGATCAATCCGTGGCGGGGTCGCGGCAAGAGGCGCAAGAAGGGCCAGAAAGCTCCGCCCAAGCCCGGTTGGGACAATGAGATATCCGTGATATCCAACCTGCGCGGCCAGCCGAAAGCATCGACCCTGTTCCGCCATCCCGGCGGTTCGGTCATCAAGCATATTGAACTGCACTGGGACGCAAAGAAGATCATGTTCTCAGGCGGCGGGTCGAACAAGGCCTGGGCCGTTCTCCAGGTCGGCGTAGACGGAAAGAACCTCCGCGAACTGACCCCCAGCGACCAGAGCGACGTGCACTGGTTCGATTCGTGCTACCTGCCGGAGAAGGATTATATCGTCACCGCGTCTACGGCCGGTATGCAGGGTCTGCCCTGTGAAAACGGCGGCAAGCCGATGGTGAACCTCTACAAGGTCAACACGAAAACCAAGAAGGTCCGCCAGCTCACTTTCGAGCAGGACAGCGACTGGCATCCGCGCGTGCACCACAACGGACGAATCATCTACCTTCGCTGGGAATACACCGACATTCCGCACTACTACTCGCGATACATGTTCCACATGAACCCCGACGGAACCGGCCAGATGGAGCTCTGGGGCAGCGGATCGTATTTCCCGACCGCCTACTGCTGGGCCAGGCCCGTGCCGAACCACTCCTCGATGCTGATCGGAACCGTAAGCGGACACCACGCCAAGAGCGAAACCGGCAGGCTGCTGCTGATCGACCCGGCGCTGGGTCGCAAGTATCCCTTTAACTACAGGCACAGCGACAAGAGCTGGGGCGAGCCCCGGACGGTGTTCAACCTTCATCCCAAGCCGTTGCCGGCAAGCGAAACCGGATGCGTGCAGGAAATTCCGGGCTGGGGCAAGAACGTCGTAGGCAACGTGTACGATAATCAGGGCGGCGGACAGAAATACACGTTCGGCACCCCCTGGCCGCTTTCGGACAAGTACTTCCTGGTCTCGCTGAAGGGTTTTGGCGATGGCGGGAAATGGAAACTCGGCCTGGTTGACGTATTCGACAACATGACAATTCTCTACGAAGACGAGAAATACGACATGTTCGAGCCCATGCCGATGGAGACGCGCAAGACTCCGCCGCTGATCGCCGATAGAACCGTCAAAGGCGCCTCGGCGACGATCTTCTGCACCGACGTGTACGGCGGACGCGGTCTGAAAGGTGTTCCGCGCGGAACCGTCAAGGAACTGCGTGTCTACGCTTACCACTACGGCTACATCCGCAGCGGCGGTCACACCTCTGTCGGGCTCGAATCGAGTTGGGACATCAAGCGTATTCTCGGCACGGTTCCCGTAGACGCCGACGGATCGTTCTCGTTTGAGGCCCCGCCGAACACGCCGCTGGCGATCCAACCGCTCAACGCCGAAGGCCAGTCGCTGGCGGTCATGCGAAGCTGGATGGTCGGCATGCCCGGCGAACGCCTGGCGTGCAACGGTTGCCACGAGAACCTCAACGAGGCCACTCCGATCAAGCGAACGACGGCTGCGATGCGGCGCCCGTCGAAGATCAAGGAATGGTACGGACCGAAGCGTCCGTTTGGGTTCGCCACGGAAATCCAGCCGATGCTCAATAAGTACTGCCTGGGCTGCCACACCGACGCCAAGAAGAAAGCCAAAGGCGGCGTGTCGTTTGAAAAGGGCGACTCCAACTCCTGGCGGAAGGACCAATCGTATCTGGCGCTGGTTGCGTTCGTCCGCAGGCCCGGACCGGAAAGCGACATGGACCTGTACGACGCGATGGAATGGCATTCCTCGACCAGCCCGCTTATCCGCATGCTGAAGAAGGGCCACTACGGGGTCAAGCTCGACGACGAGTCGTGGCGCCGACTCTACACCTGGATCGACCTGAACGCGCCGCACCGTGGAATGTGGAATAACGAGAGATACGAAAAGCGACGCCTCGATCTGGCTACGCTTTACGCCGGGCTGACAGACAATCCCGAAGACGAGTATCGCGCCGCGATGGCCGCGCTCGCCAAAGCCGGAGCCGCCAAACCCGTCAAGCCCAACAAACCCAAAAAGGCCAAACCCGACGGACTGAAAGTCGCCGGATTCCCGCTGGACGCCGCCAAGGCCAAAGCACTCCAGGGCGCCAAAGCCGAAATGGAGATTAAACTCCCCGGCGGAACTGTTATGAAGTTCGTGCGAATCCCGGCCGGCGCCTTCGTGATGGGCTCCCAGACCGGATACGCCGACGAAGCAAAACGAGCGGTCGTAAAAGTTGAAAAACCGTTCTGGATGAGCGTTACTGAAGTGACCAACAAGCAGTATGAAGCCTTCGACCCGAAGCACGACACGCGCTATATCGACGAGCACGGCAAGGACCACGCCACGCCGGGATATATCGCAAACCATTACGACCAGCCGGTGGCTCGTATTTCGTGGCAAGAGGCGATGGCGTTCGGCAAATGGCTGTCGACGAAGACCGGCAAAAAGGTTAATCTGCCTACAGAGGCCCAGTGGGAATACGCCGCGCGGGCCGGGACCGACTCGCAGTTCTACTACGGCGACAAGGACACCGACTTCGGCAAGTTCGCCAATCTCGCCGACACCACTCGCAGCCACATGGCCGGCGGATACCCCGGCGGCAGTAAACTTCGCGATCGCAAACCGTATCCCGACAAGTCGCTCTATCCGTTGCGAGACATCCGCTTCACCGATAACTGGTTCATCGTCGACTATGTCGGCCAGGTCAAACCCAACGCCTGGGGCCTGAAGGACATGGTCGGCAACGTCAGCGAATGGACCCGTTCGGATTACGCTGCGTATCCGTACAAGTCCGGCGACGGCCGCAACGCAGGCAGTCTGACGACCAAGAAAGTCGCCCGTGGCGGATCGTGGTCCGATCGTCCCAGAGACGCCGGAGCGTCAGTCCGCTTCCCGTACCAGTCATGGCAGAAAGTCTACAATGTAGGCTTCCGCGTGATTATCGAATAGGACCGCACGCCGGTCCGGACATTCTGAAATCGTAGCGTCTGTCCAGCCCGACGGCTCGCTCGCGGGCCGCCAGAGGTCCGTCGGCGTTTGCGACCTGGGAGAGAGACTATGATTCGATTGCGGAAATGCAGCTTCGTGCTGATGGCGATCGTCGGCGCGATTGTGCTCGGGCCAACCCCTCTTTTCGGAGCCCCGAAGAAGCCTCGTTACGTGTGGGGCCAGGCGTATCATATTCTGCCCCAGACGCATAGCGATGAGTCGGGTTACTTCTCGCTCTGTGAGGGGCTGGACGGCCGGGTCTACGTGGGCACGGCGAAGTACAACGTAAACGGATATCTCGTGGAGTTCGATCCGACTACCAAGACCCAGCGGATCGTCATAGATGTTCACAGGGATTGCGGTCTGAAGGCCACTGGATACGCCTCGCAGGCGAAGATCCACACGCGGAATTTTGTCGGAGCCTCGGGCAAGATATACGTCGGCAGCAAGCAGGGCTATCGCAAGAAGGGCGACAAGTCGGTTTACCCCGGCGGATACCTGATGACTTACGATCCGCGGACTGGCGCCGTTGCGAACCTCGGCGTGCCGCTGAAGGGGCAGGGCGTCATCGACGTGACCGCCGACGAGAAACGCGGTCTGATCTATATCGTGACCTGCGAGGATCAGCATTGGATGCTATACGATGTCGCATCGAAGAAATATCGTGAGCTTGGTCCGATGCTGACGCCGTATGCAATGACGCTGATCGATGCGTCAGGGCGGGCCCAGACGATCACGAAGGATTTCAAGCTGGCGACGTACGATCCGAGTAACGGCAAGATCACGCTGCGCCCAATAGTCGTAGGAGGCAAGACCTTAGCCAGGGCCAATAACAGCGCGATTCCGACCTGGGTGCTGTCAGGAGATGCGCGAAAGGCGTATCTAATTCTGATGAACGATCCGACGCTGCTGGAGATCGATCTGATGGGCTCGGGGCCGAAGGTGCAAGCAACCAGCCGCGGTAAGATGGTTACCGGCAAGCGACCCGATTCGCGTTGCGCGTTGACCCTGTGTCCAGATGGGCGAATCTACGCTGTCGTGCGCGTCGATACGAGACGGGGTTCGGCAAGGGATATC
>CAYMSH010000259.1:0-9294 GCA_964392945.1 uncultured Planctomycetaceae bacterium | reverse complement strand
CGGTTGATCGAGCAGGAGTCGGCGGTTCGACATCGATTCGGCGATTCGCCGTCGACAGAAGAGTATCGCAGGCGATTCCCTGAAATAATCGTAACCGGCGGTGAGTTGCCGACTGTCGCGCCGCGGGTTGATGCTGCCGGTGCGGCGTCGGATCGACTGGCGCCGGGGGATGAGACCGATCGATATCGCGTGGATGAGGAGTTCGCACGCGGCGGGTTCGGCGAGATTCTCACGGTCTACGACAAATCGTTACAGCGAACCGTGGCGCTGAAGCAGTTAAGCTCCAAGACCACTGAAGCTTCGGAATTCCGCAGGCGGTTCCTTAACGAGGCCCGCATCACGGCGTATCTGGAGCATCCCGGCGTCGTGCCGGTATACCAGCTTCACGAACCGGAAAACCGCGAGCCGTACTACACTATGAAACTCGTGCGCGGCGACACCCTGGCCGCGGCGATCAAGGAGTTTCACTCGGCCAGACACACCCCGTCGGATCACCAGGTCGAGCGGGCCCGGCTGCTCGGCGCCTACCTTACAGTCGCCCGAACCATGGCGTTCGCGCACAATCGAGGCGTGATCCATCGCGATCTGAAGCCGGCGAACATCATCCTCGGCCAGTACGGCGAGACCGTGGTCCTGGACTGGGGACTGGCCAAGCGGCTCGACGACGCTCAGGAAGCCGGCCCCGCCGGCCCGTCGCCGGAGCCCTGGGAACAGATGTCCCTCGATGTAACCCAGGCCGGCGACGTGCTCGGAACGCCGGTCTACATGTCGCCGGAGCAGGCCTCGGGCGCCATCGCGGCGATGGACCAGCGATGCGACGTCTACGCGATGGGCGCGATCCTTTACGAGATGCTGACCGGGAAGCGACCTTATCACGGGTCCAGCAGCCAGGAAGTTATCCAGAAAGTCATAGGGGCCGATCTGGCGTCGCCGCGCTCGGTGTCGGCCGACATCCCCCGACCCCTGGAGGCGATCTGCCTCAAAGCGATGGCTGCTGATCCCGACGATCGGTATCCGTCGTCGGAGGGGTTGGCTGACGATGTCGAGCGATTCCTGGCCGACCAGCCGATCGGCGCGTATCGTGAATCGGCTGGCGAGAGAACGTCTCGCTGGATGCGGCGTCATCGCACCCTCGGCATCGCCGGGATCGTGTCGCTGATCGTAGTGGCCGGGATCGCGATCGCCGCGGCGCTGATGATAAACGATCAGAAGACCCTCGCCCAGGCCGCAGAGACCAAGGCCGTCGCCGGCGAGAAGAAGACCCGCGATGCACTTGAAACAGCCCGCCAGGCGCTCGAATCGTCCCGCCGCTCGCTGTACGGCACGCGGATCGCCGGCGCCCAGCACGAATGGGACGCCGGGTACATCGGCAAGGCCGACTCGCTGCTGGACGCGTGTGATAAAGATCTGCGCCAGTGGGAGTGGCGATATCTCAATCGACTCTGCAACTCGCACGTCAGGACGATTCGCAACGGCGACAAGAAGATCCTCGCCGCGGCGTTCAGCCCCGACGGAAAATGGATTGCGGCCGGCGGCGAAGGCGGAGTGCGGCTCTGGGATGGGGCGTCAGACAAGATCATCTGGAAGAGCCCGCCGCGCGACGATGACGTTCGGAGAGTGCTTTTCAGCCTCGACGGTTCGCGGATCTATGCGCTGGGAGCCAAGCTGCTCGGAGCCTACGATGCGAAATCCGGCAAGCTGCTCTGGGAGCTCAAAGAGGCCCACGGGATGGTCTTCGGATGGTCCATCACGCCGGACGACAAGTACATCATGTTGTTCAATCGCGATCAGCAACTCGCCACGATTAACGCCGTCTCCGGCGTCGTGGCGAATCGTTCGGCCAAGCTCGGTACGATCGTTGCGGCGATCGCCTACAGCGCCAAAGACAAGCGGATGGCGCTGGGCTTCAACATGTACGGCGACGTGCGCGTTCACCAGTTGGGCGCCAATGGCAAAACCTGGAAAGCCCAGTCCGGCCAGCGAGACGTTTACGATCTGGCGTTCAGCCCAGACGGCAAGTTCGTGGCGTGCGCCGCGGGTAATCCGAACACCTCGGCCGGGGCGGTCAGGGTCTGGGACTGCGAAACCGGAAAGCTGAAGCACGAATCGATCGGCGAGATCGACGTGGTCACGAAAGTGGCGTTCTCGCCGAGCGGCAAACAGATTGTCACAGTTGCTCACGATCGCCGGCTTACGATATGGTCCATGCGACCGGGCAAGTTAGTCCCGTCGCGAACTTTCCGGATTCGCGGCGGCCCGATCGGCGACATGTCGCTGGACAACAACAATAAACGCGCGATGACGGTAGGCGACGACGGGGCCGCCCGCCTGTGGGATCTGACTATCGATCAGGAGTATTTGCAGTACGGCGTGCGATGGCGGGACATGCGCGGCGCGGCGTTTGGAAAGGACTCGACGTGGTTCGTAGACGCAACCAGCGTGGCGCGTTCGACTCGTTCGATCGAGTACCTCGGCGACCTGGTCCGCGGCGGGGCCACTTCAGCTTCAGGTGTGGCCGCCGCGAGTGACGGGCGCAAGTTTGCTGTCGGCGCGGGCAACGGGATGATCGGAGTTTGGCGCACCAATGAATTCCCCAACAAGATCGATCTGGACAGGCAGACCGGACGGGCCACTTCGCTGGCCTTCAGCCCGGACTGCGAGAAACTCCTCAGCGGATCCGACAGCGGTCCGGAAGTACGCCTGTGGGACATCGAAGCGAAGAAGACGATTCAAACCTTCGGCGGTAAGAAGGGAATCACTCGTAGCGTCGCGTTCAGCCCCGACGGCAAACGAGTGCTGGCCGTTCGGCGAACACGGCTCGAAGGCCAGCCCAGCCGATACGGTTTGAAGGACTGGACCCTCGACGGCAAACCCGCCGGCGACTGGAGCCTCGACGGCCACGAGATTTATTCCTTCGCCTTCAGCGCCGATGCGTCGCTGCTGGCGACCGGTGATCGCGAGGACGGGCGCGTCGTCATCTGGAACGCCGAGACTCGCAGCAGGATTACCGAGGTCAAAGGACACGGTTCCGGCGTTTCGGCGATCGCGTTCATGCCTGACGGCAAGCGGATGGTCACCGCCGGGATCGATCGCGCCGTCAAGCTCTGGAATACCGAAACGTGGACCGAAGTGCTCACGCTCGACGCCGGAGCCGAGATGGATACGCTGGCGATAAGCCCCGACGGCAACACGATAATCGTAGTCGATCACTACGCACATCGGGCCAGAATCTGGAACGCCGACGTGCCCGGCCGGATCAAGCTCGGCATGCCGTGGCGAAAAGTGACAATGAATGAACTGTTCCCCAACATGCCCCGCGGACCGGGCCTGCCGCCTCTGGATCTGCCTGGCGGTCAACCGCGAGATCCGCACGGACCGGCTCGGAGAATAACCATACCGGGCCAGAACACCGGGGCGACATACTCGCCGACCACGCGCCCGGGCGGTCCGGTGTACGTGCCCGGGCCCGACAGTTCGTCGGATCTGCCGGGCGGCAAGTAAGGCGCAAGAATAAGGCGGCCGGCTTGTGCCGACCGCCTTGGCGGGTATCTTTTGCGATTGGATCAGCGGTTGATGTGCACCGTGGTTCCGATCAGTTCGGGGTTGTCCAGCACATGCTGGCGGGCCTGCTGCAGAATGTGGCTCGTGGGGATGTAGCTCCGCTTCAGGTGGTTGTGAACGTTCACGATTATACGCGTCGATCTGCGGGTTGAGAATCTGGCGGCCATGTGATACTTGGAGGCCTTGAGGTTTCGCAGAGCTCCGGCCGCGCTGTTGCGCTGTGCGTGCAGCATGTTAATCGTGTTGGCCAGGTTGCGCCATGCATTGTAGTGCTCGCGGCTGGCGTTCTTGTATCGGGCGATCAGCCAGATTCTCTGGGTGTACTGATGGATGTAGGCGTCGAGACTGCGGATGTGTGTCGTTGTGGCGGCGATCTGGTAATCAAGCTGCATCAGCGGACGGCATTGTGCCGGATTGAGCTGCCTGGGAGAGATCGATACCTCAACGATACGCTTTCCGTAAGGTCCGTTGGGGTACTGCTGGCGATTGCGGATATATCGTTGCACTGCTTCGGGAGTCCCAGGCGCCCGGCGTGCCGGTCCGAGCGGGCGAGACTGCGGATTGGGACCTTTGGGACCCTTGGGAACGTCGCAGTAAGGATTCCACGGCGCCGAGCCGTCTACGCCGAAGGCGAAGCTCGCCAGGAAGTTGCTTGCGATTACTGCGGCCAGGATGCTGATTCGTGTCTTTGTCATTGTTCTTTTCCTTTCGGTTTGTGGTTTTGAGTGCTGCTTCACACTTAGATTGCCGAAGGCCTCGCAAGTCGGACACGCATTCGGAGAAAAAATGAAAAAGGCGGCCGATACGTGCCGGCCGCCTTCGATAACTCCTTATTGTATTGAATGTTAGAAGTTAAGTTGCACTGTTGTTCCGATCACGTCGGGGTTGTCTATGACGTATTGGACCGCCTTGCGGTGCAGGTAGCCGACCGGGACATACGTGCGCTTGTGGTGGTTGCGAATGTGCCAGATAACCTGTGTATTCTTAGGTCTTTGCAGTTTGTACATGATCTGGCTCAAGGCGGCCTGGAGTTTGATTCGCTTGGAGACCAACCCATTTCTCTGGAGTTTCAGCTGGTTGATTCGCCCGAGGACATCAACGTAAGCGTTATAGTGAGCGGTGCTTACGCGTATGCTGCGGGACAGCGCCCAGAGGCTGCGGTTGTATCTGGCGATCTGGTCGTCGACTTTGCGGCATTCGGACATTGCCTGGGAGATCTGCCACTGGATATGGGCTTTGGGTCGGCATTGTGCGGGGTTTATCTGCTTGGCCGAGACCATCGCCTTGACAACGCGGGTTCCGTACGGTCCGGTGGGGTATTCGTGGCGGTCTCGGAGGTACCTGTCGATTTCCGGAGCCCGGGGCGTTCCAATGACCCTCGTCCTCCTGGGCGTCACTCGGTGCGGCTTGTCGTTTGCGGGTACGGGTCGTGTGTTTCGGCCTACGTAAGGGTTGTAAGGGAGTAGATTCCTTCCCGAGCCGCGACCTTGGGTTTGGGCCGAGGCGAAAGACGCCAGGAAGCTGCCTGTAAGAACGGCCGCCAGAATGCTGATTCGTGTCTTAGTCATGATCTTTTCCTTTCAGTTTGAGGGATTTCAATGCTGTCTCACCCTTGTATTGCCGAAAGGACCGGAGCCCGGACAGGAATTCGAAAAAACTCTGGAAGAAACTGAGCAGAAAGGGGCGTATCAATATAAGCGCTGCAGGATCGGCCCTGTCTTGAGAGCCCCGGGGGAGTTTTTCTGAATCTTTTCGGATTTGCTGTCCGGACGCCGTGCTCGGCGGCAATCTACTGGTGGAAGCAGTTAAAACCCAATAACACAAGACTGAAAGGACAGGACAATGATCAAATTCTTCTTCATACTGGCACTCATCACCGGCGGCATCTTCGCATTCAGCGTTCTCGAAGAGGTCCACAAGGAAAACCCCGAAATTCTGGCCCAACTGGACGAAGCCTGGCAGGAAGTCATCAACGGCGAGCACGACGGCATGCGAAACTCCAGCACAGTCGTCGGCCGTGGCGACTACCCCATCGCTGCAGCGCCACGCCCCAGCACGTTCGGATACGCCGCACGCAGCAACGCCCGCCCGGACTTTGGCGGCCGCCGCTACTCGAATACCCCGACGCGAAACAACAACAGTCGCTACAGCAACAACCGCAACAACACCCAGGCCAACACCCTGGTCGCAGCGTACAAGCAGTGGCGAGATGCCGTCAGGAAGCACCAGACCGCCATGCGAGCCAGCCGCAACGGCGGACACGACGCCGCCTGCCGAGCAGCCCTGCAGGAAGTCTACACCACCAAATACCGCTACGACACGCTGAAGGCCCGAGCCTACGCCGCCCGCCGCTGAAACGCCGACATCCGCAAACGCGGAGCCGACAAAAAAGCCCCCGGCAATAACGCCGGGGGCTCTTCCTATTTGCAGTTCGGCGGGTCGATCAGAACTTCACGTCGATGGTCTTTGCGTCCTGTTTGTCGATCGACTTGACGCCGCTGAGTGTCTTGATCGTCTTCCCTTCACCTACTTTGATCGTGTAGGAGCCTTTCTTGAAGACCTTGGGGCTGAAGGTCGTTCCCTTTATGCGAAGCGTGTATACGATCTCCTTGCCGGCTTCGTCGATCACCTGGATTACCGGATTGGTTTGACCGGTTACGGCGATCTTCGGCAGCCAGGCGGCGGCTTTGCGGGAGTAGTTGTCCTGCTGGTCGATAGTGATCGGCCAACCGGGATACTGCTTGTGTTCGGGGTTGTTCACGTCGCAGCCGCGGGGCCAGCATTCAAACGTGATCTTGCGAGTCTTCTTGTTGAATCTGATGATCCCGTGTCCCGCGGCTCGCGAGCCCCACTTGCCGTACCTGGGTCGCTTGGGGTCGGGGTTTGCGTACGCAAGCATCGAAAGCCTGTTGCCGAACCCGTCGAGGTAACGCCCGGTCTTCGGCAGGGGGGTCTTGATGACTTTCGCCGGCTCCTCCAGCGGGTCCCACCAGCGATTGTAGTAGTTCACGATCGACGGTACGCAGAACGAGTAGCCCGAATCGGCCCACTCGTCGGTCCCGTGATGGATAATCGTGGCCAGGTGCTGATCGCCGCCGATCATCACGCCGAAACCCTTGCGGATCGCGTGGAGCGCTTTTTCCCGCCCGGTCTGCGGCCAGCCGTTTGAGTCCAGATCAGCCGTGAGCCTGCCGCCCTTGCTGCCGTGCAGATGCGCCGCGTTGGCGAATACGGTCTGCGAGAGAACGGCTTTCATGTCGGTGCCGGTCCAGTCGGCCGAGAAATGCTCCAGGAACTTCAGTTGTCGCTCGCCCAGCAGTCTGGCTTCCGGCACGTCAACTGCTCTCCGATCGCCGGTGAACTCCTTGATGTGATCGGCCCGCGAGAACACCACGCCTTTGGCTTTCAGTTCCTCGCGTGGCAGGATGTTGGTCTGCGACTTGAATTTGCGGTCTTCGATTACCGCCAGTCCGATCCGGCCCCAGGTCAGATCGGTGTAGTAAACCCCGATCCCGCGTTGGATCGGCGTCGGGTCGAACGGATCGGGAAGGTTCGACGTCTGAGCCCGCTCGACTTCCTTTACAAACTCGGGGTCCCTGTATCCGCCGGGTCCCACCTTGCCGCCGGCGCCCCAAACGTTGCCCAGACCTACGTCGTGATCGTCGGGTATCGAAATAGTGGGGCGATCCTTGATGATCTCGCCGAACTGACGGCCGAACTGCAGCCACGAGGGGAAGTGCTTACCGTGATCGTAAACCTGATCGCCGGAGAAGAACAGCACGTCGGGATCCTGTTTCTTGATGTTGGCGATAAGATCGGGTCGCGGCCCGCGATCGCGATTCGAATTGCCGGTGAACGCTGCGACAACGATTATCTCCTTGTCCACCGGATCTCGGCGGATCGTGCCTGTGTAAAATGCGCTGGTCCCGTGCGCCACCCGATACTGGTGATTCTTCGTGGAGTCCCAGTCGGCGATCTTAAACGTGGCGGTGTAACCTCGTTCGATCACCTTTGTTTCTGCGATCTTGACCCACTTGTCGCCTTTCTTGATCTCGAGTCGGACGACACGCGGCGCGCCGGAGTCGAGTTTGTAAAGCTGGGCGGTCAGTTTCAGGACGTTCTTGTGGACCGTGTAGAGCGCAAAGCAGATCACCTTGTCCTTGTCGACTTTGGTGATTATCCAGGAGGCGTTGGGCTTCTTCCGGGTTTTTTTGCCGCGTTTGGGTTTGGCCTTTTTGGGTTGGGCCGCTCCAGCCATACCGGCCAGCAGTGCGACAGCCAGCAGCAGTGCTGCGAATCGTGCGGTGCGTTTCATGTTCTGTTCCTTTGTATGGCGTTTATCGATAGAGTCTCGGTGCGAATGTTGACAGACGGTTTTTTCCGTATGGTGAAGTATACTCCCCCGGGCTGCAATTGGGCAAATACTCGTCGCGTCGCCAACAATTCGAGAATCGTGGAACTGACCGGGCTGCTCGAGCGTCAAACTGTTTGTACTAACAACTCGGGCATTAGGAGATGGTCATGAAAACTACAGTAAGTTTGGTCCTGATCGTAACATCCGTGTCGATTCTCGCCGCAGTGGGCTTCTTGCCTGATATGCCGCCGAGAATTGGAGAGATCGCGGATATGGACGGTCTTATTCACGTTTCCAACGTTTCGGGTCTCGACGAAGGCGAGCCGCGCTGCGTTGATCTGGCGATATGCCTGGATACTTCCGGGTCGATGAGAGATCTGCTCCAGTCGGCCAGGCAGAAACTCTGGACGGTTGTCAATGAACTGACCGCCGCGAGGCCTCGTCCCAAGTTGCGCGTCGCGCTCTATCAATACGGCGGCGAATCGCTGTCGCCGGAAAACGGGTGGGTCAAGCAGCTTTGCCCGCTGACAGACGATCTGGACATGGTCTACGAAAAACTGTTCGAATTGCGGTCCGGGGGGAGCACCGAATACGTCGCCCGCGTAATGCATGCGGCGACTACCGAGCTGAAATGGTCGAAATCGAAAAGCGCCTTGCGGATAATCTTCATCGCGGGAAATGAGCCGGCGACCCAGGACAAGGCCTACAAACTCCGCGACACCTGCAAAGCCGCCGCCACCGCCGGTATTCTGGTGAACACGGTCTACTGCGGCAAGGAAGTTGACGGCCGGTCCTCCGGCTGGTCTGATGCGGCCGCCTGGGCCGACGGACGATACGCCGCGATCGATCAGCGTGGCGGAACAATCGCCGTGCAAACCGTGTACGACAAGGAGCTGGCCGCACTCAGCAAGAAGTTAAGCGAAACCTACGTGAGCTACGGAGCTGACGGAAGGGCGCGAGCCGACAGGCAAAAGAAGCAGGACGACAACGCCCGCGACCTGAATACCGCTGCGGCCGCAGAACGTGCAACCGCTAAAGCCAGCTTCCTGTACCGCAACACAGGTTGGGATCTGATTGACGCGGCCAGGAAGAAGAACTTCGACATCACCAAGGTCGAAAAGAAACACCTGCCTGTGGTCATGCAGCAGATGGACACCGACGAGCAGCTGAAATATATCGAAACGCAAACGCAGAATCGCGCCAATATCCAGCAGCAGATCCAGGTTCTGAGCGCAAAACGCAAAGCGGCGATAAAGGAGGCCAACGCCGGTTCGGCGCCGGGCGCGCCGTCGCTCGACACCGCTCTGAACGGTATGATCCGAACGCAGGCCGTAGAGAACAATTTCAAGTTCGCCGAGTAGCACACAGCGCCCCGGCCT
>CAYMSH010000258.1:0-9318 GCA_964392945.1 uncultured Planctomycetaceae bacterium | reverse complement strand
CGATCCGTGCGAACTCATCGACGGCATCCAGAGGAACGAGCCCTCGTCCAGAGGGGGCATCTCTTCAGAGCCCAGGCCCGGGAAGGTTTCGGCTCCGACGGACCATATCCGGCGCGATTCCAGATTCTCCTTTAATGGAGCGAAAGTCGTCTCGAAACCGGCTAGTATCGTAACGCCGATGACGATCAGACCGGCCGGGATCGACAGGAACAGCAACTTGTGTCTCAGGCACCAGCCCAGGATCGTCGCATAGGCCATCTGAAACAGTTTGAAGAACCCCAAAAGCAGACCGATCAGCAGGCCGACGAACACCAGGTTCCTGGCGAGCCCCTGCTCAACTCCCAGCGGACCCCAGTGCTCGGTAAGCGCCACGCCGACGAGCAGGACCGCGGCGATCGAGGCGACCCATCCGACAGGCTTGTGGAATCTCGCGGGAGCGAACTCCTTGCCCAAACTCCACGCGGCGAAGGCGACCATGGCCAGGCCGATCGGCCAGGAGAGCATTACCCCGGCGACAATTCCGACAACGGCAATAATCGCATGCACGCATCGCTTAAGCCAGCGGCCCGATATCCGCCCGCAAAACAGCACGTGCGCCGCCGGCGGGATGATCGTAAGGGAGACAATCACCGCCGCGGCCAGGGCGAACGTTTTCGTATACGCCAGCGGGCGAAACAGTTTGCCCCGCTCGCCGGTCATCAGCAGGACCGGCAGGAAACCCACGATCGTTGTCATGACCGCCGTAAGCACCGCCGAAGCCACTTCGACTCCGGCGCGATGGATAACTTCGAGTCTCGATTCATCCGGACCGGCCTCGTCGAGATGGCGCAGAATGTTCTCGCAGATGATTATGCCCATGTCGACCATCGTGCCGATCGCTATCGCGATGCCGGAAAGAGCCACGATGTTCGCATCGACCCCGAACACCTTCATGGCGACAAAGCACATCAGCACCGACAGCGGCAGGAGCGATCCGATCAACAGGCTGGACCTCAGGTGCATGACCATGAGCACCACGACGATAATAGTGATCATCACTTCGTCGCGCAAGGCGTGATCGAGCGTACCGAGGGTTTCTGCGATTAGATTACTGCGATCGTAGAACGGCACTACCGTCACTTTTGAAACCGTTCCGTCTTCAAGCGTTTTGCTCGGCAGAGTAGGTGCGGCTTTGGCGATCTTGGCCTTGACGTTGTTGATTACTTCCAGCGGGTTTTCACCGTACCGGGCTACGACGACCCCGCCGACGGCTCCGGCTCCGTCCTTGTCCAGGGCGCCCCTCCGCAGCGCCGGACCGAGAGAAACTTCCGCCACGTGTTTGATAAGAACCGGAACGTTGTCGGACGTCTTGACAACCGCGTTTTCGATATCAGCCAGAGACTTAATGTATCCGATCCCGCGGACAAAGTACTCCACGCGGTTCAGCTCGATAGTCTTGGCTCCAATATCGCGATTGGACGCACGCACCGCACGGTAAACGTCGCCGATCGTCACTTCGTAGGCCCGCATCGCGTCAGGGTCGACATCAACCTGGTACTGGCGAACATACCCGCCGACAGAGGCCACTTCGCTCACGCCGTGTGCGGATTTGAGATGATCCCGCAGTATCCAGTCCTGAACGGTTCGCAACTCCTCCAGGTCCCATCCGCCGGAGGGATTGCCTTCCTTGTCGCGCCCTTCCAGCGTGTACCAGAACACCTGCCCCAGCGACGTCGAGTCGGGGCCCATGACCGGGTTCACTCCCGGCGGAAGGGTCCCGGCCGGCAGCGATTTGAGCTTCTCGTCAAGGCGGGCTCGCGACCAGAAGAAATCGACCCCGTCTTCGAAGATCACGTAGATCGACGAGAATCCGAACATCGACGAACTGCGAACGGTCTTGACTCCCGAAACGTTGAGCAGCGCCGAACTGAGCGGGTAAGTCACCTGGTCGTCGATCTGCTGGGGCGACTGGCCGGGCCATTCGGTGAAAACGATCTGCTGGTTGGCTCCGGTGTCGGGAATGGCGTCGACCGGCACGGGGTCTCGGGGCATGCCGCCGAGGTCCCAATCAAACGGTGCGGCCGCCAGACCCCAGCCGAGGACAAAAAGCACCGCCAGAACAACCACGAGCTTGTTGGTCAGGCAGAAACGCATCATCTGCGCGATCAGCGATTCGCGACCCGACAGGTCGAGTTGCCGAGGCTCGGGGTCCATTATTCACGGCCCCCCCGGATTGTCTCGATAACGCCGCCGCACCTGAGCATCGCGGCTCCGAAATAGGGATTGAGCGTCTTGTCGTCGGACTGCAGCCAGCTGGCGCCGCGATTGTCAAACGCCATCGGGCAGCGATGCACAAACAGCTTTCGCCCGAGCGGGCCGAACTGTTTGCCAAGCGATATCATCTGGAGCGACAGCGGCTCGAAGTCCTTGCGCAATATCTTGATGTCCGCTGCAGTTCCGGCCCGCTTGAGCACGTCGCCGAGATTCCCGGAGACCTCCATCCACAACATGTGCGGATCGCCGGCCAGCAGTTGCATATCAACGGATCCGAGAGCTTGTTTCACCCGCTCTATCGCGGCGAGGGAGGCCTTGAAGTCATCGCCCGCCAGCGCCTTTTGCACCGCGAAATACGCGTCGAATACGCCTGAAAGCTGCATGGCGAACTCTTTGGGCAATTGGCCGACAGACTTCACGTGATCGTGATCGTGAGGTTTGGTTGTCGCATCAGCGACTTTGGTCATCTCGTCGAGCATGCTGGGCTTTGCGCTGAGCTGGCGTTCGGAGTCGATCACAAACGCGCCCCTGGTGACGACCCGCTCGCCGGCTTTCAGGCCTTTGCGAACAATGTAGAATCCCCCGGAGCGAAGACCCAGTTCAATCGTTCGCCATTCGAACGTCGGCTTTGGGGCGTCTTTCACACGCACGTAAACAACCGCACGCTTTCCGGTCAGCAGCACAGCCGAGGCCGGTATCACCAGCGGCGCGGCGCCTTTGGCCGAGCCCGAACCGCTGACATATCCGAGCGACTCGGCGGGCACTATGTCCATTTCGCATATGTCGCACTCGCCGACGGTGTCTTTTATCACTGACGGGTGCATGGGGCATATCCACTTGCCGGCCAGTGCGGCGTCCATGACCTTTCCGCCGGCGGCGATCTTCGTATGCACCGAGGCCTTGACGAACATGCCGGGCTTGAGGCGTCCGTCGGCGTTGGAGGCGTTTACGCGAACCTTAACGGTTCGCGTGCGCGGGTCGAGCACCGGATCGATGAACGAGATCGTGCCGGAGAATTTCTCGCCGGGATACGCCACGGAGGTGAACTCGACGTTCTGGCCGTAACGCAGCCACATCAGGTCCGATTCGTAGGCGCGCAGGTTAACCCACACCACGCTCAGGTCGGCGATGGTGTAGATCCGACTGCCGGTCTTGACGTACATCCCCTGCTGTGCGTTCTTGTCAATTACAATCCCGCCGACCGGTGAGTGAATCGTAATGTGGTCCGAAGCTTTTCCGGACTTTTCGAGTTCGGCGATCTGTGCGGGCCTGAGGCCCCAGAGGCGGAGTTTCTCGCGCGCGGCTTTGACCATGTCCAGTGTGGATTTTCGGACAATCACGACATCGGAATCCTTCAGTTCCCTTACCGCCCGGAGCCCGGCCAGCAGTTCCTCCTGGGCGCTCAGCAGCTCGGGGCTGTAGATCTCGACCATATGATCGCCCTTGCGCACCGGCACGCCGGTGTAGTCCACGAACATTCGGTCCAGTCGCCCGGGAGTCCAGGCCGTTATGTGCGCCAGCTTCGTTTCGTCGAAGTCTATCTTTCCGACCATGCGAATCTCGGCCCGTGGGAACATTCGCTTTGCCGCGACGGTCTGAACGTCCATCAGCTTGACTGCGGCCCGGCTGAGCCTGGTTCGGTTCGGATCGCCCTGGGCCATCTGTTCGGCCGTTGCGGCGATCGAGTCCATTCCGCAGTAGCCGCATTTCTCTTCCGGATCGGTGCTGGAGAAATACGGATGATGAGAGAAATTCATCGAGCAGACATAAAGCTGGGCTTTGGTTCCGGCTGCGGGTCTGGGCTGGTCGCTCGGCGAACGTTCGACAGCCGGCGACAGCGCCCAGTGCAGGAAGTATCCCGCCGCTACACACGCCAGGAACATGAAAACCAGCGTCACCTTGCCCACCAGCAGCATAACCAGATCCGAACTGCGATGCTCATCCGGAGTCTCCGGCGGAGTCTCTGGAGTCAAGGGGGCTTCTATTTCGTTCATGGCGTGCTCCCTGTTGTCGGGCCGAACTTAACGCCGGTGGTCATTTCCAGTTCAGCGAATCGCTGGGCGCGATCGGCGATCGCCCTTTGAAGGGTGATCTCGAACTCAAGCAGAACTCTCTGCGCGTCGATCAGGTCCTGGAATCCGCCTTTGGCGCCTCGATAAGCCGCATCCGAGGCGCTCATCGCCTGGCGCGCCTTGGGCAGCAGCGTGTCGCGGTACAGGGCGATCTTCCGCTGAGCGTCGGAGAATCGATAGCCGATCAGGCTCAACTGCGACTTGAGCGAGTTGAGCTTCGCCGCGTGGGTCTGGACCGCCGACTGGCGGCGGAATTGCGCCTCGCGGACTCCGGCGTCGAGCTTGTCGCGCCAGATCGGCAAATTCAGCGAGACCATGGCGATGACCGGATCGGCGCCGTCGCCGTTGGGGCTCCTGCCGCCTGTCGAACTGGCGGTGTCTATGTAGCTCATGCCGAGTGTAACGTCAGGCCAATAGTTCTTCTTGGCCAGTTCGATCCCGATCTCCTCTACCGCGATCCGGCGATCCAGCTCCGCAAGTTCGGGATTGTTTTTCTCGAGCAGTTCGTCCAGACCGCCCAGATCTACATTGCCGACGGCAGGCGCCTTCAGCGCGGCTACCGGCGTGTTGATCGGTCGGTTCATCGCCGCGTTCAATCTGGCCGCCAGCGGTCTACGCATCTGCTCGAGGCTCGATATCCGATCGGCGAGTTTGCCCATCTCGACCTGCACTCGGATTATATCGGGGTGCCCCGCCGCGGCTGTCTTGTATCGAATGCGAGCGATCGTTTCGATGTGCTTGAGCAGCTTGGCGTTTTGTTCGGTAATCTCGATCGCTCGGGCCAGGTAGTAATATTCGCTGTAGGCGTCTTTAACTTCGCGGGCCAGCTTGAGCCGTTTCTGGCGGAATCGCTGGTGAGATGCATTGGCCTTCTCCACGGCCGCATCTCCGCGAAGAGCCAGCTTGCCGAACCACGGAAAAGTCTGTGCGATGCTGAACGCCTGACGCTGGGACCCGGTGCGCGTCTCGACGCGCTGGATGTAGTATTGATACGTGAACTTCGGGTCCGGCAGTGCGGTTACCTGCGGGATCTGCTGGAGATCGGCTTTCCAGCGGCTAAAGGCCCCCGCCAGCTCCGGGTTATCCAGCTCGGCGGTCCGCACGTAATCGTCAACCGTCGATTCAGCGTTAAGCGCAGGCGCATCCTCGCGCGGCCCAGGGGCTTCGTCAGCGAACAGATCCTCGGCGACGGGACCTTCGAGACGCGGATCGTAACCACGGCTGCAACCGACCATAGCCGACAACACCGCAACGCACAGTAAACTCAATATGAATATGCTTGACCGAACCATTGTAGACGCCTTTCTCAATCTGTCTTATGTAGAGTTGTATCGTCAAGATACCGGACTACATATACCACTAAATCACTCGTATTTATAGTGGGCCGTATCGACTATTTCTTCCAACTACAAGAACGGATCAGCTCACGAAACGGTTCCATGGCGGAGGGATTCTCGCACTCCCCTCCGATTCCAGTCATCAAACTTCTGCTTGTTATGGTGACAATGGCGTTCTGTATGGAATTATATCTGGTCACGAGAAACTGGCGTCCGGACCGATTCAAATGTCCGATCTTGAGTAGACAAAGCCGAGAGTGTAGTATGGCGGTATGAGATGCGTATACATTGAGACATCAATTCCGAGTTTCTATCACGAGACGCGACAGGAACCGGAAATGGCGGCAAGGCGACACTGGACACGACAGTGGTGGGATCAGTGCGCCCAACGATACAATCTCGTCACAAGCGAAGGTGTGATCGCCGAACTACAGGAAGGCGATTACGACTCTCAGGCGGACGCCGTGGGGTTGGTTAGCGATCTGCCTCGTTTGGACATCGTCGATGATATCGCAGACATAATTGACGTATATCTCGCTAACCATCTGATGCCCAGAGAGCGTCTTGGCGACGCTCTGCACTTGGCGCTGGCCTCATATCACAAGTGCGACTTCCTGTTGACCTGGAATTGCAGCCACATTGCCAACGCCAACAAGTTTGAGCATATACGCATAATCAATACACGACTTGGATTGTTCGTCCCGGCATTGGTGACACCCATGGAACTAACCCAGGAGGATACGCCATGACTGATTCTGCGCTGCAACGCGTGTGGGACTCCAGAGAGGCTATCTCACGCCGGTGTGATTATGATTCACGCAAGCTGGTGGCCTTCTACCAGTCACGCCGAAAGAAAGATGATCGAACAGGGTCCTCCAGCACAAACTCGGATTCGAAGCCGACCTCAGAATCCAAGACTATTCAGGGCTGAATTACGTTTCGGGGCGTTCTCGAAACCACACTCGGAACACATCGCATCACCTCAGACGCCTAGCCCCGCAGGCGTTCGAGAACGACTCGGAGCGATTCGGCCGGGAGGTCGCCGACGATGCTGTAGGATCGCTCGCCGAGACGAGCGCTGACGATCGTCAGATCTTCGCAGCTTCCGTTGTGAATGCACTTGCAGTGCGGATGTCCGCAGCCGCAGCCGAGTCCGAGCTTCTTGGGCCAGTCTTCAGTCACTATCACGCTGGCTTGGGAGTTGTCGAGTTTGATGACGTAAGTCGCCACCATTTTGCCCTGGAGCTTGGTGACATGGCATCCGACAACCTGCAGTTCGGGGCACTGTTCAAGGAGCTTCGGCGTAAAGCCCAACTGACGTTGGAAGTAGGCCTTGATCTCTTCGCAGTCGCCGGTTGCGTAGAAGCCCGCCGGTTCGCGGAGGTTGACTTTGTGAATGTTCGCCAGTTCGACAGTACCGGCCAATACCGGCTCCGGATCCGAAATGCTGTACATAATCGTGATTACGATCAACACCGAAGCAGCCGCGGCCAGCGACAGTAATCCGGTGGGAAAGTAAATGAACCTGCGCCGGGGCTCCGGAGTAGTCTGCAAACTCGCTCGGACCTTGTCGGCCAGCGATTCTCCGGCATGAGTGGAATCAAAGGCGGCGGTAAGGCGAGCCCGCATCGCGCGGGCCTCTTCGAGCCGGGCCAGGTCTTCGGCGCAAATGTCGGAGCCCTGCGGCGCGACTCCGCTCAGAATGTCCTCAAATTGTTCAGGCGTTAGTTTCATTATTTCACCCTCCCGTCAAAGCCCAGATCGACGGCATGGGCTTTCAGGAGAACTTTCAGTTTCGCTCGTGCGCGTGAGGCTCGGGACTTTATCGTCCCGACGGCCACATCGAGGATCTCGGCGACTTCCTCCAGCGGCGTCTTTTCGACATCGACCAGGAAGACCGTCAACCGCTGATCCTCGGGCAACTGGCCCAACGCCTCGATAATCTGCTCATCGGCGAAACTCTCCAAGATGTCTTCAGCGTTCGTCCAGTGCGTTTCTTCGACGGGCTCGGGCGCCTCGATCGGCAGCTTGTCGACCTGGAGTTCGGTCCCGACGACCTTCCGATGCCTCAACCGATCGATCCAACTGTTGCGAAGTATCCGCAACAGCCAGGCCCTGCAGTTGGTGCCGATACGGAACGAGGCGAACTGACCGAACGCCTTGAGGTACGTAGCCTGAACGAGATCGTCAGCCACATCGCGCCTACCGCACAGCGCAAAGGCCGTGCGGAACACGCTGTCCAGGTGCGGCATTGCAATTTTCTCGAAGTCGGACGAATCCGTCATACGCACATTGGCGGAAATCCCGCCACCTTCCAAACGTCCAAGACCGGCAAATGGTTCCATGGCTAGAAGATTGGCAGTTGGCAACGACCAAGTAAACGACAACGGCGACGACTCGAAACCTATGAGCCGCCGCCGTAGTCTATGCTGTTGTCTATGCCGTTGTCTATGCCGTTGTCTATGCCGTTGCCAACTGCCAACCGCCAACTCCCAACTGCCAAGCCGTTATCTTTTCCCGGTTATCTTTTTGACTTCGGCGATGAAGGCCTTCGGGCCGCCTCTTACGTATCCGGTTCGGCCCAGGACTTTTTCGCCTGCCGGATCGAGTATCAGGATCGTTGGGAAGCCGCGGACTCCGTATTTGGCGGCCAGCTTGTTGTTGCGGAACTTGATGTCGCCTGATTGCTTCTTGCGACGCGGAAAGTCGATCTCCACGAGGACCAGATTCTTGTCGGCGTATGCCTTGAAGGCATCTTTAGAGAACACCTCGTCGTGGAGCTTGATGCACCATCCGCACCAGTCGCTTCCGCTGAAGTCCAGCAGGATCGGGCGCTTGGCCCGCGCGGCGTATTCCTTGGCCTTGTCGAGGTCCTCGGTCCAGCCCTTGACTACAGGCGGATGGGCCGCGGTGTGGGCCCGGTCCCTCATGCCTTTCAGCGCTTTCTTGACCTTCTCGATCGCATTGAGCGCCTCGAGCCGCTTGCCCTGGCTGGCCGCGGATTCCGCTACAGCAAGATCCTTCAACATCCCGTCCAGGGTCACCACGAGCTTGGCGTGCGGGTTTTCCGGAACTTTGGCTTTGCCTTCAGGGCCCGGGGCGCCCGAACCGCACGACGAACATCCCGACCCGCAGCCCGATCCGAGTTTCGGCGCCGCGGCATACGCAGCTACCGCCAAACCGGCCAGGAGCACCAGCAAAAGGGCCAACCCTTTGTGTTTCATTAGTTTTGCGTTCATTGTTCTTTCCTTTATCGCCAGGCGTTTGATGTATTGGTTGTCACCTGTCTAAACGCTTCAGCGCTGGATCAGGTTCCATCAAACGGCATTTTCACTCAGACGGTTTCGGATCGGGCAGGGAGCTGAGAATCTCCCGCATGGTCCCGATAGTCACAATGTCCGGACGGACGAACGGTTCGCCGGGCTTGTCGGGTGGAAAGACCGCCAGGAACGGCAGCGCTCGGCCTCCGAGTTTGGCCCGTAAGCGTTCGATCATGCGACTCTTGGGGCTGTCGTGGGTTATGTCGGCCCGCATGGAGACAACGCCCTTTTTCTTGAGCAGTTCGCTGATCTCGTCGGACTCAAAGACCATTTTCTCGTTCCAGGTGCAGTTCGAGCACCAGGTGGCCGTGAAGTCGATGAAGACTGGTCGACCCG
>CAYMSH010000257.1:0-9321 GCA_964392945.1 uncultured Planctomycetaceae bacterium | reverse complement strand
CAACGCCTCTATCCAACGCTTAACATCCAATTTACAGAAAAGAAATTACACTACCGAGGAATAGCAGCTCGCCGACGTCTTGGAATTTCGTACAACTATGCCGCAGCCAGGCCAGGAGGCCGCAAAATGACAAGTAAGAACATGTCCGTGTCAGGTGATCTACCTACATTTGAGACTCTTGAGCCCCGTCTTCTCTTGAGCGGCTCGGTGATTGTCTCGGAGTTCATGGCTTCCAACGACAGTACGCTCCTTGACGGCGACGGAGCTTACTCCGATTGGATCGAACTGTACAATGATTCGCAGTCAGATGTCGATCTGGCCGGATGGTTCCTTTCTGATGACAACAACGAAGTGGACCAGTGGGAGTTCCCCACAGGCGGTCCGATTGACATTGTGCTTGGACCTGGCGAACATCTCGTGGTCTTCGCCTCGGGCCAAGACGACATAGACTACCCGTACGACGACGGGACGTACTATCACACCAACTTCAAGCTGTCGGCCTCAAACGGCAACGAGGATGTTGTGCTGGCGGATCCCACCCAGCTCGTCGTTCACAATATCACCAATTTCCCCGATCAGTTCGCCGACATCTCTTACGGCATAGCCCAGGACATCACGACAACGGAGTTTGTGGCCTCAGGCGCGGACGCCAAGTATCTTATCGGCGTGGGAAACCCCGGAGCGTGGACCGGCATAGCCTACAACGACACGTCCTGGACCGACGCGCAGACCGGAATCGGTTACGCTGACTTGGTGCCCGGGTTTGAAGTGAAAACCTATACTCAACCCGGTACGTCGATAGGTAACCTGTCTGTTGCGCTTCAGGTCGTCGGTGTTCCCGGTAACGAAATCGCTTCGGAAAATGCTGCTGTTTTCAACTACTTCAACAGTGACAGTCACGGACGCTACTCCAATCTGGAAAGCCAGGTTCCCGGGCTGACGGGCCCTTCGGAGGACTTCGCGGTCGAGGCAACGGCCCTGGTTACGATTCCGCTGGCCGGCTCATACTCGTTCGGCGTTAATAGCGACGACGGGTTCGAGTTGACTATTTCCGGCGCCACTGTGTCGGATACGAATAATTCCCAGACGCCGCTTGGAGGCGATACGATTTCATGGGCGACCCCGCGCGGCGCCAGTGACACTATCGGCGTGTTTGACTTCGCCCAGGCCGGCGACTATCAACTCAATCTGGTCTGGTACGAACGAGGCGGCGGGGCGTCGGCTGAATTGTTCGCCGCGCCAGGCTCCTATACATCTTTCAATAGCGGCGTATTCGATCTCGTCGGCGACACGGTCAATGGCGGGCTGGCGGTTTGGAGCGACGGCGGCGGGAGTGGCGGAGCCTTCTCGAGTCTAATCGAGACCGATATCGAAAGTGAAATGAACGCCGCCGGAGCCACAACGGCTTACGTGCGCATACCCTTCACGCTAACTGCGCAGGAATTGGCGGATATTACAGCGTTGACGCTGAAGATGAAGTTTGACGACGGCTACGTCGCCTACCTCAACGGTACGGAGATATCCAGCCAGAACGCGCCCAGCAACTCAAAATGGAATTCCACGGCGACCGCCGAGCGTAATGACATCGAGGCCTCCACGTGGTCCAACGTTGACGCCACGGCGCATATCGGAGAACTGGTCGTCGGTGATAATGTCCTGGCCATCCAGGGCCTGAACTACGGCATTGGCGACGGCGATCTGCTTATCCTGCCGGAACTGGTTGAAGTGCTCTATACCGGACTAGGTGAGCACTACTTCGCAATCGGCACCCCGGGAGCCGAGAATACCGACCAGTACTGGCTGTACGTTGAAGACACCAGCTTCAGCCACGATCGAGGCTTCTACGAAGAGGCGTTTGATCTGGAGATCACCAGCGACACTGTAGATGCTGAAATCTACTATACAACTGACGGTTCGGAGCCCAGCGACACCAACGGTACGCTCTACACCGCTCCGGTTACGATAAGCACCACTACGTCAGTCAGGGCCAAAGCTTACAAAGACAACCATGCGCCCACGAATATTGACACGCAGACGTACATCTTCCTGGACGATGTTATAAACCAGCCGGACGACCCGGCCGGCTTCGATCCGACATGGGGTTCTGAGCCCGCCGACTACGAGATGGACCCGAACATCATCACCGATCCGACTTACGCAGATACGCTGAAAGACGATCTGATGTCGATCCCCACGATGTCGATCGTGATGGACTATGACGACATGTTCGGCAGCGGCGGGATCTATTCGAATCCCAACGCACAGGGCGTAGCCTGGGAACGCGCCGCATCGCTGGAGTACTTCGATCCGAACACAGGCGATGAGTTCCAGGTCAACGCCGGAGCCCGCATGTACGGCGGAGTGGGCAGAAACCCCGGTTTCAAGAAGCACTCATTCCGCTTCCTCTTTAAGGAAATCTACGGTCCGACCAAGCTGGACTTCCCGTTGTTTGGCGAAGGGGCGGTTGATGAGTTCGACACGATTATCCTCCGCTCGAACTTCAACGACGCATGGGTCTGGGGCGGAGCGCCTTCGCAGTTCATTCGCGACGAATTCGCCGGGCGGCTCCAAAACGCCATGGGCGACGCCGGCAGGCACGGAACGTTCGTGCACCTGTACATTAACGGACTGTACTGGGGTCTGTACAACCCCGTGGAACGCCCTGATCCGTCGTTCTCGGCCAGCTATTACGGCGGCGACAAGGAAAACTGGGACGGCATCAACTCCACGCAACCCACCGGTGAGAGCCAGACTACGGCGTGGAATTACCTGATGAGCCAATCGGCGAATCTGGGCGACGATGTCTGGTATCAGCGAATTCAGGGCAATAATCCCGACGGGACCAACAATCCGGCGTACGAAGACTATCTCGATATCGATCAATACATTAACTACATGCTCCTGAACCAGTTTGGCGGAAACAACGACTGGATCAGCCACAACTGGTACTCCGGCAGGATGCGCGGGCCCGACAGCACGGGCTTCAAGGCTTATTCGTGGGACGCCGAGTGGACTGTCAACATGCGTTCGGGTCTGAATGAGAACACCGTCAATGACACCACTACCAGCAACTATCTGATCAAGCCGTACAGCTACCTGAAGAACAACGCCGAGTTCCAGATGCGTTACGCCGATCACGTGCACCGACACATGTTCAACGGCGGCGTGCTCACTCCGGAAAACACCGGCGCGCTGTACCAGTCGCTGGCCGATCTTATCGAGCAGGCCGTCAAGGGCGAGACCGCACGCTGGGGCGACGTGGTCCGCGAGCCAGCTTACGATCTGGACGACTGGACAAACGAACGCGATTATATACTCAACACTTACATGCCGCAGCGAACCGGAATAGTACTCCAGCAACTCAAGAACGCAGGGCTCTATCCGAACACCGATGCCCCTTCGTTCAACATCGAGGGCTCCTACCAGCACGGCGGAACAGTCGCCCTGGGCGACGCACTTACGATAACGGCGCCCGCCGGCTCCATATATTTCACCACTGACGGAAGCGATCCGAGACCTGTCGGCGGCGGGGCGCCGGATGCCGGTGATGCGTACACTGCAGGCATCGCGATTAACGAAGGCACGCACGTAAAGGCCAGAGTATACGACAACGGTGAATGGAGCGCGCTGAACGAGGCCACGTTCTATGTAGATCTGGCGCCGGATATTCGCATAACCGAGATCATGTACAACCCGTCTGATCCGACGGTCGGTGAAGTCGGCGACGACAGCGACGACTTCGAGTATATTGAAATCAAGAACATATCGGCGAGCGATACGCTGCCGCTGGCCGGACTTCGTTTGAGCAACGGTATCGAATTTACGTTCCCCGACATCTCCATCGCTCCAGGCGACTATGTCGTAGTGGTGAGCAACCAGGCTTCGTTCCTGTCTCGTTACACAAGCTTCAGCGGTGTCATCGCAGGCGAATACGGCTCGGGAATCACCGGCGGCACGCAACTCAGCAATGGCGGTGAGAAAGTCGAACTCGAATCGCCTGTCGGCGGAATCATCCATGACTTCAACTACAAAGACGGGTGGTACGAGCAGACCGACGGTGAAGGCTTCTCCCTGACCATACGCGATCCGCAAGGCGTCGATACGCTTTGGGACCAGAAAGCCGGCTGGCGCGCCAGCGCCGATCCGGGCGGAACGCCTGGTTACGACGACGTTTTGGCCACGCCTGGTTCAGTCATCATTAACGAAATACTGGCTCATAGCGATCTGCCTTTCTACGACACGATTGAGCTGTATAACGCCGGAACTGCGTCAGTGGATATCAGCGGCTGGTGGCTCAGCGATGACTCTGGGGACCTGGCGAGTTACCAGATTCCCTCGATGGCTCCTCTTGCTCCGGGCGCATACGCCACGTTCTACGGCAATACGCACTTTGGCGGAGATTTCCTGCTGAGCGAACATGGCGAGGATCTGTATCTGTCCTCGAATTCCGGCGGAGCGGCCGGCGGATATCGCGAGCATGTGGACTTCGGGGCGTCCCCGAATAACGTATCGATCGGCGTGCACACCAAGAGCACCGGCGGAACGGACTTCACGTTCCTCAGCGCACACACGTTCGGTTCGGCTAACGCTGACCCGTATTTCGAGGAACTGGTGATAAACGAGGTAATGTATCACCCGCCGGCGGCGACTGACACGGAGATCGCAGCGGGCTTCACCAATGACGACGACTTCGAATTCGTTGAACTCTACAACACCTCGGGCTCGGCGCTTACCGTAACCGATTACTATCTCAGCAGCGGGATCGGATTCACCGCCGGCTGGTATGACGCAGACGGCGACAATAAGGAGTCCTGGACGCTCGAACCGGGCGCCACGGCTACGTGGAATGCGTCGTTGACCGGCGGACTCGGCACATACGAAGTGTTCGCACGCTGGGATCTTCTGGACGCCCTCGGTTTGGAACGCGGACTGGACGGACAGGCCCAATACGCAATCACGCATGATGGCGGTACAACAGTTGTTGTCCGCGATCAGAAGCCCGAACTCGACGACGAGGGCCCCGGCTACATCGATGTCGACGGTTGGGTATCGTTGGGTTTCTACGACTTCAACGGCTCTGGGCAGGTCGTCCTGACTCGGGGCACGAATAATCCCGGTAACTGGACGATTGCAGACAATGTGAAGTTCGTTCGCGCCGGTTTCTCCGACGTGGTGGTCGATAATCCCACGCTTGATTCCTGGTACACCTCCAACGGTCCGGCGACGATTGCTCCCGGCCAGCGTGTCGTGATCGTGCGCAACTACGACGCCTTCGACGAGAGATACGACATCGCCGGCAACGGAATAACCGTGCTGGGCGAGTACACCGGCAGCCTTTCGAACACCGGCGATGCAGTAAAGCTGCAGCGAGCCGGCGCGGCTGACCCCGGGCCCGGATACTTCATTCCTTATTACCGCATTGACTACGTTAACTACAACGACAAACTGCCCTGGCCCGTTGAGGCCGATGGCGACGGGTACACGATGATTCGCGATCGCCTGCCCGGTCCGGTCGAACTGTACGGAAACGATCCGGCCAGTTGGTCCGCGGGCTCGTATCGCGGTACGCCGGGAGTGGCGAACGTTCTTATCGACCCGTCGGCTCCGACGGTTCCGACGAACCTCATCCCGCTGGTGGCCCTGGCTCCAACCCAGATTGACCTGAGCTGGACGGCCTCAACAGACACCGAAAGCGGCGTGGATTACTATGTGATCTATCGCGATGGCATTATCATAGGTACTTCCGCCACTGCCAGTTACAGCGATACGACTGCTGCATTCAAGACCGAATACTCCTACCAGGTATCCGCGGTTAACAGCGATCAGTTCGAAAGTGCGCTTTCCACGGCGGCGAATATCACTATTCCCGGACCGGCGCTTGTTGAGATTCCCAATGACACCACAGTGCGTCTGCTCTTCAACGAGGCGCTCGTCGAAGCTTCGGCCGAAAATACCGGCAAGTACACGTTCAGCGGCGGGGCGGTTTCCCAGGCCGTTCTGACTGCTCCGAATACCGTCGAACTTACGGTTGGCGCGCTGACGATCGGCCAGGCCTATACCGTTACGGTTGACGGGATATCGACAATTTCCGGCCTGCTGATGCCTGACGGTCAGCAACTCGGATTCGAATACCGCATAGCCGAAGGAAGCATCCTTCGCGAATACTGGACTGGTATCGGAGGCAGCGCTGTTTCGGATCTCGAGAACAACGGTAACTATCCGGACAATCCCACGCGTCGCAACTACCCAACTTCCTTCGAGATTCCGCAGAGCTTCACTGACAACTACGGCACCCGCATGCGCGGGTACCTGCATCCCACAGTTTCCGGCATGTACACGTTCGCCATCGCCAGTGACGATTCGAGCGAACTGTATCTCTCAACGGACACCGATCCGGCGAATATGACTCGCGTCTCGTACCTCAGCGGTTCTACGGGCTGGAGAAACTGGGGGGCCCAGTCGTCCCAGCAATCCGATCCAATATACTTGTCGGCCGGGCAGACTTATTACATCGAGGCCATCCATAAAGAGGGCGGCGGCGGAGACCACATGGCGGCGGCGTGGAAACTCGACGCCGGATCATTCAATGTGATCCCTGGAGCGAATCTCTCGCCTTATCGCGACGGTCTTGTGGACAATACGATACCGACCGCGCCGACAGGCGTTACCGCCACGCCGGTAAGCAGCACGAAAATAGATCTCTCGTGGGGCGCCTCGACAGACGCAGAATCAGGCGTGTCGTACTACGTGATCTACCGTGACGGAACCGAAATCGGAACCAGCGCGACTACGAGTTTCAGCGACACCGGTCGAAACCAGACCCAGAGCTACACGTATTCGGTGTCCGCCGTAAACGGCGATGACTTCGAAGGCTCGACTGGCGCCGCTTCGCCCGCCACGCCGCTGGTCAGCATCCAAAGCGCCGCAACGATAAACGCCACGCAATTGCTGGTGACTTTCGGCAAGAATGTTACTGAAGCTACGGCCGAGCTCATCGGCAACTACAGCGTCACCGATTTCGGCGGCGCCCCGATCAGCGTTGTCTCGGCGGTCTGGAACTCCGGCAGCGCCGACGAGGTCATGCTTACGCTCGGCCAGACGCTAGGCGAAAACGTGATCTATCGCGTTTCGGTGATCAATGTTGAAGACACGCAGGGACAGACTATCGAGCCCGGCGCGGCGATGCAGTTCGTTCATGGCGGAATCCACGCCGATATGCTCGCCTGGTGGACATTCGACGTCGACAGTGGGGAAGTCTCGCACGATCTTACTGCGAACAACCGCGACATGACGGTTACGTCCGACGTGCAGTGGACCGCCTCGGGACAACGCGGCGGAGCCTACCAGTTTGACGGCAGTTCAACGAGCTACCTGCTGGACGAAGACGCCGAGAGCTACATCAACGGACTGGGAGCATACACGTTCGCCGCCTGGATCAAGGCCGACTCTCTCGGCAGCGACATGGGATGGTATACGCTGCGATCACCCAATACTGGCGATGAATACGGTTTCCGTCACGATGGGGCGCTGCAGAGCCAGAGCAACGCGCCCAACGGATACAGAACCGGCGTTCGCGCCACCGGCGGAAATCAATTCTGGGAGACCCCGACCAATACGCAAACCACTGATTGGGTGCATGTGGCCATGACCTGGGCCTCCGGCGAGGATATTAAGGTCTATATCGACGGTTATGAACTCACGCCCGGTTGGAAGAGCAATATTGTCAGCGGAACGATCAAAGACACCCAGCGCCTGTTCCTAGGGCGCGGTCCCAGAGACGGCAACTCTTCATGGTCCGGACTGATGGACGATGTGCGGATCTATGGTGCTGCTTTGTCGCAGCCAGAGATCATATCACTCGTTGATCCCAAGCCGTTTGCGGTCGAAGACAACTACGACGCCGTTGTAAACCGCACGCTTACTGTTCCTGCAAGCGGAGTGCTGCTTAACGACTTCGACCCCGATCCGGGCCCGGCCGCGATCACCGCAGACCTGGTCAGCGACGTTTCGCACGGCGTGCTGGCTCTGGCGTCAGACGGTTCGTTCGTCTACACCCCGACCCCGGGTTATCTCGGTCCCGACAGCTTCACGTATCGAGCCTACGACGGCGACGTGTACGGACTGCCGGCTACTGTGAATCTCTCGGTTGTCGAAGCGGTGACAATTGTGTCGATCGAAGCGATTGATGCTACGCATGTCGACCTGCTGTTCAGTGCTGATCTCGATGAGACTACCGCCGAGACCATCGGCAACTACGCCGCGGATAACGGTGTGAGCATTACCTCGGCTACTCTCGGCGGAGATCTGCGGACCGTTTCGCTGGTAGTTACGCCTGCATTGGTCAGCAGCCAGACCTATACGTTTACTGTCAATAACGTAGAAGACCTCCTTGGCGATTCGATCACCCCGAATACGCAAGTGCAGCTTGTCTACATGCCGGTAGGCGAGGGAACTATCCTTCGGGAATGGTGGCTCGGTATAAGCGGCGGACTCAACGATTTCCTGAATAACGCCAACTATCCCGACAACCCCAGCGGTTGGAATCTCCCGACAAGCTTTGAAGCGCCCACTAACTGGGCCGATAACTACGGTACGCGGATGAGAGGATACATCCACCCGCCGGAGACCGGAAACTACACCTTCTGGATCGCCAGCGACGACGCCAGCGAACTACGACTCTCGACTGACGAGGATCCCGCCAATGTTGTAGTGATCTCCTACATCACCGGCTGGACCGGTTCGCGGCAGTGGTTTAACAACGCCTCGCAGGAATCTGTGGAGATTCCGCTGGTTGCAGGCCAGAGATATTACATCGAGGCCGTTCAGAAGGAAGGCGGAGGCGGGGACAACCTCGCAGTTGCATGGGAACTGCCCGACTCGACATTCGAAGGCCCGATCCCTGGAATTCGTCTCTCGCCGTGGGTCGAAACGACCAACAATACGCCGACTGTGGACAACCCCATCGCAGATGTGACGGTTGATGAAGACGATTCGAATACAGTGCTGGATCTTTCGAATGTGTTCAGCGATGTCGAATCGCCGGCTCTGACACTGACGGTGCAGTCCAATAGTAATCCCGGGCTGGTTGGAACGAGCCTTGTCGGCGACAGCTTGACGCTGTCCTATACGCCTGACGGCAACGGTGCGGCCAGTATTACGATCCGTGCGACCGATTCCGGCGGTAAGTATGTTGACGACACGTTCGTCGTCACCGTCAACCCGGTCAACGACGCCCCGACGGTTGAGAATCCGATATCGCAGGTTAGTGTAGATAGATCTGAACACCAGACGTCTGATCTCCAGTCACCAGATGAGGGCGAT
>CAYMSH010000256.1:0-9348 GCA_964392945.1 uncultured Planctomycetaceae bacterium | reverse complement strand
CTGGCTGTTGAGTGTTGGCTTCTAAGCCGTCGAGCGCTGAAAATCGCCTAGTCCTGGCCGTAGTACTTATCGACTCCGTGTTTTCGCAGGAAGTGCCTGTTCATCAGATCATCTGAAATGCGCCCTGGATATGGGTTGATCTTCACCGCTTCTGACGCCAGGCGGGCGATATACTCCAGAATCTCCGCCGCGTCTACCGCCGCGTCAGGCGAAGCTCCCCAGGTAAACGGACCATGGCTGGCGACCAGGGCGCCGGGAAAATGCTCGCAATCCAGTTTATTCTCCCGGAAATGTTCGACTATCACTTTGCCGGTATTGGCTTCATAAAGGTGATTGATTTCCTCGGGCGTCATCCGGCGCGTACATGGAACAGGTCCATAGAAGTAGTCGGCGTGGGTCGTGCCGAGGGCCGTGATCGACGTTCGGGCCTGGGCCCACGCCGTAGCGAACACGCTGTGGGTGTGCACCACGCCGCCGATTTTGTCGAACGCGGAATATAACTCAAGGTGGGTTGGGGTGTCGCTGCTGGGGCGCAGATCGCCTTCGACGACCGCCCCGTCGGCCAGCGAGACCACTACCATCTGTTTGGGGCGCATATGCTCATACGACACGCCGGAGGGCTTGATAACCACGAGCCCCTCGTCGCGATCGACGCCGCTTACGTTACCGAAAGTCTGGACGACAAGCCCTTGACCTACGAGCTTCAGGTTAGCGTCGCATACTTGTTTTTTTAGCGTATCGAGCATTTCAGGCGGACCTCGTGGGGTTCCAGGCGGCTATTTCCGCACTTTGCTGCGAATCTCCAGAAGCTGCTTCATGACGTTGTGGCAGCCGTCGGATGAGTCCTCGCAGCCGAACGCGTCGTGCAACTGGCGATACAGAACGTACAGTTGTCGATAAATCTCGTGGGCTGCAGGATTGGGCTTGAATATTTGCTTCTTCAGGCCGGTCATGGCCTTCTGGGCGGCCGGTACGCTGGACCATCCGCCGGACCGCTTGCCGGCGGCGACCGATGCGGCGATCGCGGCGCCGAGCGCACAGGTCTGGCTCGAACGCGATATCTTCATCGGCCGCCCGGTCACGTCGGCGTATATCTGCATGACCATCGGATTCTTCTCGGCGATGCCGCCGCAGTTTACGACCTGCTTGACCTTGACGCCGTACTCCTCCATCCGGTTGATAATCGTAAGCGCGCCGAACGCGGTGGCTTCGACGAGCGCCCGATATATCTCGGCCGGCGTTGTGTACAGGGTCTGGCCCAGCAACATGCCGGTAAGCCGCTGATCGGTAAGGATCGTTCGATTACCGTTGTTCCAGTCCAACGCCAGCAGTCCCGACTCGCCGGGCTTGAGTTTCGCCGCTCCGGCGGTAAGGGCCTCGTGGCCGCCGAGTTTCTCGCCGCCCGGCTGAATGTAGTTCACGAACCAGTTGAAAATGTCGCCAACGGCGGACTGCCCGGCCTCCAGGCCGATGAATTTCGCCATCACGCTCCCGTTGACCTGGCCGCACATGCCCGGGATGTCGGCCAGCGGTTTAGACGTCGGGTGCACCATAATGTCGCACGTGCTGGTTCCGATGATCTTGACCAGCGTTCCGGTCCCCGCCCCGGCGCCGACAGCTCCGAGATGAGCGTCGAACGCGCCTATCGCCACGGGAATGCCTGCGGGAAGTCCGGTTCGTTTGGCCCAGTCGGCCGTCAGCAATCCGGCCCGCTTGTCGACAGTATACGCCTCAGACGGCAGGCGATCCCGCATCTCGGCCAGTTTCGGATCGAGTTTTCGCAGGAATCTCTTGTCGGGGTATCCGCCCCAGTCGCTGTTGAACATCGCCTTGTGACCGGCGGCGCATATGCCGACGCGAATCTTGTCTGGCGCTTCGGTCCCGGTAAGCGACGCCGGGACCCAGTCGGCCAGTTCGACCCACGTGTAGGCCGCATCAAAAACTTTCGGGCTGGTTCGCAGGCAGTGCAGAAGCTTGCTGAAGTACCATTCGCTGCTGTAAGTACCGCCGCACTTGGCAAGGTATTGAGGGCGAAGGCGTTTTGCCAGAGCCGTGATCTCCGCGGCCTCGGCCACGCCTGTGTGATCCTTCCACAGCCAGGCCATCGCGTCAGGGTTGTTGGCGAACCGTTTTTTCAGCGCCAACGCCACGCCGTCTGCATCTACGGGAATCGGCGTCGAGCCGGTCGTATCGACACCTACCGCGATAACGTCGGTGACCTTGAAGCTCTTGGATTTGCGCCTGGCCGATCTGAGTACGGCTTTGATCGTGATCGCCGCGCCCTTGAGGTAGTCACCCGGATGCTGGCGTGCAAGATTCGGGTCGCGCGACAGAACAACGCCTTCAAGTCCATGCTCGTAGGTCCACGTCGATGTGGCGACTTCGCGTCCGTTGGCGACGCTGACCAAGAGAGCTCTTACCGAATTCGTCCCGTAATCCAACCCGATCGTGTATTTCGCCATCAGCCGATCTCCCGTAACTAGAAAGAGTTCGAAATTTCAATTCACGCGCGGATTATACGGATAGTACGACAAGATTGCCACAGGTCACCAAACTTTGAACGATTGACCCGCTCGGGCCGCGAGCTTATCCTTTTATGCGTACATTCGATGGCGCCAACCAAGCGAAAGGTCGCTCATGAACCACACACATAGAATCTCCGTAATAGCAGCACTCGTCGCATCGTTGAGTTTCGGGGCCCTGGCAAAGGGCCCCACCGCCGACGACTTTGCAAAAATAGTCAAAGCCGCTCCCGACAAGGCTCCTGCAAAGCCGCTCAAGCCGCGAAAGTTGCTGGTCTTCAGCCTGACGCGGAGCTACCGGCACGCATCGATCCCGTGCGGCGTGAAAGCGATCGAGGCCATGGGAAAGAAGACAGGAGCCTTCGAGACCGTCGTCAGCGACGATATCGCAATGTTCGAGCCGGAGAAGATAAAACAGTTCGACGCGATCGTGATGAACAACACTACCGGCGAACTGTTCCTTCCCAAGGGCTTCAAGAAGCTCACCGCCGACAAGAAAGCCGCCGCCGAAGCATACGACAAGAAGCTCAAGATATCCCTGAAGGATTTCGTAACCGGCGGCAAGGGCCTTACGATCATCCACGGCGGGCTCTGGTGCTTCCTGAGCACATGGAAAGCCGAGTACTCGGCGATTGTCGGAGCCGAATTCGTCGCTCACCCATGGCACACGAAAGTTAAAATCAAGATCGACGATCCCGACAACCCGGTCTGTGCGGCGTTGGCTCCCAAGGGCTTCGAGGTATACGACGAGATATACGCTTTCACAAAACCCTACAGTCGAGCGTCGCAGCGAGTGCTCTACAGCCTCGACACCAGCAAGATGAAACTCGGCGCCAAGTTCAAAGGCCGCCGCGACGACGGCGACTACGCGCTGGGATGGATAAAAAAGTGCGGCAAGGGCAGGGTCTTCTACACCGCACTGGGCCACGATTATCCGATCTTCTACAATCCCGCGGTCCTGGCCCACTGGCTGGCGGGAATCCAGTATTCCCTCGGCGATCTCAAAGCCGACGCAACGCCCAGACCACCCAAGGCGGCGACAAGCACGAAAAAGAAAACCAAGATCGTACTGCTGGCCGGAAAGGGAAGCCACGGAGCCAAGGCGCACGCACACGCGGCGGGAATGGACCTGTTCAAGAAGTATCTGGACGCGGCCGGGGCGGACAAGGGAATCGAAACGCTGGTGATAAAGAACGACTGGCCGGCGGATCCGTCCGTCCTGGACGACGCGGCGACGATAGTTGTCTACTCAGACGGCTGGGGCCGCCACGCACTGATGGACAAGGAAAAGAAACGCGTAGAAAAGGTCCGCACGCTGATCAACGCCGGAGTCGGCCTGGTCTGCATTCACTACGCGGTCTGCCCCCCGCTGGGCGAAGATGAAACGTTCCAGAAATGGATCGGCGGATTCTACGAAAAGAACTACTCCCAGAACCCGCACAACAATGTCGAAGTCAGACCCGGCTCGCCGGACCATCCGCTGTGCCGCGGCTGGAAACCGTTCACCACGAACGACGAATACTACTACAAAATCCGGTTCGGCAAAGACGACAAACGCCTGATACCGGTAATGACGACGATGCTCCCGAGGAAGAATCCGCAAAAGGAAGTAATAGCCTGGGCCGTGGAGCGCAAAGACGGCGGCAGAGGATTCGGATACACCGGCGGGCATTTCCACAAGAACTGGGCGATCGAAGATTCCCGCAAAATGATCCTCAACGCTATCTGGTGGACCGCGAAAATCGAAGTGCCGAGCGGCGGAGTACCGTGTAAATAACCGCCGAATGCGATGTTTCTGCGGACTTCTCGGGAACCAAACGCCCCCTGAGTAAGTCCAATATCACAGAGACGCCGAAACAGACCGCCGCTACATACCATACTTTTGGAACGATAAATATGCCCAATCGCATGACGCGCCCAATAGTGCTGACGCTCTGCTGCCTAACGCTCCTGGCGATCCCGATCGGATTGCTTAGAGCAGACAACTCGGCGACAACCAAACCCGCCAAACCCAGCGCGGCGCAGATCGCACTGGCCAAATCGGCACTGGGTAAGGCGATCGCAAAGCCGGCCGAACTCACCGCAGCAACGGCGAAGAACGTAAAGTCGCTGATAGCGAAACTCGGCGACAAGTCCTACAAAGTGCGTGAAAATGCGTCGAGCGAACTGGTCAAGTACGGACCCGAAGTCCTGCCGATGCTCAACGCCGCGGCGAATCACAAGGACATGGAAATCTCCGATCGCGTCGGCGTGGCGATCAAGGTCCTGCAGAGCAGGGTCGAAGACGTCGGGACCGAGTTGAACCCTCATATCGATATCCTGGCGAAAGCCGAAGACAAACAACTTATCGACATGCTGCTCGGTCTGCTGGACCACGCCAGCATGTCCGGACGCTACACCGCCGAATACGCTCTTCGCAGGCTGACTGGCAAGAACTTCGGATTCTCCACTCGCGACGAACCGGCCGGGCGAAACAAAGCGACCGCCAAATGGCGAAAATGGTGGAAAGACTCCCGTGGCTCCTTCTCGTTCGACCAAGCCAAGATAAAGGCCCGGAGCGTAGCCCTGCTGATCAGCAACAACGGAACGAGGACAGTAACCGCCGTCACGATCCAGGGCAAAGCCTCATGGACCAGAACAATGCGGTCCACGCTTTACTGCGCCACGGGAACCGACAACGGGAACATCATCGTAGGCTACTCCGGCACGGCGCGGAACATTGAAGAATACGACAAGAACGGAAAGGCCGTCTGGTCCCCCGCCGGAGTGCCTAACGGGACCGGCGGAGTGTTCGACATCGAACGGCTGGCAAACGGCAACACGCTGATCGCCTACACCCATCGCGGACACGTCACCGAGATCAACGCCAAAGGCAAGGCAGTCTGGCAGATGACCGGACTCAAGAGCCCCATAAGCGCCCAGCGCCTGAAAAACGGCAACACGCTGATCGCCGAACACGCCGGTTCGAGAGTCATTGAAGTCGATCGCAAGAACAAGATCGTCTGGCAGAAGACCGGGCTCAACAGCCCCGGCGACGCGGCGATGCTGCCCAACGGAAACGTGCTGATCGGCGAGTATAACGGCAAGAAGGTCATGGAGGTCAATCGAAAGGGCAAAGTGATCTGGCAGCGGAACTGCCCGGCCGCCGTTTCAGGCGTATGCGCCCTGCCGGACGGGACCATCGCGATAACCAACAGCCGCGAAGGGGCGCTGTTGCTCAGCAGCGACGGCAAGAAGGTTATCCGCAAACTCATGGCCCACAACGGAAGTTGGGGCAAGATACGCCTGGTCTCCGGCGCGGTCCTGACCGGCAAAGGCGGCAATATAGCTCCTCCTCCGCCGCCGGGGATTGTCGTCCCGCCGCCCATCCCGCCGCGAATCCAACTACTCCGGGCAGTGGCGCCGATGAAAGCTCAGTTCCGCAATTAGCCGATCTCCGCGTCGACCCGCCCCATCAGTGAGCTGATCTCGATTGACTGGGGGCACTTCTCGTCGCACTTGCCGCACTTGACGCACGCCGAAGCTTTCTGCTCGTCGGGCAAGCCCACGTACAGGTTATGATGAAGCGAGCGGGCCGAGCCCTCGAACATGACCGCCGCGTTGTAGTACTCGAAGTTGACCGGGATATTCACGCCAGTCGGACACGGCATGCAGTAGCGGCATTTCGTGCACGGGATCGTAAATGTCTTTGCGTACTCGGCCTGCACCGCTGCGATCGTCTCTCCGGTCCGGGCCGGAAGCGTCCCTGCGCCGCAGCGAGATGCGCTTGCGATATTGGCCTGGATCTGCTGGAGATTGCTCATCCCGCTGAGCACCAGCGAAACTTCCGGCTTGTCCCACAGCCACTGCAGCGCCGTATCAACGGGATCGAGCCCGGATGCGGACCATATCTCACTGACCGAACCGCCGGGCTCAGCCAGCGCCCCGCCCAGCAGCGGCTCCATAACTATCACGCCGAGCCCCTTGCCGGCCGCGTATTTCAGGCCCTCGGTCCCGGCCTGCACGTCTTCGTTCATGTAGTTGTACTGGATCTGGCAGAAGGCCCAGTCGTACGCATCGACGATCTCCTTGAACATGTCGAAGTTATCGTGGAACGAGAAACCGATCTGACCGATTCGCCCATCAGCCTTGGCGCCTTCGAGCCAATCGATAATCCCCATATCCCGCAGGTGCGGCCACCATTTCCACTGCAGACAGTGCAGCAGATACATGTCTATATGCTCACAATCCAGCCGCTCGAGTTGCTCGCCCAAGAGACGATCGAAGTCCGCCGGCCCCTTCACTTCCCACGGCGGAAGCTTCGTAGCCACGGTAACCTTGTCGCGATAGCCCCCCGCCAGCGCCTTGCCCAGCACCCGCTCACTATTTCCGCCGTGATACGGATGCGCGGTGTCGAAATAGTTCACCCCGTTATCGATCGCATACCGCATCATCTCGATAGCGGCCGCTTCGTCAACATTGGCGTTCTCTTCGCCGATCACCGGCAGACGCATGGCGCCGAACCCCAACGCCGAGAATTCCCGGCTGAGCTTTCCAAACTTCCGATACTGCATTACGACTCCTTCGCTATCGTAAACCAATCCGCAAAAGGATACCGCCGAGCGTCCGCGGCGACAAGCTTCAGGTCCGTTTTCCGTTTACCGGGGCCCTCGCCTCGACATTTACAATACGTTCACAGCCCCAACCCCGTGATATATACACTTACACTCCTAATACTCCGCCATGCGGCGTAATCGAACCACGTATGGTAGAGCAGATAACTGGTTTTGTTGTCAGTATTAAGCGTTACTAAACGGGGCCATTTTGCTTATTGGCGTTCGTGCGGGCCGGTGATATCGCAGGTTCACGCGCCCACGTGTTTTGGACGGCTGTGAACCCTTGCGCGTTCGATAAACGCGGTCTCCGGCCGCTTTGAACCTGCATGCGGCCACCAAGCCACACAGGCCGCAAACGGCGCCTGCGAACGTCCAGCATCCTGGCCAACGGCATGGCAGTTGGGAGTTGGGAATTGGCAATTGGCGACGGCGAAAACCTACAGGCCACGACCAGAACCAAAGGCCGAGCGTCGCTCACATGTTCGCTTGACGGAATACCGGTTCGTTGCGCTGTGATATTCTTACGCACAAGTTTTTTCGAAAAATCTCAGAATTGCGCCGCAAATCCGCCCCCGCTCGCCAGTAAGTAAGGTTATGGGAACGGCGTGGCAATTGGCAATTGGGAATTGGCAATTGGCGACGGCAGAACCTTACGGCGAGAACCTTACGACAGAAACCTAAACGGCGCGTTTCGAGGAGTTTGGGTGGACTTGCGGTTTGGGCCTTGCCGCTGCCGTTGCCGTTGCCTTTGGCCGTCGCCAATTGCCAATTGCCAATTCCCAATTGCCAGATTTTTCGGAGAAAAATCATGAATGAAGATTTACTGGTCGAACTTATCGCCGACGGAGAGCTTACTCATGGCCGGATCGCCGAGCGGGTTGGCGTTTCGCGGCGTACTGTCTGGCTGATCGCAAACGGGCGATCGCGGCCGGACCTGCAACAGCAGATCGCCGACACCGTCGAGGGCTATCGACAGGCCGCGGTCCGCCTGGCGGCTAGACACATGCGGCCGCTGCTGGAAAAACAGATCCAGGTCGCCATGTCCGACAACGGTGAAACGTCGCGAAAGGCCCGGGAGTTCCTGCTGAAGAACTTCATGAACGCCCTGGACAAGGAGCCCTCGCGGTCCGTCGAAAAACGCCGCACCCGCCTGGCCGAGAAGAAACAGGTCCAGGCCGACCTGAACTACGAACTCGACCTGGCGATCAAGAAGCAGAAAGAAGAGATGACCAACGAGCAGTTCGATGCCGACTGGGACGATGACGATGAATACCTCACCGATACTGACGAGGCCCCAATAACCCGCCCGGCCGTGCCAACGCTCGCCCCGGCCGCCGAAAATCCCCCGGCCGCTCTCGCCGCCCCGGCCGTCGCAAGCCCAAAAACAGCCCCCCCGGAACCCGCCGCCCAACACTCCGCCGGCCGAACCGAGCCGGACCCGGAGCCCGGCGCCAAGAACACCGAACGCGAAACCGATCATCCTGTCCAGCCAGAAGACGTATTCGCCCAGAGCCGCAGAATCATGGCCCAAGCCACCCAAGCCGCCCTGGCCGGCTACGACTAGACGCCGGTTGCCTGAGCCAGGCGAGAAACCGCCATATCGCAAATAGCTCCTCCAAGACCATGAGACTAATTCACCACAAAAGAGCACAGAGAACACAAAGATCATTCAACAAGCTTCTTGATTTCAAAAGCTCATAAACAAGTCTTGGCCACGTCTTTCCATGAGTTCTTTTGCGCCAGCCTGCCGCCTGGCAGGTTCTTTCGTGGTGAATCCACCGTCTCGAATTTGTAGCCGGTTTTGTCCTTGGCGAACCGGAGGAACTCCCTGACCCACCGCACGAGGTATGGCGCATGGAGTTCTTTGACTAATCTACGTTGCATCAAGTACTTGTGGTACTCATCCAGGATTCTGTCTAACTTGTTCATCCCACACCGTATATTGAAATCCCGCACCAGCGATCATGAGACATAACGTATTATACCGTACAAACACCAAACAGGCAAGCGGCTTTTTTGTCTAATTGTGTATAGCCGGAAAGTGCCCCAAGCGGAGAGGTTTTCTCCGTAAGTATTCTGTTTTCTGCTTGTTATAGAGGCAATGGGCATCTATAAATAAAGAGACGGGGTTATGAAAAGCGGCGCTTTGGCAAGTTTGGACAGGGAAATGGCCCCAGAAGTATAATGGAATCCTGCGCCAGCGATCATGAGTCATAATAAGTGGTTAGGTG
>CAYMSH010000255.1:0-9349 GCA_964392945.1 uncultured Planctomycetaceae bacterium | reverse complement strand
AAAAACTCCGTAGTCGCCTATCAGGCGGCTGGCGCCCTGGGCATTATTGGCCCGAAGGCTAAAGAGGGGATTGGCGCTCTGACCAGTGTGGCTGGACGCGGCGGGCCGGTAGGTCCCGCCGCTCGGGAAGCTATCGAGCTTATCAATGAAGAGTAGCCCGGCCCATATCGCTATTCGGCCGCGAGTATGTCGTCGTCGTTGCGAGCTGCGATCCGGCGCCCCGGCTCGACGATCAGGAAGTCATCGTCCCACTGACCATAAAACAGCTTCTCCAGCAGGCTCATGTCTCCGTCTCGAACTTCCAGTTCCCAGTTATTCTCCCGGGCTCTGTCGCCGGCGATCCGGATAAACTCCGCCTCGTCGCAGACGCCCATTTTCAGGAAGAGCACTTTGGAATACGCGTCCCGCCAGTTGCCCATTGATTCCACGATGTAGTCGGCGTTGTCCTTGCCGTATTTCTCGACCATCTCTTCGTAGGAGTCGCCGAGCCCGAGTTTTTCCAGTACGCCGGCCTGGCCGAGCGGGGCCTGTTGCTGCTGGAGCGACTTGCCCGACGAATCGTAATCGCCGCGCTCGATCCATCCGCTCGTCAGGTAGTACGTGCCTGGATTCTCGTCGAAGTACCGCCGGTAGGCTCCGCGCGATCCGAAGAACATCGTGATGCAGTCGTGAGCGCGCGGGATCACCAGCGGTATATCTCCGGCCGTCAGGCCGACTACGCCGTCGTTGCACCTGGCGTATCCCAGCAGGATCGCGTCGTATTTGTCTTCGGGACTCACGGCGTCTATGGCGTGCTGGATCCTGGCGTTCATGTCGCCGGTTTCCAGATCGTGCAGGCCCTTGCGGAGAAACTCCATGTCGATGTGGTGGGGCGATCTTGCGGCCAGGGCGCAGGCCTCGCGATGGATTATCTCGCATCCGATGAACTTCAGGCGTTTGCGTGGTTCAGGAGCCATATGAGAAGTTTCCGTCAGGTCGGATCCCGCCGCGACGGGATTGGGGTCAGACGCCGAAGAATCCGGGGCGTCGACCGTTTCCGTTAGAGGGGCGGGGCTTGGGTCTGGGCTTCGGCCTGGGCTTAGGCTTCGGGGTCTTGACGCCGCTGGAAGGCTTGCGGATCCTGATCGTTCCGGACTTCTGGGGAACTATCGGAGCGTCGGCCGACGAGCCGGGAAGGGCGAAGGTTAACTGGTGGAACGGTTCTTCGCTGAGGTAGAGTATCGCCTGTCTTCCGCCGTGAGCGAATCGCAACAGGCAGTCCAGCGTACTTCCGTTGTGGGTCAGTTTCGTTACGTACAGCCCGCGTGCGTCTCGTCTGGCGGCTCCTGTGACCTGGCCCGAGCCCAGTTTCAGTTTGACCGAGTTGTCGCTTGCGCCCGGTGCGATCGATAATGTCTGCGGCATCGTGTTCTGGATCGCGGCCATCACCGGATCGCTAAGCAGCGGTTTGGTGTTTCGCGGAGCCACTTCCATGTAGGGCTTTGAGGAGGCCACTGCCTTAGCCGGTATAACGTGTGCCGAACTGCCCAGGGTGACGGCTGTCGAAGCCATTGTCCCAAGAGTTAGCACTCCTTTGGCCCCGGATGTCGCCAGTGCTTTCTGGGGTAACTGGAAGAGCATGGTCAGAATCTGCGACTCGTGGGGCGCTATGTTCAGGCGTCTCTTCCGCGGAAGGGTCGGGAGGATGGACTTGACCGGTTCGCCGAGAGAAGGGTAGCTGTCCAGGCCGATTCTCAGGACGGCGGACTTTCCAAAATTGTAGAGCTCCAGTTTGTCGTCTCCGGCCTTTACCTGCACGCTGATGCGGCAGTAGGCGTTTCCCGGTGACGCCGGAAAGAATCCGTTGCCGGCGAAGGAGTCCGTCGAACTGCTCACCGCCCGGCAGGCGGCGATGATCTTTATGGGTTTGGGAGGTATTGGTTTGACCGGCGGCGGTTTGATGTTGGTGTTGGTGTTTGTGTTGGTGTTTGTGCCGGTGTTGGGGTTCTCAGGCGGTTTGGGAGTGTTGTCGCCGGGGTCGAAGCCTATTGGCGATCCGCCGGCGTCGGGGTCGGCGGCCCCGCCGCCCATGAAGCTTATCACCGCCCAGAGGCCAATGCCGATCACCAGCGCAGCGGCCGCTGTGATAATAATCGCCTTGGTCTGGCCGGACATTCCCGTGGCTTCCTGGACCGGACGCTCCTTGACGGCCTTCTGGAGTGCGGGAAGTTCTTTGTCTCCCGACGCGCTCTTCTGCGGAGCCACGGCGGATATCGCCGCATTCAACGCAAGTATTTCGCGTCCTTCAATCGCATCGGCCGAGCGGTGCATGAGATCGTCGTCTTCCGGGATCTCCAGCGTGGCGTCATCGGAGCCGTCGGTCTCCACGAATGTAGCCAGTTCGGCCAGTTCGGATTCGTCGAAGTGCATTATGGATTCGACTGGTTCGGATTTCCTGGACTTGTCCTTGGATTTTGACGGCGCCGCGGGGCTTCGTTTGGCGATGTACTCTTCTATTCGCCTTTCGGCTTCCTGTCCGGCCAGCGGCAGCCTGACGCGCTGCCCGCAAGCCGGGCACGTGGTCTTCTTGCCGGCCATTCGCAGGCTGACTTTCAGACCCCTCCCGCACGAACCGCAGTTGACGTGTATCTTGCGACCCAGAGCAGCGCGCATGAGCACGGCGTACGCCTTGTCTTCGGACTCGGCGTCGAAGACCGGGCGGATCGTATCGGGCGATCCGTTGGCGCCGATCTCGTGTCCGCAGTGCGTGCAGTTAACGGTCTTTGCGACATCCTTGTCGTCGGTCAGGCTCATCTGACCACATTGTCCGCACAGAATCTTCAAATCACTATTCCTTACTTGTCCTGAACGTACCGCTGGGCTATCGGCATTCTCCTGCCGGCCCCGAACGCTCGGGTCGTAACTTTTATAACCGGGGCGGCCTGCTGACGCTTGTATTCGTTAGCATCGACCATTCGCACAGCACGGTTGACTATCTCGGCGTCGAATCCGGCGTCGATAATCTGGCCGGCGGTTTGGTCCCCTTCAATATACCGTGAAATGACCTCGTCGAGAAGGGGGTAGGGCGGTAGTTTATCGTCGTCGAACTGATCGGGCTTCAATTCGGCGCTGGGCGCCTTGGTGATTATGTCGCGCGGTACGCGATCGAAACCGGCCTCGGCGTTCAACTGTTCGGCCAGATCGTACACCAGGGTCTTCAGCACGTCTCCTATAGGCGCGAGCCCGCCGCACATGTCTCCGTAAAGCGTGCAGTAGCCTGTAGATAGCTCCGATTTGTTGCCCGTGGCCAGCGGGAGATGACCGAACGCATTCGAGACCGCCATGACCAGTGAACCGCGGATTCGGGCCTGGATATTCTCACCGGCGATGTCCAGATTTCCGCCGTCCAGGAGCCCGTCAAACGCCTTCTCCGCCGCGGCGTGCATATCCTCGATCGGAACAACTTGATAATGGATTTTTAAGTTTTTCGCCAGCAGTGCGGCGTCGCTAAGGCTGTGGTCGCTGCTGTAGCGACTTGGCATCGCCAGCGAATAGACGTTTTCCGGGCCGATGGCGTCGGCGGCCAGGGCGGCCACTACCGCCGAATCGATCCCGCCCGAAGAGCCGATCACTACGCTGCTGAAACCGCATTTGGTTACGTAATCTCTCAGCCCGAGTTTCAGGGCCGATGACAGTCTCGGCATCTCGCCGTCGAGTTCTTCGATCCGCTGGTCCCCGCCGGCCGGATCGACAAGCAGCATGTCCTCGGCGAATCCCTTGGCTCGAGCGATGATCTCGCCGGCCGGCGAAATGGCGCAGCTCGTCCCGTCGAACACAAGTTCGTCATTGCCGCCGACCTGGTTAACGTACAGTATCGGCAGCCCGCTCCGCGCGGCCTGGCGAGTGAAGAGTTCTTCCCGTGTCTTCGCCTTGCCCTGTTCGTACGGGCTGGCGGACATATTTATTATAAGTTCGGCGCCGTCTTCGGCGAGCATGGCGATCGGGTCCTGGCCGTACAGTTCGCGGCCGAGGGCGCCTGCGTCCCATAGATCTTCGCATATGCTCAGCCCGATCCGCCTCCCGTCGATCTCGATGCACCCCGGACGCGCCCCCGGCTCGAAGTAGCGAGTCTCGTCGAACACGTCGTAAGTCGGCAGCAGTGTTTTGATATGAACGCTTTCGACTTTCCCGCCGGCCAGCACGGCCGCCGCGTTCTGCAGCGGACGACCCGCCTCACCCGGATTCGGCCGCACAAACCCAACAAGCGCCGTAATCCCATCGCAGGATTTCGCCAGTTCCTCAACACCCGCAACCGAGTCGGCCACGAACCCATCTTTCTTCAGCAGATCGCGCGGCGGATACCCGACAAGCGAAAGCTCACCAAAGACAACGACATCGGCGCCGCGTTCCTTAGCGCGCGCGATAAAGTCGCCCATACGCGCAACATTCCCACGTATATCGCCAACGATCGGATTAAACTGTGCCAAAGCAATTTTCATCAGACCATTTGTACTGAATCATGTGTAAGTTTTCACGCAAAAACCGTAACGACCAAGACCAACGACCTTTGCCACAGAGGACCCACAGAGGCCCCACAGAGGACACAGAGAACGGCGTTTCTTTGTTACGGCCACGGCGAAACGGCAGATAAACGGTGAGGACACAGAGAAAGCCAAGGCCTTCGCCACAGACGAGCCATACGGCAGTTATATGGCTTGATTCCATTCTCTACGCCTAAGGGGATATTGAAACCCTGCGCCCACGACCGTGACGCTTATCCTATTACGCTTAACAGGGATCCGGCAGGCCGTGTTTGTCTGTAAGTTATCTATTTTCTGCTTGTTGTGGTAAGCGAGAATCTCTACAAAGAAGGATATCGGGATATGCAAAACGGGCGCATCGGCACAGTTGTCCGGTGAAATAACCCCGAAAGATAATGGAATCCTGCGCCCACGACCGTGACGGTGATTACGTTAGACCGCGGCAGATAAGATGAAGAAGATCCGAATCAGCAGGCTGCAGAATCAGCTCATGTGGTTACTTGAAGAGGCCGGCGAGGAAACCGTGGGCGCGATATTCAACACCATTCAGGCAAACAGCCCGGACACTCCGCCCGCCGCAGTTGCTGGGGAGATCGACACGGCAGTCAAAGGGCTTCAGAGGATCGAGTACGTTCAGATAGCTCGAGCAACGCCCGGTTCGGGTGGGCGCCTGATTCCCTATTTCAAGGGCGAACCGGAGTTCGAGTATGATCTCAGCAGTTGGGTCCAGTATGATTGCGACAAGCACATGTGGGTGGCGAACCAGAACCCAGAGACAAAAGTAGTTGTTCATCTTGTACTTGGTGAGAATGGCGAGAAGTTCTTTAGAGATATGAGAAGGGTCTAACAAGCGTGTGCAACGGACGCCTGCGGTGCCGATGACACGAGACGTTAAACGATGACTTTAGAATCAATAATTCGAGTTTTTCGCAAGAGATGCCCACGGTGTTCCAGTGGCCGACTCAAATACAAGAGCTTGGTCAAAGGAACCGGCATAAAACCGAACGGAAAACGCTCTCCATCTTCTTGGATTGTTTACGCATGCGATCAGTGTGATGCCAAGCTGAAATTCTTCATCATGGGGACGCGTGCGGATCGCTTAAGGAAGTTCAAGGATTGTACTGAAGAGGAATGGTTAAGGTATTCCCAATGACAAGAAAACGTTTAACAAGCCTGTGCAACGGACGCCTTCGGCACCGATGACACGAAACGTTATGCCTGAGTAATTATGAACAAGAGTATTGAGCTAATTGAGTTTAATTCCGGAAACTGGAATTTGGCTACGAGTGATGAGTCGATCATTGAGTGGGCAAATGACTCAGGTGATCTGGCATCGCTGAGTTTCTTCAATCTGGTTCCAAATTTGCCGGCTACACATGGTGGGGTGAGTATAGAAGTACTGCGTAATATGTACCGCGATTCACTTCGATCCATCAATGGCGGTATCGTGAGGGTAGAAGCGATTCAAGTAAGCGGCATACCTGCTGTAGAGATCATTGTAAAGATCCCTCAAGTCCCTTCTGGAATGATCTATGTGGCTACCGTAATAATTCCATTCCATGATTTTAGTTTTTCCATGAAGTACGAGTGTCCTGAGCATGGCCTGACCGGACAGAGAGATGCATTAGTATTGGCTAAGTTAGCAGCTGACCTACCCAAAGATAGCAAAGGTATGCCATTAGGCTGGACAAAAGACCCATACTGCCCAGCCCACAATGATGCTGCACGGTATAACCTCTCGGATCGTGAGCAATACGATGAGCTAATACCTGATCATCCGTTATCCAGGGCTCGTAAATATCTCAGAACAACAGCCGAAGATTTAACTATTAACTCAGAATTGAAAGACTATCCAAAGTTCAACGAAACCGCTAAGCCATGGTGGAAGCTATGGTAATCATACCCTCGGTTGACATGGCCATACATAGTGCGGGATACTGATCGGCATAGCCGGGCGGTCCGATTGAATGGCATAACAAGACGCTCCAGCGGACGCGAAAAGACCGCGCCGCTGAGCTTGGACGTTGTAGCAACTAAACATGACTATCACTACGGTTCTAGTCGTATTCCAATTCCGGGGACACGTCCAATTCCGGGGATAGCCACGGAATTACTGGAGGAATTCCGATGTTCACCGCCGTTACACGCGTATGATCAACTTTCGCGAAGGCTGGCGTGGATGCCTTTGGCAGGGGCGGTTCGCGTCGTTCGTGATGAGCGAGGAACATCTGATGGGTGCTGCTCGGTACGTCGAACGTAATCCTGTTAAGGCCGGCTGGGTCGAACGGGCCGAGGACTGGCCCTGGTCAAGCGCTGCGGCCCACTGTGCGGCGTGCGATAGGGGCGAGGTTGGGGACATGACCCAAATACGAAGCGAAGCGGAGCATTTGGGATCGTGTACCCAGACCGAATGATTTACTTTATGCTGGTTAAGAGCTCGCAGAACAGGTTAGGATTCTCAGCAATCAGCACGACGGTCCGCAAACCGGCACCGATCCGGACCGGGGCGTTACGTTACCACGGAGACATGCAGCGGAGAGATAACGTGAAGTACAGGCTTTTGGCCGCCATCATCACACTGGCCCTGATAGCATCGCCCGCCATCGCCGGCCCACGCCCCACAACGGCTCCTTCCGCTGACCCGGGCCCCAGACCGGCCCACCGCGAGGACTGGCCCACCTACATGCACGACAACAGTCGTTCAGGCATTAGCGACTGCCAACTGCCCCTGCCGCTGACTCCGATCTGGATTCGCACCGCAGAGGCGCCTCCGGAGCCGGCCTGGCCGCCGCCGGCGCCGCGAGATTTTTTCCATCGAAAGGACCTTACTCCCCGCGTCGTGTTCGACCGAGCGTTTCACGTGGTGTCCGCCGGCGGGCGCGCTGTGTGGGGATCGTCCTCAGACGATTCGGTGACCTGCGTCGATCTGGCTACGGGCAAAAAGTTGTGGCGCTTCCACGCCGAAGGGCCCGTTCGCCTCGCGCCTACGATCGCAGGCGACAGGGTTTGCTTCGGCTCGGACGACGGACGCCTCTACTGCCTCAACGTCGCTGCCGGCTCGCTGATCTGGAAGCAACGCGTCGTAGCCGAGGCGCCTTTCCTACCGGGCAACGGGCGGGTTATCAGCCTTGCCTGCGTGCGGTCCGGCGCGCTGGTTCACGAAGGGAGTATGGTCTTCGCGGCCGGGCTCTTTCCGGAACAAGGCGTACTGTACGGCGCGGTGGACCTGAATACGGGCAAGATAGCGAACACCGCGAAGTTACGCGACTCGCTGCAGGGATACATGTACCTGCAGAATGGTCGCATCCACAGCCACAAAGGCCGCGCCAAACCCGGCGCCTTCGGGTCCAAACGCAAGAAGCCTGCTGACAAAACCCCCGGCAAGGCCCGGCCCGAGGCGCCGCTGAAACCGAACGCCAGATACCCTCATTCAGTCATCGCCTCGGCCAGGCGCATCTTTCGCGGCGGCGATAATGAAGTGGCGGCGTTCGCCAGAAACGGTGGTCCTGAACCGGTCTGGTCAGCCAAGGTCGATGGAAAGGCATACGCCATGAGCATCGCGCGCAAGCGGCTGATCGTCAGCACTGACAAGGGCCTGATCTACTGCTTCGGCGCGAGCAAAGGCGGTAAGATTATCGAGTACGAACCAGACCTTGCAGCCCCTGAGGCCAACCCCAAAGCCGCATCGCTGATAAAGAAGTCCCTGGAGGCGTGCCGGCGGCGCAAGGGTTATGCGCTGGTGCTCGGTGCTTCGGAGAACTGCGCGCTGGCGGTGGAATTGGCTCGTCAGAGCGAGATCAAGATCGTCATCCGCGAAGCTGACCGGGCACGGGCCGCCTGGGCCAAAACCCTGCTGGCCCGTGCCGGTTTGTACGGGCGTATCAGCGTACACTATGGGCCTTTGGAAAAAATGCCCTACACCGATTACATGTTCAATCTGGTCCTGCATGCCGGGCTGATGACACAGAAACCCTACCGGGGAAATCGCGAGCAGGCCAGGCGAGTTGTTGCGCCCATTCGCGGCGTGGCGCTGCTCGGGGCTACGCCTGCGGAGGTCTACCGCCGAGGCGCACTAACCGGGGTCGGTCAATGGACCCACTTCTACGCCGATCCGGGCAATACCGCATGCAGCGGTGATACGCGAATCAGCGACGATCTGGTCATGCAATGGTTCGGCCGGCCTGGACCTGAGAAAATGGTCGATCGCCATAACCGCACCGTCGCTCCGCTGTCGATCAACGGGCGAATGTTCATCTCGGGCGTCAACTGGTTCACGGGCGTCGACGCCTACAACGGTACGATCCTATGGGAGAAAGACATCCCCGATTCGCTCCGAATGAACGGGCCGAAAACGTGCGGTAACATGGCGGCCGACGACACGCACCTGTACGTCGCGTCAGGGCGGTCATGCCTCAAGCTCAACGCCGAAACCGGCGCCGCCGAGCAGCGATTCAAAACCCCCTCGGGCCAGTGGGCGTACCTCGCATTAGTTGACGGAATCCTGGTCGGCTCGACAACACCCAAGGGCGCTCTGCGATGGCCTTTTGCGGTTCGATCCTGGGACTCCGGATACAAGCCCAATACCTTTGTTATCTGCAGCCGCGATATCTTTGCGCTCGATTCCAAGACCGGGCGAAAGCTCTGGACCTACAGGCCGGGAAAAGGCGTTATCCCGTGCCCGGCGATTGCGATCGGGCAGGGCAAGGTGTTCCTTGTCGAGTCGGCCAACCCCGCATCCAAACAGCCGGCCGATTGTCACGTCACCCTGGATGTGCTCGTGGGCAAGGGCGCCAACCTGGTCGCACTGGACCTAAAGAGCGGCAAGAAGA
>CAYMSH010000254.1:0-9448 GCA_964392945.1 uncultured Planctomycetaceae bacterium | reverse complement strand
GGACGGCTGGAGCAGGAACACACGAGTGGCGATGCCCCTCGTCCAGACGCCGAGCTGTCCATGCCCGTGCGGAACGAGCTGGCGGCGAGGCAGTGGCTTGTTCGACAGATAGCCCGCCGGGCCGTCGAGATCCTGGCGAAAGGGAACAATGAAAAGCACGAAAGCCATTTACGCAAGGTACAGTAGCCATAACCAGAACGACGGCACGTCCATAGAGGTACAGCTTGACCACTGCCGCCGCGCCGCTGGCGAAGCCTGCCGCGAGTACATCGACCGTGCCGTCACCGGCACCACGATGTCACGGAAAGCCTTCAACCGCTTGATTGCCGACTGCGAAACCGGGCTGATCGACACGCTGTACATCTACAAGTGGGACCGATTCGGACGTTCGGCCAGGGCCCACGCGGTCATCGCGGACCTCGAGGACATGGGCGTGACGGTCATCTCGGCGACCGAGGGACGCGATCCGCTCGGCCGCGGCATCCAACTGGTGGTCGCCGAGGACTTCAGCAGGAAGCTCAGCGAGCGAGTGACGGAAGCCAAGCGGCGACGGTTCGCCGAAGGGCGGTGGAACGGCGGGACGCCGCTGTTCGGCTATCGGGTCGAGGACAAGCGTCTCGTTCCCGACCGCGGCGGCCAAGCGGATGTCATCGTGTTCCTCTTCGACACCTATCTGCACGACAGCATCGGCTTCAAACAGATCGCCCGGCAGTTGAACGCCCGTGGTATCAAGCCCCGTCGGGCCAAGTACTGGACCGGCGGGTCAATCAGGACCATGTTGAGCAACTCCACCTACGCCGGGCGTCCCGCCTACATCGGCAAGGTCAGTTCGAAGAACAAGCACCGCAGCAGATTCCATCAGCAGGGAGAAGACCGTCTGGAGCGCCCGGATGAGGCTCTGCGAATCGTCTCGGACAAGGTATTCGACGCGGTGCAGGCCAAGATGAAGGGGCGGAAATCCATGCGGCCGACGGGCCAGAACCGCACTCGGAAATTCAGCCGGCTCATCACATGCGGCGTCTGCGGAGCAACCTTCATCCGGCGCTACAGGGCTGGGGGCGAGAAATACGCAGCGTGGAGTTGCGGGACGCGCGTCAGGATTGACAGGCAGCTTTGCAGCAACTATCATGCCCTTAACGAGAACTGGCTCATGGCCGTTATCGATGCGACAATCCGGCACGTCGCCCGGGACACCGAGGCCATCGTCGCCGAGGCGGTCGCTGAGGCCCGCAAACTTGTCGGGGCGAACCGCAGCGAACTGCGGTGGGTACGCGACCAGATTGCCACCATCGACACCAGCCTGAACCACCTCGCCCAGTGCCTGACCGATCCCGATCTTTCCGAACCAGCGACCAAGCGTCTGCTTTCGAAGCAGGTAGCGGAGAAGTCAGAGGAGCGGGAACGGCTGGAGACACGGCAGGCTGAGTTGGCGGATGATGCCAACGACAACACCGACCGGCTGGCCGATGCAGTTCGCCAGGCCGTCGCCGAGATGAAGCAGTCCCTGGCGCGAGTTACGTCGGATTCGGAACTCAACCAGTTCGTGCGGGACTTCGTGGGCGAGATCGTTGTCGAAGGCGACGGGAGCATCCGGCCCAAGGAAGCCCCGGTTCCCGGTGGTCAAATGGCCGAAGCGATCCAATACCGCAAACTCGATACAAAGATGTAAGCTCGACTGTCTCGGTATCCAGCGATCATCGCTTTGGTGAATCGACGCAGCCAGGCCGCCGGATCCATTAACCCGCGACAGTTTTCTGCTTACGCCTCAGCAGTTACGCCGCCGCCGAAGCATCGCCAATCCGCCAAGCGCCAGTAGTGTGAGGGTCGTCGGTTCAGGGGTGGGTGTCCAAATGCCGCCCTGGGCCGGGTCGGAGGGTTTGATTATCATTTCGGCGCCGCCGGGGATACTGAAGCGGACATCCACCCCGGCGCCGCCGGCGATTTCTCGGTGCGTGACGGCGAACATATACACGCCCGTGCTCAGGAAGATCGTTTTGGACCCCGGGTCCTCCCATGAAAGCTGTTCATCCCGATCTGATCCAAGCCCGGGAGTGGCGGACTCGAATATGCCGTCTTGGTCCTGATCCAGCCAGATGCCGCATCGGTCGTTGTCGCCAGCGTTGCGGAAAGTGTAGGCGCCAGCCGTAGGGGCGTTGAAGTACCCGAAGAACAGGTTCATATAGTTGTCGGGCTGGCCGACGGCTCCGGTGTTCATAAAGTCAGCGTCGTTGTCGAAGTCGAGTCCCCGGCCGCCGGGGCCGTTGGTCAGAAACGTCGCACTATACGGCGTCATGGCCATCAGGCCGCCATTACCGTCCAGGTTCATGTCGGCGTCCTGCCCCCCATGGTATCCGAAATGCACAAGTGCATTGGGAACAGCAGGCCCAGCGGCGGCCGAACCGACCCCGACCAGCACCACCAGGCACATCGTTCGAATTACGTTTTTCATCTCGCCATCCTTTCCAAGTAGGGTCTTCTGCAAGTGAACATGTACGCAGAAAATGGACACGAAGAACTCAGAAGAGCACTACCCCTCGCAGACGGCTCGGTCTACGTATAGGACTCTCACGCAATGGGAACTTGGCCGGTGGCGGCCTTGAGGTGGTGCGAGTGAGCGAGAACGCCCATGCCTCGGTATTGAGTAGCCCCGCCGCTCCCAAATCCACAGCAGACTAGAGCAACAAATACTATACCATGGGATATGGATTTCGCCAAATGAATGATCGAGAAATATTGTGATGTGCACGAGGCTTCTGGCATGGCTGGGGCATTTTGAGTTGACGAGTTGTTGTGTGTGAGTATGCTTGCATACAAGCGAAGTGATAGGGAGAAGGCAATGATCAATCTGAGCATGCACACTGACAACTGGCGGACGTTGAGCGGGTCGATGGCCCAGGCTGTTGCTGCGGCCAACAAGTTTGGCCTGGAGTATATCGAGTTCGGCGTCGTTGACGGGCAGGATTTCATAGAAGGGCTTGGCTACAGCCCGGCCGTTTCGCTGGACTCCAATCCGATCCGGCTGGGGCGATACCTCGACGATCACGGTCTGAAGGTCTCGCAGATCGACGCCGGCTATCCGATCACCGGCCCGATGGGCGCCACGTTCGGAGTGCGGTACGTGCAGCGGGCGATCCAGTTCGCCTCGGCGATCGGGTGTCCCTGCGTGGACACTACCGACGGGGCCTCAAGGCCCGAGGGCTACACTGATGACGAGGTGCTGGCGATCACCAGGGAGAACTTCCGCCAGATTCTCGAATGGGCCGAGGACTACGAGATCACCGTCAATATCGAGACGCACGGCCCGTACACTAACGATCCGGAGATCCTCGATCGCATGCTGAACTTCTTCGACTCACCATACCTGGGCCTGAACCTCGACACCGGCAACACGTTCATCGCCGGCGGCGATCCTGTCGAACTGACCCGGCGGTTCATGGACAAGCTGCGTTACATGCACATCAAGGATGTCAGCGAATCGCTGGCCGCGATGTTGCGCGGCGAGGAGACCGGCATCGCAATGAGCGAATCTCCGATCGGCAGCGGCGTTAACGCCGAGAACATCGCCGCATGCATACGCCTGCTGAAGGAAGCCGACTGGGACGGCGTGATATCCGTCGAATGCCTCGGCACCGACGAGAATCTCACGGCCAGCATTAACTGGCTGCGCGAGCAGATCGCCGGCTGAGCGGAAGCCGCGTTCATTTCGAATCGCGGTCTACGATTGTCTTCGGTAGGAGCAGTTCGGTTTCGTTGCGGGCCAGGTGTGGCGGGACGTTCAGGAGGATGCGTTTTCCGGTGCACTTGTCGAACTTCCAGAGTTGGCCCGATTGGCCTTTAGGTACCGGTATGCTGTGGTAGCCGGGTTTCCATCCGTTGAATTTGAGCCGTTCTGCGCCCGATCCGTCCAGGAGCGAGCCCGAACCGCTTGCGAACAGGTCTACAGTTTTAGTTCCCTTTGGTACGTAGAAGTAGAGGGACCAGCGCGAGGTGAGACTCGCCGGTTCGCGGCGGCTTGAGACGATCGTCATCGGCGTGTTGTCGGGCCAGCGTACTCGCGTGGCGTCGTTGCCGTCGGATATTGTGATCTTGTGCAGGCCGGTCTGTCTGGCTTTCAGGACGATCGTTCGCTCGACGCCGTCGGGCTTTGTGGCGCCGGCCGATACGCGAACCTCGCCGCGCCAGAGTTCGACTTTCGCGTCGCCGCGGTTGCGATAGTGGGCGATCAACCCGCCGGTGACCTTCAGGCTGATCGGCACCGACGGTTTGTCGATCCAGGTGTAGAAAGCCTGCACGCCGCGCCCGTGTGAGCCTGCGCTTCCGAGTTCGACTTTCGGCAGTTTCAACGGTGCGGCCGGGACCAGGGCCATGCCGAAATCGATCGGTTTGATCTCGACGACTTTGTACTTCGCTATCCCGGCGGTAAGGATGTCCTTGAACTCCTTCGGGCTGAACGGCTTACTGCTCTTCCAGGGGTTCCTGGCCTCGGAAACTCCCAATTCGGCCCCAGGCGGGATGCTGACCTGCTTGTCGCGGCGGACAGTGTCGCGATAGATCGCCTTGGAGTGGACCATCATGGTACCGCGCATGCGATAGGAGTGTCGGATCATTCGTTCGAAGGCGGCTTGCCGCTCGGCGCCTTTGGTCATGCGGTAGTTTCTAAACAGTTCGACGTAGCGCGTGTAGAGGACCAGGTCGTTTATCCGGGCGCGAGTCGCCGGCGAGCTTGCCAGCTTCCGGGCCTTGTCCAGCAGGCGATACATTCGTCCCAGCAGATCGTCGCACAGCAGCGGCTGATTGGCTCCGTCGATGAGTCGGTAGAATTCGCCCATGGGCGCGGCGGCCGGTCCGAAGGCTCGCGTCAGGAAATCGTCTACAAGCGCGTCGATGCGTTTGGCCTCGTCGATGTCCCAGAGCATCCTGGCCGACAGGTAGTATCCCAGCCCGCACGGTCCCCAGCAGTCGCCGGATTCGGCCGACATGAACCTGGCGCCCTTGGCGTGGAAGTGCGGGATGGTCCGCTTGAGATAGTCCAGATTTGTCCCGCGAGCCTGCCCGGGGAGGTTGCGGGACCACATGATCACGCTGTAGTACTCGCGCATGCCGATCACTGCGCCTTTTGCGGACCAGCCTTCGATCAGTTCGTCTACACTGTACCCGCCGCGGATAAACCCGGTGGCCACGCTGATGACCACGTTGGGCTCGACACGGATGTTCGGCGGGGGGGAGTGTTCGTTGTAGGCGTACATGCCGACGTACTTGTTCTTGAAGCGTTTGCGGATCGCCGCGGCCACGGTGTTGGCGAGCGTCACCGCCTGATCGCTGACGCTGCCGAGTTTTGCGCAAGGGTCGCACTGGCACCAGCCGCCGCCGTCGCTTGGGTCCACCGAGATGCTGTCGGCCTCGGGCCGTCTTTCGAAGTAGCGAATCGCATGTGCGACTACAAGCTCGCGAAGCTTCGGGTTGCCTATGCACATCTTCGTGGAGGTCCGCTTGCCGTTCAGCAGGCCGTAGAACTCCGGGTTGGCGTTGAATGCTTTTCTGTTGGCTCCGATGATTCCCTGGTAGGCGTGATTGGTGCGCAGGTTGAAACCCAGCACGGCGCGATTCCGCACGCACCACTGGGCGTACGGTTCGCGGTTGTGGTCCCAGAGTCCGAACCCGTACCAGATTCGCCTGGCCTGGTAGTCGGGCCTCTGGTCTGCGTTGACGGCGATGCTGATGTCGGGCGATTTCGGGACGACCTCCCACGTGCGACCGGGGAAAAACTGCCTGTGGCCCAGACGATACAGCATGTCCCAGACCGCGTGTTCGACAGCCGAGTCCGTCGCCCCGATCAGGTGCACGCCGCGCGGGTGGGATTTCAGTATGTAGTGCTCGCGATCGGCGATGGTCTTGAGTTTCAACTTTGCCGCGAGCCTGAGTTTGGGGAAATCAGCGCCCGTGCCCACGGCCAGGCCGGTAGACCCGTCGCCTGCTGCGACTTCGATCTTCGCGCCGGATATCCTGCCGATGTATTCGGCCAGCGAGGCCGCGGCCGCCTTGACGCGATCGGAGGCCCCGTCGCTTACGACTACCGGCATCTGCGCCGCGCCCTTGATCGTTATCCGTGTCGGTTCGATCTGTGCGGCGTTCGTATATCCGCATGCGGTGATCGCCGCCAGCAGAATAATCGCGTATCGCATTTGGCTTCCCTTTCCAGTACGTTCGAATAAGAGATTACCGCAGCCGACGTCTAATTGCCACGGATGAACGCGGATGAACACGGATACGGCAACGGCGAAAGAGATGTTACGGCAACGACGGATCAGTTCGACGCCTTCTTGGGGTTCATGACTTCCGATCAATCCGTCGTGAACCTCCAGAGCCGTTGCCGTAGCCGCCTTTCTATCCGTGTTCCTCCGTGTTTATCCGTGGCGAAAAAAGCCGTCGGCATCTTCTAATGTTGTCCACCAACGCACAAGCGCGAGCGGGAAATCATTGGCCTTCGCCCGGCGCTGCGGGCACAATGGTCCGCAGACGAAGGAGACGACATGGAAGATCGAATGATTCGCCAGGAAGAGAAGATCGCTCACCTGGAAAATACTGTCGATGCTCTGGACGAAGTTGTGCGCGGCCTCAACGCGCAGGTCGCCCAGCTTCGCCGCGAGATGGGAGACGTGCGCCGCAAGCTGCAGCCGGCTCCGGAAGCCCGCAAAGCCGAAGAGGACGTTCCGCCTCACTACGGGCGTTGAAGCCGGTTGGAGAAACGCTCGAAAATATCAATTCTTAATCGCATCGTTATTGATGTCGCCGCCGAAATCAGCCGATCTGCGTCAAGTAGGCTCGCTTTGTAGGTTGGCCTGCGTAGGAAACCCCAATGCTTGTGCGGATGTCGCAATCGGCGGACGCCGGCAGGAGGACGCGGATCGATGAGTTTTGAACATGATGACACCCAACAGAACACTGAAATGTCAAACCCTTATGCCTCCGGAGCTTCCCGGCGGCGAAAACTCGCCCCGATGATGCTGGCGTTCCTGTTGATCGCAGGCGGCGGATTTGCGGCGTATCGCTTCTTCGGCTCCGGCGACGGGCCCGGCCCGCAGGCCGCCTCGGCGGGAGACCAACTCCCGGCTCCGCCGAGAGTCCAGCCCAAGCCCAAGCCGGCCGAACCGTGGGTTAACCCCGCGTTCAAGGGCCTGAGTTCCAAGGAAACCACGATCCTCCGCGCGAAGATCGCGGCGGCGGCCGTTGGCGAATTCATGGAGGCCGGAGACCGCGTCGGCGAGTTCAGCCAGTGGCTCGAATCCCTCCCGGTAGCCCCCAGGAAACCGACGGAGGCGGAGATTCAGCAGGCCAGGGCCGAAGCCGAAAGAGCCGCTCGCGCCGCCCTGGAGGCCGCCAAACCCAAGCCGATCGCACTGGCCCCGGGCGTTCCGCCCGGAACTTTCAAAGTCAGCGGGATAATGTCCAACGGATCCGGTTCGATGGCCGTAATCAACGGCGGCGTATACCGCGTAGGACAGAAAGTCTCAGGCGCAGTAGTCCAGAGCATAGACCCCAAACGCGTTGTGCTGTTAATCGACGAGCAGAAGTTCTGGGTCGGGATGTAACGGCAGGGGCCAGGGGCTAGGGACCAGTAACGGCAAACGGCTGGAGGCTAGTGATAAGTAACGTTCGGTTCAGGCCCGAAGGGCCGACAGGGCCTGCCGCCAGGCAGGTCGCGTCGGGCCTCCGGCCCTCCAATCAAGCGTCATGCCGTTGCCGTCATGCCGTCGCCGTCTTCATCATTCAGCACTCATCATTGCCGTTGCAGCCTCACGGTGAATGTGGAGCCTTCGTTTTCGCGGCTCTGCAGTTCGAACTTTCCGGCAAATCGTTCTACTATGTGCTTGGCCCCGGCCAGTCCCACCCCGGTGCCGGGTATGCGGTTCTTCTTGGCGTTGGATGCGCGGAAGAATTCGGTGAACAACTTTGGAATGTCGGCTTCGGGGATTCCGATCCCGTTGTCAGTTACTTCGAGTTTGGCCCACTGGTCTTCTCGGCTCAGTTTGACCCGTACGGTCCCTTCGCTGCTGTACTTTATCGCGTTGCTCAGCAGGTTTGAGATCACCAGCGAGTATCCCTGTGAATCGAATCTGATGTTCAGCGGCTCGCCGGGCAGTTCGACCTGTAGCGTCAGGCCCTTGGCCTCGGCCTGTTCGGCGTACGGGGCGCAGGCCTCGCGGGTTTCGCTGGTCAGGTCCAGCACGGATATTTTGCCCAGCGGGTCACCGGCCTTGACCTTGGCCAGTTCGAGCATGTCGCCGACCATCTGGGTCATCTGGTCCATTCTTGCGGCGATCTTTTCGGTGTATTTCGCCACATTGTCCGGATCGTCGCGTACTTCGTTCAGCGCGTAGGTCATCATTTTCGCCGCAGAGACCGGACTCTTGAGTTCGTGGACCATGACGCGCATGAACTTGGCTTTTTCCTTCTCCAACTGTTTCATCGTCGCCAGGTCGTCGTAGATTTTCGCGTGGTGCAGCGCGTAGCCGATCAGGCGTGATATGGTCTTGATCGCCGGCAGGTCGGCGTCGTTGAAGGATTCGCCTTTTGAGTTGACCGCCTGGACAACTCCGCGGACCTGGCCCTTGAACATCGCCGGTGCGCAGATTACGTCTCTGGTGCGGAAGTTGTTTATCTTGTCCCAGCTGGAGTCGAATTTCAGTTCCGGATTGATCCGGCTAAGATCGCCGTACGCGTCGGGCACCACAAACGCCTTGGCGGTAACGGCGCAGAATCCGGCCAGCGAGCTTTTCTTGATCGGGATGCGAATCGTGCTTGCGACGTTTCCGACTGTCGCGACGGCCTGTAGTTCTTCGGTCTCTTCGTCGATCAGGTAAATCGAGGCCCGTTCGGCGTCGAGTTCTCTGCATACCACGTCGGCCACGTCGCGCAGTACGTTTGGTATTTCGACGTCCCCGAGCATGCTGTCGTACAGGTCGAATAACCGCTCGTCGACGGTTATGTCGCGTGGGGCGTTCTGTTCACTGGACATTATGTGTTTCCCGTCTATCGATATGTTTTGTATTTACTGCCGCCCGATGAGGCTGACGGCCCGCACCGTCCGGTTTCGTTCTTCGCCTTCATCGCTGAGCGTTCCCTTGTTCCAGAATTTGGCCCGGTAGGAGAATTCTCCGCCGGTAGGCAGGCATTTTACAGGCGTGATTCTCAGCGCCTGGGGTCGGTGCGTCGGCAGCATCGTAGCGTCGGGGTCTTCGTGGCATCCGACACACGATCTCCTCTCGCCGGGTCTGATATTCATCCAGATCAATTGATTGCCTACGACTCTGCGGTCCGAGTCGAGGACCTGGCAGTGAATGAGCCTGTCGGCGGGCGCCTGAATCGAGAACGAACCGTCGGCCGCCAGCGGCACCGTGCCCAGCACTCGCGCGTGGGTGCCTACGTGATTCTACCAACCCCCACCCAT
>CAYMSH010000253.1:0-9455 GCA_964392945.1 uncultured Planctomycetaceae bacterium | reverse complement strand
CAACCTAACATGCGCCAAACTTGAAGAAATATATTCTCACATGCGATAGCCCTGATCTTAGGGGCGGTCTTTCGCTTTCCTGCGGATTAAACACCGGAGAATCCGGACCGATCGACGTCGATTCCCCGCCCTCCAGGCGACTCGGAACGCTCGACATCGGCAAATCGACTTGCTGTTACGCCGAATCATGGTACAATACGCGGCTTGCTGAACGGTCGGCGTTCAGCACATTGTGCGAATCTTTTAATTGTGGTGATGACGATGTCCAGGCATGTAGCGATAATGGGCGCCACTGGCGCGGTCGGAACGGAGTTTCTTAGAATACTGGAGCAGCGCGATTTCCAGATGGACAGCCTCAAACTGCTGGCCAGCTCGAGATCCAAAGGCAAGGCCCTGCAGTTCCGCGGCCAGGAGCTGATCGTAGAAGAACTCTGCGAAGCCAGCTTCGAAGGCGTTGACCTGGTTCTGGCCTCGGCCGGCGGCAGCTTCTCCAAGCAGTACGCAAAGACAATCGTCGACGCCGGAGCCGTAATGGTCGACAACACCTCGGCGTTCCGCATGGACCCCGACACCCCGCTGGTCGTCCCGGAAGTTAATCCCCAGGAGATCGCAAACCATAACGGCATTATCGCCAACCCGAACTGTTCGACGATCATCATGAACGTTCCGGTCTGGCCCCTGCACAAGGTCAACCCGATCAAGCGAATCGTGGTAAGCACTTACCAGGCCGCCAGCGGAGCCGGAGCCGCCGCGATGGCCGAACTCGAAACCGGCGCCAAGGCGTTCCTGGCCGGTGAAGACTTCACACCCGTCGCCCTGCCGCATCCCGCGGCGTTTAACGTGTTCAATCACAACTCCGCTGTCGGAGAAAACGGGTACAACGAAGAAGAGATGAAGATGGTCCTGGAGACCCGCAAGATCTTCGACGCCCCCGATATCCAGGTCGCCGCCACGTGCGTTCGCGTTCCGGTAATGCGGGCTCACAGCGAATCGATCAACCTGCAGTTCACCAATCCGATCACAGAGGCCGAGGTCCGCGAACTTCTCGCCGACGCGCCCGGGATCACGATTGTCGACGATCGCGAAAACAGCTACTTCCCGATGCCGCTGGACGCCAGCGACAAGGACGACATCCTCGTCGGACGCATCCGCAGCGATATCTCCCAGCCCGACGGCTGCGGCATAGAACTGTTCGTCAGCGGAGACCAGATCCGCAAGGGCGCGGCGCTGAACGCTGTACAGATCGCCGAACTGCTGTAAATTAAGCGACATGAGCGACTCGAAGCCTAATCGTAATATCAAGATGGTCATTGCTTATAACGGTGCGGCTTATCACGGGTGGCAGCGGCAGGCTGCGGGTATAGACACTGTCCAGGAGCGGATCGAACAGGCCGCCATCCAGGTCCTCAGGCATCCGCTGGCCCTGCACGGAGCCGGGCGAACCGATGCCGGCGTTCACGCCTCCGGCCAGGTCGCTAACTTCTATTCGCCCAACTGGAGCATCCCGCTTAACGGCATGCGCCGGGCGATTAATTCGCGACTGCCGGCCGACATTGCGATCCGTTCGGCCAGCGAGGCGCCGCAGAAGTTCCATGCCTCGCGATCGGCGATCGGGAAAACCTATCGCTACCGAATATATACCGGTCCGCTTCGACCGGTGGAGCTTGCCGGCCAGGTGCTGCACCACTGGCGAGACCTGGATATTGAGCGTATGCAGGCCGCCGCCCGAAGGCTCGTCGGAACGCATGATTTCGTTGGCCTGGCGACTTCCGCCGATCAGCGAGACAATACTGTACGAACGATCTTCCGCTGCCAAGTGGCCCGAGTGGGCCCGGAAATACAGGTCTCTGTCCGCGGCGACGGGTTTCTGTATAATATGGTCCGCAACATAGTCGGCACGCTCATGGAGATCGGCCGGGGCCGCTGGGGCCCTCGGCAGATCGATACGATCATAGAGACCCGAGACAGGCGCCAGGGCGGACCCTGCGTCCTGCCTGACGGACTGACGCTGGTCTGCGTACACTACCGGCCCGAAGACCTTGAGAGAACCCCCAACCCGCTGCAAGCACAAGGAATATGACGATGGATAAATCAGAACTCGCCGCACGCGTAAAAGAAGCAGCATTCCTCGAAGGCGACTTCATCCTCCGTTCGGGCAAGCACAGCAAGTTCTATATCGACAAGTACCTGTTCTCGGCTGATCCGATCATCCTCGCCGAGTTCGGCAAGCTGTTCGCCGAGCACGCCGGCGACGCAGAACTGATTGCCGGCCCGGAACTAGGAGCCGTGGGCTTAGCGGCCTCGACGGCGATGGCGTGCGGAAAGCCGTTCGTCATCGTGCGTAAAGCCGAGAAGGACTACGGAACCAGCAAGCTCATCGAAGGCCCTCCCGTTGAAGGCAAGAAGGTCCTGCTCGTCGAGGACATTGGCACCACAGCCGGCGCGGCTCTCGGTGCTGCCAAGACGCTGACAGAGGCCGGCGCCGAGGTGATCAAGATGGTCTTCGCAGTAGACCGCCTCCAGGGCGCCCGCGAGAACGTAGAAGCCGCCGGCTTCAACTTCGCAGCGCTGCTGACCAAAGACGACATGGGCATTTAGTTCCGCCAGCCGGTGTCACATTTGTGTCACAGGTGTCACAGCTCTATCTGCGGCTGAGTTTGCAGATGGAGCTGTTGTTTGTGCTGATATAACCATTTGTAAATAGGTGTGTTGCGTTCTGGGATTGTGCTTGTTTTGTCCGTTGGCGGGGGTGTCACAGGCCGGGCGACTGCGACATGTGAGTGGTGGGGTGATTTTGGGGTTTTCTGATGGAATATTCTTGACAATGTTTGCGGGAGAACATACAAACCGGTTGGTATGGAAACTCAGAAAAAGGGCGACAAGACGCGGCGGCGACTGCTCGAGGTTGCGTTTCGGGTGATTCGGCGTAAGGGATTTCAGGCCGCCGGGTTGGGAGAAGTGCTCCAGCGGGCCGGTTTGACCAAGGGGGCGTTGTATCATCACTTCGATGGTAAAGTTGCTTTGGGGTATGCTGTGGTTGAGGAGATTGTCAGTGAGATCATCGAGAAACGCTGGATAGCGCCGCTCGGCGCCGAAGGCGATCCGCTTACGATTATTCAAGAGGCGATGCGAACTGCTGTAGGCGGGATGAAGGATCGCGACATCCGATTGGGTTGTCCGCTGGGGAACCTGGCGGCCGAGATGTGCGCGCTTGACGCAGGATTCGCCGAGCGAATTGAAGCGATCTACCAGAAATGGCGCGACGCCCTGGCGTCACTGCTGATCGCGGCCGACAGCGTATCAGACGATGATTCGAAGCGTATCGCGACGTTCATAGTAGCCGCGCTATCCGGCTGCCTTGCCCAGGCCAAATCCACCGGCCGCCGCGAGACGCTGCTGGACGGAATCGCCGAACTGTCGTTCTACCTCCAGCGGCTCGGCACAGAGTCGCCCCAAGAGTCCCAGCCCCAATACGTGCAATCGTCGTCTAGCGGGGAAATTGAGGATTATCTGCTGTAGGAGCTCAAAGCTGCAAGCGTTCAAGCTGAGGTTCGTTGGTGTCGATTCGTAATTCCATGTCGTAATTCTGGAGGGATACGCCGTTTATTGTCACTTGTTTTTCGCGGATAGTATTGAATCCGAGTTTTTCAAATAGCGGTTTCGCGCAAATTGACGCTTCTACGTAGACTCTTTCCAATCCCACTGAATGGCACGTGGAAACAGCGTGTCGCACCAATTGGCTCATGATTCCTCTTCTTTTAAATTGCGGATTAATATATGCGCAATCAATGTGGCCGTCGGTATCCAGCTCGAGAAATCCGGCTATAACGCCGGCTTCCTGGTAAATATAGGGACGCTTCAATCCGCAACGCTTTTCCCAGCGATCATAATCAGGACTGGTCGATGACCAGGCCAAACACTGTTCTGCAGAATATACATCCCGGGCAATTTCATGGACAGCAGCGCAGAATATCTCCGCTATCTTCCTTTCATCGCCGTATTGGAATATTCGTATCATAAGAACACCGAACGTTTCGTGTCATCCCGGCCGCTGGGCTGAGGCCCCCCGATTGCATCGGCTGGTTATGTTCGTGGTTGAGCGCGGGACAATACGCTCAGTCGCTCTCTCGCGTCGGTGATTACCTTCTGTGCGGCCACCGATACTGGTTTGAAGTATGTGATTTTCCTATAGACTGCGACGGCTTGGGATTTATGCCCGAGTTTCTTGTATGTCCGGGCCAACTTCCAGTGTGTGTCGGGATCTTCCGGATTCTCTGGATTGACGGATATGGCCTTCGTGTAGGCCGCGATGGCATCTGTGTATTTCTCCAGTGCGACGCAGGCGTCGCCTATGGCCGAATGTGTAACGTCCATAGATTTGTTGTCATGCCATGGCCGCTCATCCTTCAGGGCGATGTACTCCTCCCAGGCGGAAATCGCGTTTTCATGTTGCCCAAGTTCGCTGTAGGCTTTTGCGATATGCTCGCAGGCGTGATAGTCCTTCGGCTTGAGGGTCAGATACTTCCGGAAGGCGTCGATGGCCTGGCTGTGTCGTTTGGCCCTTGAATGTTTCAGACCCTCTCGTCTGTATAAGGTAGCCTGGGCTTCAGTCTCGTCGTCGATCTCTACTTCGGTTTTTTGCGACTCTATGTAGATAAAGATCGCCCCGAAAGATATGCCGGTGACAATCAGTTTAATAACCACCTGCCTGATGAATCTGTCGGTCGCCGTCTGCTCTCTCAATTCTCTACTCCTGGGCGGGTTATGTTGCAGATAGTATCTTCCCCGACAACTCCCTGATTGTCCAGCACGCTTAGTTAACCAAGAACCCGTCCGGTCGCCCGGCCCAAGCCAAATCCACCGCCCGCTGCGAGGTCCTGCTGGACGGAATCGCCGAACTGTCGTTCTATCTCGAGCGGCTCGGCACGGAACCGCCCCAAGACTCCCGGCCGCAATACGTCCAGTCGCCGTCAAGCGGGGAAATTGAGGATTATTTGCTGTAGCGCTGTAGCGCTGATGTAGAGGTCTACTTGCGCCGCAGCTTCTGCGGTGTGGCGAAATCATTCTTCATTTGGCGGGGGAGGCGGAATACGTCGCCCTTTATGTTGCAGAAATACAGGTTCGATTCGGACGGTTTTCTTCCGTGTCCGTCGGCCCAGAATGCGTAGAAATCCTTGTGAGCGTTGACCGGGCGCCGCACGTAGGTGTGGTTCCGCTCGCTGCGGGATGTTAATTGTCCGGCGAGTTTCCACGTGTCGCCGGAATCGGCGCTTGTCCACATTGCGACCTCGCCGCCCGGGTTGAACGGTTGGGGTCCGGTTTGCGTTGGCGCGATTAGCCTGAGCGTATCGGCGCCCTCGATGTAGAGCGAGCCCATGTCGTAGTTGTTGTCGGATGTGGTTATCGTGCGGATGTTCCATCGCGTTCCGCTCCAGCCGGCGACAGTCCACGTGCGCGGGCTGTTCTTCGGTCCGGCCTGGTATCCGCCGGAGGTCAGGTACAGGATAACAGGCCGGTCGTCGGCGTCGTAGGCGATGTCCTTCAGGTAGACGTTCAGCCCTTTGGACTTGTAGTCGCATACGAGCGCCGGATTGTCGGGTCTGGTCAGCGGGAGCGACAGTTCCTTACCGGCCGCATTTCGCCAGGTCTTGCCGAAGTCGTCGGTCTGCACGTAGTACAGATTCGTTCGCCAGTTGAGCCCCTTGGGTTTCGGATGGTAGTTGAACGCCGCCCCGGCGATCTTCCGCCCGGCTGCGCTTATCTGGTAATGTCCCTTGTCGATCGCCGCCAGCCGCCGCCAGTTGCCCCAACTCACTCCGTCGCCGCTGGTCATGAAGCATATCGTCCGGGGCGCGGGCCAGTTGTATTTGGTGAAGAAGCAGATGAAGCCTCGCTCCCCGGCCCGCCAGGCCTGCATGTAGGAGAAATTCGTGATCGGTTTTCGCCCGTCGCCAGCGGCGCGCGTGGCCTTGATGAGTTCAAACCGCTCTATACTGCAGGGTTTGGCGCTCTTGTGAATATACGACGGCCGCGACGTCCCGTGCGACGTCGAAAATATCCAGATGAATCCCTTGTCGTCGATCGAGATCACGGGGTTGTCGTGTGCGTCGCTGGTCTTCTTGTCCAGCAGGATCGTCGGCCGCGGCACGCTCCCGGTCTTGTGATCGAAGTAAGAGACCATGTGGACCAGCTTTCGATTGGAGTCTTTCGTCGTACCGCCGTAGCAGAAGAACGTCTTGTCGGCCTTGGCGCAGTAGACGGCGAAAGGTTTGTGCTTGGCGCAGTAGGTTCCCAATCCGCCGGAGTATTTGTACACGTACTCATCGCCGGACGGCTGGTTCATATACCATATCCCGCGATAGCCCGTATCTTTGGGATTCGCCGCCGGGGTTTCGGCCCCCGCGCCGGCCGTCGCCGCCAAGAGAATGGCCAGGGCGACGGTTTTGAGGCAAGCTGCGATAGTGTCGATTGTCATGCAAGCGTTCCAGATCAAGTTAGCCCGGCCGGACCATCCGACGGGCGGCTGCAGTATCCCACACGGCGATCGAAGATGTCAATCGTCACCGACTATACAAGCTCCCGGCCGGACGTGGCCGTAATTCGGGGTCTGCCGGACTATGGACGTCAGGCCCGTCAGGGCCGGCCGACAGCGGCCGGGTCCGGCCGCCGCCCCTGCTTGGATAATTACTTATATCTATGATAGTTACGGTATTGATCCGGTGATTTCCCGTGTATGCCCGCGCTGCACGGTATATTGAAACCGTGGGCCGGCGCCCGTGGGCTATATGTAAATATACCGTATACAAGCCTTACTCTCGCGTCACGACACAACGAAGGGTATTTATCTATAAGCCCATAATTTTGTACTTGTTACGGCCCAAACCGGGCTTTATAAAGGATCGGACGTAGTTGCGAAGAACCGGGCGTTGGCAAGTTTTGACAGGGAAATAACCTCGGAAGTGTATTGGAATCCTGCGCCAGCGACCATGGGCTGTAATAAGTTGTTAGGCTTGGGAAGAGGATATTGAAAAGCGGGATGTTCAACGCGGTGACCGTGCTTGTGGCTCTCTCTTGTAGCCTCCTTGCAGGATGCCAAGAGAGTCCCGATTTTGAGAGGTATGCCTTCGATGCCGAAGAGGCTGTGAGACGGCAGGAAGAAGCGGCTGAATCCCTTAGCGTGGGCAAGGAATTGCAGATACGCATTTCCGATGTAGTTATCCTCCGAGCAGTTCTCATACCATCCGGCACTTTCGTCATGGGATCGCCCGAGTCTGATGTTGCACGCGAGGCGGATGAGATCCCTCATGTGGTTACGATAAGTAAGCCTTTCTATATGGGCGTAACGGAAGTTACGCAGTCTCAATGGGAAGCCGTTATGGGTACGCGCCCTTGGGAGGGGAGCAAATACACGAGGAGCGGCTCTCGCTTTCCCGCCACGTGCGTGAATTGGGAAGATGCAGTGAAGTTCTGCCGTAAGCTGTCGGCAAAGAGTGGGCGAAAAGTCCGTCTGCCGACCGAAGCCGAGTGGGAATATGCGTGTCGCGCTGGAACGATAACGGCGTTCTGTTTTGGGGATATCGACGGGCCTGTCGATGACTATGCTTGGTGGCATCGCAATGCGAATCTGGGCGAGGAGGCATACGCTCGCGAAGCTGGTCTCAAGAGACCGAATGCCTGGGGTCTGCACGATATGCATGGAAATGTGTCCGAGTGGTGTTCTGATTGGAGTGACTCTGATGAGAATAACTACTATAAAGTCTCGCCGAGAGTTGATCCGCCAGGCCCTGCATCCCCTCCTCCTGACGGCAGATTTCACGTGCTGAGGAGCGGGACCTGGAGTTCGTATGCTGGGCGATGTCGTTCAGCCTTTCGCTATGGCGGGGGCGCCAGAAGCGGAAATAGCGACGGATTCCGCATTGTTGTCGAAGTGGATAAGAAGAATGCAAAAAAGTAGTCTGGGATTCTAGTTGTCATTAGGACAGAAAGACCACAGACTCACTACACACAAATCATAGAAGTAGCGCCTAACAAGGCGCTCCAGCGGACGCGAAACGGCCGCGCCGCTGAGCTTGGACGTTATACCACCCATGATAGAACAGGCGACAGTCTCCAACGCGTTTGATAGGATCACGGACAACGATAGTTCTTGTCGTGACGTGAACTTCAGCACGCCTGCATGGACTGGGGTCTCATGTTTTCTTCGACATATCGGGGTACTGTGTTCATCGATTGGATGCGACACGTGGGCGCCTGACGGGACGGTATTGGCTGCGAAGTTCGGAAAGATGGACGTCAACGGGGTCGATGCAAACGGCAATCCGCCGAATGACGCCGATATTGCACAAGGCAGGAAACCCAGGCCAAACGTGCTCGTCGTTTTGCTTGTGAGCATCCTGGTGATTGGCGCGATTGGGTGGCTCGCCGCTCGCATACACAGGGACTGGGCCAGGCGGCGGATTACTGAAGACATCAAGGCGCTTGTGGTTGAGGATCTGTCCTCTCTGCCGTACACGCATGACATCAGGCTATGGTTTGGCAAATTCAAGAGGCTGTCCGACGTTAGGATTCATCGCCCCGACCACTTCTGGGCGCTCGATACATCACTGCGATTCTACGCGACGGCGCATTTCGAGAGGGGACAAACTTCTCTGAAATTCAGCATTACCAGCCGCCGCAAGGATTGCCCCAGCGGCGGGGGCCTCAGGCTCGACCCAATCGCAATCCGCATTATTGGGGGCCCTTATTATCACCCGGATGAAAACTCCTATTGAACCGGTGTTCCGGCCCGGGGAGTTTTCGGGTGCGGTTTGAACTCGGCTTGAGCCTGATTTGACGACGGATATGATCGATTCTTGCGATGCTGAGGCCGCCAGGAGCAGGCGGCAATTGACGGAACGTCAGTTCGTCGTCTACCGGTAGTCCTTCCCCAGCAGGCTGTTCAGCGTTGATTCCTGCCACTTGTGAAGTTCGCCCTGCAGCTTTTTGGCAACGTGGGGTTTGGTCTTCATCAGGTCGTTGTTTTCGGCGGGATCTTCTTTCAGGTCGAACAGTTCGGTCCCGCTGTCCTTTCCGCCGTTAATGACGAGCTTGTAGCGGTTGTCGAGAATGGCTCGCGGGCCGGCGTAGTCGTGTTTGGTGATCGTGGTGTACCGCTGGTTGCCGAAGTTCCTGGTGAAAAGGCCTCCGAGTTGCTTGACCAGCGGGGTGGTTCCCTTCTGCAGTTCCGGATCGATATAAGGCTTGCGCTGGCGGCGACCTTCCCGCCGCGGTCTGTACATCCAGAAGCAGATCGGCTTGGCGCGGGTGGTCATCTTGCCTTCCAGGAGCGGAATCAGGTTGACCCCGTCGAGCGGGCGTTTGGGCTCGCGCGATCCGGCCAGCGCACAGAGCGTCGGCAGTATGTCGCTGGTCACGGCGTTAACGCTGGAGGTTCGCGGGGTCTTGATCCCGGCCGG
>CAYMSH010000252.1:0-9469 GCA_964392945.1 uncultured Planctomycetaceae bacterium | reverse complement strand
ACGGTCTATACTCAATAACCCCAACGGCCGCGCACGCTCCCTGGTCAGTGGCGTGGATGATAATATGCCCGAGCACGACCGGCAGCAGATTTGGGGTGATATCTATTACGCCACCAAATACCAGGCCCCCAGCGGTGTCATGTTCAGCGGCGGCGTCCGGACCAACGGTATGAAACTGATGGCCAAACACAAAGTCAAGGAGGGCATTGCCGTGGGCGTGGACTATGCATTGCGGCAGGAGGGCTGGGGAAATAGCGGGCGAAAGAAAGGGGGCATCCCACCCCTTCTGAGCTATGGCAAGGCGCTGAAAGACTACGTCGAGGAAATCAACAAGGTGCTTGCCGGATGGAGGGGAAGAGAGAACGGGAGTAAGAACAACCAAAAGGATGCCGAGGCTGTCAGGAAGCGACTGGCTGAAGCCCTCAGTAAGCCGACCCCGGATTTGAAGAGCATCATGTCCTATATTGAGGCATATGAAAAGGCCCGGGGGAAAATGCCCTAGCATCGGGGGCGCCCGCATCGGGGTCAGGGCTGACCCCAATGCCGCCCATTGAAAACAACGCTGCAAATGAATGTTCTGCGGAGCAGGAGTTCTGACCCTTTATACGTTCCTGACTCCTTTTGCGTTCCCGGAATTCAGTTCATACCGCTTCTTGTGGCCCACGAATCATATCAGAACGCATAGGTACGGATGGCGCAAGAGACAAGTCAGTAAATCTGAAGAAGTATCGCATCGATTCACCGCTCAGATGACAATGCAATACGAGTGCCGAACAGGATTGATTGTGTGCCCGGAACCGCCTCCTTCGTTGGGCCCCACAATCACGAGTAAGGGGCCAGTGGAGCTACTTTGAGTTTAGTTCGTAGCCGTCGATGCCTATGTAGCCGCCTGATGTCTTCACTATCTTCAGGGTGTGGGTTGTATTTGACAGGCCGGTTCGGATGTAGACTCTCTGCTGTGAGGCTAGTTCCGGGGCGCATGTGTTTACGTCGGCGACGGCCTTGCCGTCCAGGTAGACCTTGAACGTTCCGAATCGCGGATGGAGGCGCGACAGGATGCTGATTGAAGCGCCTTTGAAAGCTATCACGGCGTGATCGCCGTTCTTGACCGTGAAAGTCTCATCGGATTTGAAACAACCCGGCAGGGAGTGATAGGTCCACGAACCGGTGTACTTTATCGAAGAGTCGTTATCGTTCTTCGTTACCGGCAGATCCAGTTTCGGAACGGCGCCTTTGAACGTGAACTTCAGCGGATACGCCGCGCCGTAGGAAGGTTTCGAACGCATCGTAACTCTCAGGCCGGCGGCGACCTGCTTCCAGGCCAGCGACTCCGGTGAGCCAAGCATGGTCACTGAAGTTATCGAAGATGAGTCGAAATCACCGGCGTTCAGCGTGGCGATGTTCAACTTCGAGCCGTTTCCGGGCCAGCCGAATACTATCGCATAGAGCACCGTACCGGCGTTGTTTCGCCTGAACGCGATGTCCTTGTGCGTGAACTCAACGGAACTGTCCATCGCTCCGGCCGCTGAGACATGCGGTCCTTCGCCGGGAACGTCGAACGGCTTGGTGTCGTACACGGCCCGGCCGCAGACTCCCAGCCAATCCCGCACGTTCTTCAGCGGTCCTTCGGCGGTCTTCGAAGGCGAGCGGTCGGGCTTTGACGGCCGCTCCAGCATCGGGACTTTGCCCCTGCTGACGATTTCGATTATGTCCTTGTCGGCCAGCATGAAAATGCCCAACCTGGCGACGGTGTCGGCCAGGATCTTTTCTTTCAACTCCGCCAGGTCGCGTGGCGAGATATCGACCCGCGGGTTTTCGATCAGCTTCTTTCGCGCGGCTTCGATGTCCCGCAGCATGAGCCGGTAGGTCGGATCGTTCTTGTCGGAGAATATATGCGGCCGGCCGTCCTTGCTGCGACACATTCCAAGCCCTCCGGCTTTCTTCGACAGCGGAGCCTGCAGGATCAGACTGTGCGACGGATCGCTTATGTTGATCCGTAGCTCCGGTCCGATACGCGCCGTCTCTGGCCAGCGGAACGGGAAACAGTGCGCCGTAATTCCGCGATTGGTCCAGATGCTGCTGGAGATCGTGGCCGCCGAGCCGTAGAGAGCCGGATTGACCACCTGTCGCTTGTGGCAGTCCATGCATCGCTTGTCGTACTGCCGGTAGAATTCCTTGCTGAAGCACCACAGATCCCGGCTGCCGCGTGTCCTCGGGCGGGTGAATCGATAGGTCGAGTAGTAGGGAACGTTGGCGTCGATCCAGGCGTAGACCCGCATCTTCTCGGCGGCGGAAACCTGCTTCTTGCAGTGTTTGGCGTCCATCTTCTGCGAGATGCGGCTGACGTAAGAGCCCAGAGTCTTCGGGGTGTTCTCGTCGTGATCTACTGCGAAGACGTTATGGTACTCGACCACTTCGCGCTCGATCAGATTATCGTAGCTGACGCAGAAGTACCGAGTCCGGCCGCCTGTCATGTCGACTCCTCCCTTGGGCCTCGGGCCGCTGTGGCATTTCAGGCAGTATTTATCCCAGATCGGCTGGATCACTTTCTGGTAATCGATCAGGCCTCCGGTTCCCCAGTCCGGAGCCTTGGGGATCACAACCCGTTTCCGCATCGCCAGCGTTCGCTTCGGCGTGCTGGCCGGAGCCTGGGCTCCCTCCCTGACTTCGTGACAACCGATGCAGCTCCTGGACTCGCCGGGCATCAGGTGCATGTCCGATCCCATCCGCATGAGCATCTTGCCTTCGGCGTCGAGGAGGTTCAGCGAGATGTTGCGAAGCGACGGGACCTGAAACATCGCCGATCCGTCGGACTCGACCGGGGCCAGACCGATCACCCGCCGCACATGAACTGTTCCCCGGCCGGTAACTGGAGAAGTGCCCCAGGCGTCGGCCAGGTGACGGGTGGTTTTCTGCAACTGCTCCATGATCTGGAGGTAGCGGGCCTCGCCCGGCTTGACGTATTTCGAGACGCCTCTGGTGACGTCCTGGACCATTAGCACCGCCGGCTGGAACTTGTTGGGCTTTACGTTCTTTTCGAAGGGATCGCGGTACTTCCACACGGGATTGCTGCATCTGGTGGGAATTACCGGCGGCAGCGGGCGGGCCTTGAGCAGTTGCGGATTGAAGCACCCCAGCACGCCCGCGGCTTCGTAGATGCACTTGCGGTTGCCGCGGTCGTCGATCAGGTAGAGGCGGTTCTTGCGCTGCCCTTCGCCGCCGTAGGAGACCAGGAACTGCCGCTGGTTGACAGGGAACGGATCCTGGAACGAATACGGTACGTTGTGGTCGCCGAAGGAGGGGATTTCGCTGGTTACAAAGCGAAACCCTTCGCCCCTCGGCCGCTCGGTCCCTTTGCCGTTCCAGATCAGACCCATCATTCCGGCCTGCGGAGAGTGGTGCGGTCCGAACGTGCAGACGAACTCCGGGCGCCCGGGTATGGGGCGGGCCTGCCAGAAGCCGGCGGGGTCTTCGATCGTGTTGCCGAAAAGCAGGCTCAGGCCCGTTCCGTCAGGATTTATCGCCCAGAGGGCGTGGCGGGCGAAGACGTTCTTCTCAACGCCGTAGTCCCAGCGGGTGAACATTACGCGGCCGTCGTTGAGCACCTGCGGGGTATGATCGCTGTCGATATTGGCCGACAGTTTGCGCACCTGCGAGCCGTCGCGCCGGCAGGAATACAGAACTCCCGAAAGTCCGCCCTGGCAAGTAACCCAGTTGTTGGCGCGGGTCGAGACGAAGACAAGCTCGCCGTTGGGCAATTGGCACGGGCTGATGTTCCGCGAATCGCCGCGGGTGATCTGTTTGAGCCCTTTTCCGTCAATACCTATTTCGTATATGTGCCACTGGCTTCTTCCCCCCGGACGTCTTGCCGAGAAGAAGATCGTGCGGGCGTCGAAGGATAGGTTCATGTCGAATATTCTGGTGTCCTTTTCGTGGAACACCACTCTCGCCGGCTGGCCAGGTCTGGACGGATCCCAGATGCAGATGCTGGCCGGGGTGCTGCCTCCCGAATCGTAAGGGCGCACCGCATTGACGCTGAAAGAGGGGCAGCGGATAAAGACGATCGGCGGCAGTCTGCCGATCTGGGTGGTCCAGAACTCCTCCAGCTTTTCGTGCGCCGCAGGCACAGCGCCGAAGGCCTGAGGCAGGCCCTTGTCGACTATCGCAAGGGCCTTGTCGATCTCCCGGCCGACGGGCTTCAGCGCCGCTGCGTACTGCTGTGCGGCGTTTGACGCCGGGCCGATGTTCTGGAGATCGCTCTCCATTTTGATAGCGGGAGGATCATACATCGCCAGAGGCGCAACTTCGCTCTTGAATTTACGCATACGCTTCAAGCATCGCGCATAGATCGCGGCTTTGCGCCAGGCCGCGGCGAGATCTTGCGGCTCGGCGCCCTTGCAGAGTCCCTTTACTTCCGAAACCGCTATTCCCAAAGATGCAGTGATCCCAGTTGCCAGTTCACTGTTCTTCTCGGGCGCCGTCATCGCTACCGGCTTGCCTTCGGCGAAGTACGGCGTATTGCCCGGATAGAAACCGCTCGCCAGACTGCGAAGATCAGGACAAACCCCGCCGGGCACGAGCGGGTGAGTCGGTGTCACTCCGTGCAGGCCGAAGGAGAATCCATGTGCGGCGTGGATGCTGGTGATCTTCAACAGCAACCGATTCTTACCGGCTTTCAACGCCAGTTCGGTATGCAGCGGAGTCGGGAAGCGGGACGGACCGTTTCTCCGCCAGACATGCTTGACCTTGACGCCGTTGAGCCAGAGCCCAATGGCGTCTTCAGCGTTGAACTGCATTCGGACTTGCACATCACGCGCAACTTCGATTACCCGGTAAAGGTATGTGGTTTCATTACGCGACGGCGCCGGTCCGCGCGGCAACTGGTGGCGGTAGCCGTCTGTCCAGTCCGGACGAGCGGTCCATTTGCGGAGATTGTCCAACATCCCGGGGAACATCCTGGCGCGATACTCCTTCTTCAGGAATCCTTCGTCTTTGGCCTGAAGGCAGTCGGCTTCCGGCGGAAAGACGAAAGCCGATGAGGCGCGTTCATTGCCGAACACCTCATCCTTGAACGGACCGATGTGGCGCCACGGATGCAGTTTGAAGCTGTTTTGCTGCAGGAAACGCTCGGCGGTGTCGGCCTTGAGCTTCTGTGCCCGAGATGAAGCCTGCTGCAGTTTCAGCCAGAGTTGCTCGCCGCTGTCGGCTGCCGCCAGACGATCGACTGACGCCGTCACGAACAACAGGCAGACAATAACGGTCCGAAGTTTCGGTGTCCTGAATATCAGATTCCAGCTCCTTTCACCAACGCTCAAATAGCCTACAGCATCCCTACTGCAATTGCCACTCGGATTGGGACTTGACGGGAAAACACAGTCAGCAGGGTCATATCGGGGGATACTAACATTAATTGCTGATCGAATTCCGGTTTCGGATTGCGGGGATATATATGAGCGAGCCGCGTTGCGCCGTATTAAACTACGCCAGGTTGCCCAGGGCCAGGAGGCCGTAGAATGTGTATTCGGCGTCCAGGGTTTCGTCGCCGGCGTGACCTTTGAAGGCGCCTTGGGATGACCATAGGGAGTCGCAGTAGTCCAGGCATCGCTGGCGGGTTTCATCGCTTAGTTGCACATGGCACTGATTCAGGGCGTGGAGGCTTACTGCCGTTGACAGGAGGTCCGGCGCCGGGGCTCCGGGCCAGGCTCCTATTCCGCCGTCAGGTGCGATTTGGGATAGTAGCCAGTCTTGTGCGGCCGGGTTGGGCGGTTGGACGAGGTGTCGTAGTGCGGTGATCGCGGCGGCCGTCGCGGGGGCGGATGCTGCGGGGATGTCGGCGGAGTTTCCGAACCCGCCTTCGGAGCCTTGGAGGCGTGTGAGCGATTCGATCACGGCGTTGGGATCTCTCAACTGCGCCGTGAGGTCCTGGTGGGCCCCGATAGCCAGAAAAGCTCCGTAGGCGGTGCCGGCGGCTTGTCCGGGACGTTCTGAGAACCCGCCGTCGGCGGAGCGGAAGGTCTCGGTTTTATCGATTATCGCCTGGGTGTCGGCGTCGGCGGTTTGGGCCAGTGCGGCGCGGCATCTGGCAAGACACGCCAGGTGCACCAGGTCCAGGTCGTCTCTCTGGGCTTGTGACGCGAGCCAGGGCGAAATCGATTCGATCGGCAGCGGGGCGTCCAGAGCGATCAGGGATTCTATGGCGAACAGCGTGTAGTACAGGTCCGGCGAGTCGGACCGGCCGCGGAAGCCTCCTGACGGTGTGAGTTGGGCCGTGACAAAGCTGACGACGAGCGAGGCCGATTCACCCAGCAGATTCGCCGAGCGTTTCGCGGCTTTCAGCATTTCTTGACGGATCGTCATCGCAGCAGCTCATGATCTCGAAGTCGCAGAATATCTTGCCCACCATGCGTCGCAGGAGCGCCTTGAGGTCCGAGCTTCTCAGGGAGTCCAGATGCTCGATCGCCGCGTCCTTGTACTGTTCCAGCAGTTCGGTGGCCGCCTGCAGTGGGGGGATTTCAGTATCGTTCGACAGTGCGTCGAGTATGTTGGGGCACAGGTGCTCGCTGGCGTCGCGGTCCGAGGCGGTCAGGTGATCGTCGATATCGTCGTGTATCTGGTAGGCTATGCCAAGTGCGCGGCTGAAGTCGTGCAGCACGCGTGAAAGCTTGTCGTCTCCGCCGGCGCAGATCGCGCCGATCTGCAGCGCCACGTCAAACGCCGGGGCGGTCTTCTGTGCGAATATTTCGATCACCTGCTGCGGCGTAAGGGGCTCGGGCTGGCGAGCCCAGATAAGCTCGGCGCCCTGGCCGAGGCATAGGGTTCGGTGCCCGGCGGCGGCCACTTGCATCATCCGCACGCGCTGAGAGTTCGACACGTTGGTCTCGGCCAGCAGGCGATATCCCTCGCCGATCAGCAGGTCGCCTACATTTATCGCGATCTCGACGCCGTGTTCCTCGTGGACCGTCGGCAGCCCGTAACGTGTGGCGTCGTGGTCTTCGATATCGTCGTGGATCAGCGAGGCCTTGTGGAAGCACTCCACAGCCAACGCCGACTGGGCCAGGCCCTGGGGCAGATCTTCCAGCGCCGCTCCGGTAATGGCCTGGTAAACGCCGGCGGCCAGGAAGGGGCGCCATCGTTTGCCGGAACCGGCGAGCCAGTCCAGTGCGATCTGCTCGGTTCGATCGGTCGGAGCCCCGAGTCGATCGGACAAGGCCTGCGGTGCGAACCAGGAATCCACGGCGTCGCGCATGGCCTGCAGGTCTTGGCGGGCCGACTCGCTCTGGCTCGAGCAGACAATCGCCTCGTGCGTCCAGGCCAGGTCAACTTTCGTATCAACGCAGCCTTCGCCCAGCAGCGGAATCGCCAGGCCGGGCACTGCGCCGGCCTCCATGTACGGGAAAACTTTTTCAAGCATCGACAGGCAACTCACGCCGACGACGGCCTGGACCTGTCCGGACTCTATGAGGCTCATCACTACCGGCGATCCCTCGGCCACCAGCATCGCATAGCCGAGCTGCTCGGCCTCGTTCTGGAGTTCGGCGATGTCGCACTTGCGGCAACGGGAGCAGACCAGACCGATATCGTCGAGATGACCTTCGCAGTCATTTGAGTGTTTCAGGCATTGCGGAAGGAGCAGCAGCCGTTTGTCGTACGGGATGGCGGCGACTGTCGCACGCCACGTGGCGTTGTGGATGAGTATCGCCAGGAAGTCGCGATGCTCAGTTTTTTGCTGCGTGCGCGCCAGGAGCGTATCGGCATGCGCGCGGAGCTGGTTCAGCGACAGCGGGGCGGTAAGTTCGTGCTCGGCGGCGAAATCGTCGGCCGCCTGTCGCAACACGTTACGTAACGCCCTGCGAGAAGGCACGCTACGCGCCTCGGCGAGGTCGCCGGAGTCCTGCATCGATCTGTCAGTCGAATCATGCATGGGTAACACAAGTATAATACTACTAACTAAGTTAAGCCACGAAAATTGCGTTCATCCTGCGATGATCCGGCCGCTTGACGTTTCCCACGCCGCATCAGATCAGCGCAGCGCCGCCTGGGGTATCTCCCATGTCGCAGTGCCGGATCCGCCGAGGTTTCCCAGGGGCAGTTCGAGGCGGTAGGGGCCGGTGTTTCTTGCCGGGCGTTCGAATACCAGTATGTCGCGAACCGATCCGCCGGGCGGCAGGCGGGTTGAGCCCGATACGCCGCCCTTGGGGAACACGTCCAGGCCGAAGTCCACCCGGCGATAGTAGCGTTTGTTGCTGTCGCTCAGTGAGGCGTATGTACGGTCTCTGGCCTCAGGATTCCCGCGAAGCGTCATGTAGGTCAGTTGTTGGTACCTATCGGGGCGTGACAACGTGTTGCTCGCCTCGATCGTGATTATCAGGAACTTGTCCTGGCTGCGACGATCGCCGGTTACGCTGGTCAACTGGATCGTGTCGATCCTTGCGGCCAGGACTTTCAGTGAGCGATCATTCCACTGTCGGGCCATGCCCATGGGCAAGACTCCCGTAGGATTGGCAGGGGTCGGCTCCGCGGGCGCCCGCGTCACTGCAGATGGATCTTGCCCCGGGCCGGACGGCGCGGCAGGGTCCGCTGAGTTGATCGGACCGTAGAAAACAGAGAAGTATATCGTCACCAGGCCCAGAGCCGAGGCCAGGAACGGCAATACGGCATTCTTCTTCCAACTTCTCCGAGAGGCGAATTGCGACAGTCCGGCAAACGCCAGGGCGAGGATGCCCAGTAGGATGCTCGGGACGTACGGTATCGGGTGCCAGAGCGTCACACACCCGGCCGAACCGACGGCGACACCGAGCAGGCCTGCGGTCCGCGCGGGGTTAGCTCGCCTGTCTTTGATATTCATCACCGGCTTGAATTTGTCCGGTTTGCCGGACTGCACGGTCTCGACGACCTGCGGGCGGGAGCGGGGGACTACGGTAAGTGTTCCGCACTTGGGGCATTTGTCGAACCTCCCGATCATTTCGTCGGGCGAACTCATCGTGCTTTGGCATCTTGGGCATGTGTAAGATATCATTTTGCCGGTTCCCCTGATCGTGCGGCGATCTGTTTTGCGATGCGCTTGAAGTTGCCTCGCCAGGCGCGGACTTCAGTCTTGCCCAGCATTTGCAGCAGCGCACGCTTGAACCAACTGACTCCGCCGGCCCGCTGGTTGTCCCAGAACAGGTCCGGCACGCGTTTGAAGTTGTTCTCGTAACAGGCGGTGTACAGCGCCAGGTGATCGGCCGTCATCGCCTGGACGGAAAACGCTTCGTTCGAAGCGGTCTGCGGTTCGTAGAATATCGGGAAGATCACAACGTTCTTGTCGATGAGATCCCGGGCCAGCTTCAGCGTCGCGGCCACGTCGTCAGGCGTCTCGCCGGGCAGACCAAGGACCACGCTGAGGACCGGATAGAAACCGGTTCGTATCATTTTGTCCGCCGCGTCGCGGACCATCTGTCCCCAGTCCTCCGGCGCGTACGGCGCCATC
>CAYMSH010000251.1:0-9480 GCA_964392945.1 uncultured Planctomycetaceae bacterium | reverse complement strand
CTTGTCGTGCTTCGCCTTGAGCTTGTCGAGCTGAAGCATCCACTTGCCGTCCTTGGCGGTAGTGGCGGTTTTCTTCTGCCCGGCGAATTGGACGGTAACCTTAACGCCCGGTTTGCTCCAGCCCCAAACAGGGACCTTCATTTCGCGCTGCAAGACGGCGTTATCGCCAAACGGTGCGCCCAGTTCGATCGCGGGTTTCGGTTTTGCCGTTTGCTCGGCGGCGTCGGCTACAGAAATCGAAAGCAGCACCGCTGTGGTTAAGGCGAGAATCGCCGCTGTTCTGGTCGATCTGTTGTTCATGACTGCAATTCCTTTGTTAGGTTTCTTATGTTTTAGTATCCGCACGTGCTAAACGGTGAGGCCGGCAGGCCATCGGTGTTGTAGAGATTGCAGCCTATCGGATACTGGGTGTATGCATAGCGCACGGCGATCGGTTCTTTGACATCCTTGCTGAAAACAATCAACTCAGAGCCATCCAGTTTCCCCTCGGCCCAATGCCACTTACCGTCTTTATCCTGAATCGACAACCAGGGCATCTTCGCCCCTGGCGTAGGTTTGACCGGCACGTAGCTGGCTTTGCTTGCAAGCATCAACCCGTTCCCTGCGTAGTCAAAACTGATCCGAATGACGGTGCCTTCGATTCTACAGCTCTTGTAGATCGGCCCGCTGGGAACCAGTTTCTTCTGACCATAATCCCTGTGCAGCGCCCATCGCGACAGGCGGATACCTACATCATATTTGTTGAGCGGATGCTCGCGCACCGCCCCAACGTCGATCGCCACAACCATACCGGTATTCTTGATGGTCATCGCTTCGAGTTGGGCGTTGCGGATTCTGGCCCGCCCGTCACCGCCGGCGGGTTTATCTTTGGGCGAACTGCCTATACTGGCGATCTGGACAAAGTAAAAGGGGAACTGCCCCTGACCCCATGATTTTCGCCAGTCGCCAATCATTGACTGCATTTTCAGAAAATACTCGCGGCCGTCGCCGGCGTTGCCTTCACCCTGATACCAAAGGGCTCCGCGCATCGCGTATCCGACCAGCGGTGCAATCTTCGATTCGTAATTGGTTATGCGTCGAGGTTTCCCCGCAGGCCTCTTGCGCTTTGGATCCTGGAGGGCCTCTGGGACCATCCGCATCCAGGATTCGATCGGCGAACCGCCGGTGGCCGCGATCAACACTCCAACGGGAACCATTATTTCGCGCTGCACTCTGCGAGCAAAGCAGAAACCCACACGCGAGAATCGCCCGGAGGTCTTGGGCGTGGAGATAATCCACTCACCGCCCTCGAGCCTGCGCAAGGCGGGATAGTCGGCCTTGGCCAGCGAGCCCCTGGGATAGGGATCCCTTCCGAACCTGCCGGCCATGTTCGACTGTCCCGAGCAAAGCCAGACCTCGCCGATGAGTATGTTCCTAAGCGTCTTGGTCGTCTTCTTACCGTCAAGTTCACCGACAACAACCAGGCTCTGGCCATCAGGCGCCTTGTTGACCGAACTCAACTTCATCGCAGGCATCGGGTCAAGCGTGACTCGCCATCGTCCGTCAGTTTTTGCAACAGCGGTCTTTGTCTGCCGAGCGAAGGTTACTGTGACTTTTGTCCCGGGTTTTGAGGCGCCCCAGACAGGGATTCTCACCCCCTGCTGCAAAATCGCGTTGTCGCCGAAAGGAGCGCCCAGTTCGATGGCGGATTTCGCGGGTTTCTCAACCGGAGCGTCCTCGGCGACGGCGCCTGGCGTGACACAGGCGATCATACCGACCAGGATCGCCAGCACCATTTTAGCCTGCGTCTTTTGTGTCATCTTTCCAAGCTCCACTCAACATTCACCTTTGAAGGCGATTTGTGATACCGAGGGCAACTGATCCGGCGGATCAACGCTTACTTGCCGCTGACTACTGCTTCTTTCACCGGCGGGATCTTCTGCTCTTCCATCCATACCGTAAGATGCCCTCGCGGGGGCTGGGGGCCGCGACGCGGGTGGTTGTATCTCAGGAAGGTCATCACTGCAATCGTCACCTTGCCGCCTTTGAACTCGTTGCGGAAGTCGGTGTAAATGTACCCGCCTCGCGGCTGGCCGCCCTGGCGATTCGGGACACCGCTTTTCGACTCAGCCATCAACTTTCCGTTAACGTAGATCGCATAGCCTTCGCCCGAGTTCACGTGGTTGCTTCCGCCGACAACGAATCGGTAACGATGCCCTTCTTTGAGCGCCGGGATCTCGAACGCGCCGCGAATCAGAATGACTTCCTTGGCCCACAGGGTATTGGGTTTCACGCCGCATCCGCAGTGGCTATCCGGGCCGCAACCGCCCAACGGAGCCAGCTTACCGTCCAACTGACCGAACGGGGGAAGCCCGCTCTTCCAGCCGGACTTCTTCGCGTCGAAGTTGCTGGCGAACCAGTTTTCCGGGCAGGTCACTTTGCGGTACCGGGCGCCCTTGGCCTTGTCCTTGGTCTCTTTGGGGTCGAAGCTGTGGTAGTCCCACTTTACCTTTCTGAGATCCGGTCCGAACGCGCGCCATTCATAATCGCTGATCCCGGCCCCGCTATAGCAGTTTTCCAATCCGTACATCGCGCCGCGAAGGAACTGATTGGCTCCCCTGGGTTTTTCGCCTTTGGCCTCGGCCAGCAGGGCCTTGTTGTACCTGGGGTTGGCGATATACGACGCGGCGATGCCGTCCATAATGATCGGCGCCAGAGCCTTCTTTGCCGCGAGCTTCTCCTGTTCTGTCGGTTCGGTGGTCGTCTGCTTCGCCGCAGGTTTGGGTCTGGCCGCCAGCACGCGAGTTTCAGCTTTCCCGCCCTGGAGCTTGACCATTGCCCGTCCTAGCGCATCACCCACCAGCACGTAGGTTTCGGCGTTGCGATTGTAGTGGTAGTCTTCGCCCTTGGGCGATTCGTCGATCTCCCGCCAGAAATCGCGGATATCGACTGACGCCACAGTTCCGGCGAATTCCGGATGCTTCTTCGGATCACCGACGGCCATTTGGGCCTTGTGAATCTTCTGGTACTTCTCGGCCATCCTGTATCCGCCGAAACCGACGGTAGCCACGACCGCGGGCATCTTGGGGCTTTTGAATTCCTTGCGAATATCGTTGATCAGATTGACGAGGTTCTTTTCGTATTCGGCGATGTATTCCGGAGAGAAACCGTCTTTGTGCCCCTGCCACCACGCGAATCCTGCAATCTCGTAGCCCTGGCCCTTGTAGCCGGGGACGACCTTGTCGATATTCTTCAAAGTCTTGTGGACGCCTTCGACCAGCAGGCGGTATTCCTTCCCCTCCCACTCTTCGTCGGGCTTATTCCGGCCGCTGGACGGCGGACGGTATTCATAGCCCAGCGAGCGGTTGCCCTGGGCGACCTTAATCAGGAGCACCTGCTCGTCGTGCCAGGTTCCCATTACGTGGCCGAAGCCCAACTCCGGGCCAACGGTCTTACCGCCGTTAGAAGTAGCGCTTAACGGGCTTCCGCCTTCCTTCTTCTCTATGCGGGCTTCCTGGAAATAGACATCATTCCGCACGGTCCATTTGCCTTCATCGTCGATCAGGCAGGGGAATTTCTTGTCGCGTTTGGTCACGATCTCAAGATCGCCGTGCCCCAGGAGGTCGGTCTTCTGCATCCAGAATCTCGGCGCGGAGCCTTTGAATCCGGATATCTTGAACGCATAGCGTTTGCCTGCTTCGAGGGGCGTATCCTTGATGACCGGATCGCCGCCGGCCTTGCGGCTGTAGACCTGTTTCCCGTCAAGTTCCATCACATTGCAGGAATTGGCGCCCCAGCCGCAGTGTATCTGATAAACGCCTGTCAGCGGAACTTCGAGTTGTCCCTTGGCGATCGGCTCGGCGGTTTTCTTACCATCCGGAGTGTAAAGCGTGCAGCGGGCGATCCTGTAGTTCCCCACCTTGTAGACCATCAGCGGACCTTCAGGCGCCCCCGGATCGGTAGTCAGGTAGACTCCAGCGTAGCGGTTCTTGGCTCCGCTGAGATTCCCCATTCCGCACATGTTGGACTGACCGGAAAGGATGTAGACCTTCACCGGCTTGCTCGCGTCGCCGGGTTTCCCGTCGGGTTTGGGCAGTTGTGCGGGTACGTCTTTGGCGGCGGCTCCGCTGACGATTCCCGCCAGGAGCATCGCTGTCGTGGCCAAGGCGGTTTTGATTCTGATGTTCATTTTCGTATTCCTTTGTGTCCTTGTCTTGTTTGTGTATCTCTACCCGGTCTACTTCTTGAGCACATACAGCTTCGGTTTCCAGCCCGGTTTGTTCCGAGTGCTGAACCCGCCGGCTTCGATGAACAGGTACTCGACACCGCTGACCTTCCTGGCCTGCATTTTCAGGGCCTGGAATTTGTTCAGGTCCATCAGCATGTCTCGGGACCAGGCCCAGGTCGGCTCGCTTGTCTTGCCGCCGTCTTTGAAAGTGATCGAGCCGAAGAAAGGACGACGGGCTTTCTGGTTCTTCTTCGACGGATCGAAATCGGCGACCTCCGCGACCTCGGCGATAACTTTCCAAGCGCCCAGAATCTTCGGATTGGCGACAAACTTCCCGTCCCAGCGGAACTTGACGGCCGAGTCGGACTTCTCCCTGTCGTCGGGATCCTGCTTGGCCTGCCACGCCGACGACAGCATGGGAATCACGGCCGCTGACTTGAACACCAGATCGTCGCCTATGGGAGGTAGTTTCTGCTCCTCGATGTGCAGGCTGATCCGGCCTTGCGGGACTCGCTTGCTCGGCTTGACCTTGTACTTATCGCCGAAACGAAGAAAGCTCTTAACGGCGATAGTAAGCTCGCCGCCGTCGATATCCGAAAGGAACTCCTTGGTGATAAACGCTCCCTTGGGCTTCCCGCCGCCGCCGCGACCGACGCATTGGGGCTGCTCGATCAACAGTTTGCCATTGAGGTAGATACCGTAACCGCCGCCATTGCCAACGTGGCCGCTATGGTTAATACGCACGCGATAGCGATGCCCATTCTTCGCCGCAGGCATCTTGAACGTTCCGCGCATCAGCAGAACCTCTTTGTCCCACAACGTGTTCATTTTGGTTGCCCCGTAACAGATAGGACCAACACACCCCGCTGAGCATTTGGAAACGGGTCGCTGAGGAATCTTGCCCATGTATTGTCCGAACGGCGACTTGGCGCGTTTCCAACCTGCCTTGGCGGGATCGAAACCTGGCGCGAACCAATTGTCCATGCCCTTGGGCAGAGTCACCTCGCGGTAGCGAGAAATGAGTTGATCCCAGGCGACTTGCTCCGAGGCGATAGGGTCAAAGGTATGGTAAGACCATTCTGCGTTGTTCAGATCCGCGAACATGCGCCAATCGTATTGATTGTGTCCGGCCCGTTTATGCAACGCCGCCAGAGCATCGATGCTATCGGACTTGCCGCCGGGGTATGCGCTCTGCGTTTCGGCGGCGGCGAGCTTCTGTAGCCTTGCCCGGTTCTTTCCGACGTACTCAGGGATCAACTCGTTAATGATAATCGGGGTGATCGCCTTCTTGAGTTTCGGCCCGAATTGGTTGGGATCGGCGGCAAGGAAGAACTCCTTGTACGGAAGAATCTGGTGGGGGAAACGTTGCCGACCGGCCTCGTAGAGCACGTCCAATCCGCCCGGCACGTCGGCCAGCGAACTGGCGACGAATTTCAGGTGAGAGTCATAGACTGATGAAATATTCTGACCGCCTCGTGCGGTTTTCACACCGGCGTATCCGGTGTAGCTTTCCTTCAGGGTCTTAATGGCCAACTTGTGCACAGCCGGTCCTGCGGCCTTGATTTTGGCGCGAATGCCTCCCATCAGGCCCATTGTAAGGGCCGATCGCTGGTTCTTTCTGATCAGTTCGCCGATCACGGGGAGCACCTTCTTGTAACATCGTTCATCGGCGGCCACGGGCGTCAGCGCGGTCAGCGCCGCGTTTTGCAACCACCACTCCTTGTGATTGAGATAGCCCAGCAGGCAGTCTACGTGCGGGACGACCCAGTCGGCCTGTCCGTGGCCGATGATCTGCATGGCAGGATCCTTGACCGCCCAGGCTTCGGCTGGATCTTTCACCGTCGCCACGGCCAGGTCAAAGATCTCGCGGGTGAGCACTTCAGTGCGTTTTTCACGACGCAGGATTTCGTAGATCGCCGTGAACATCGCGCGGCGCACTCGCGGGTCTTTGTGTTGCAGGAACTCCATCACCAACTTCGGACGCATCTTACCACCGCCCTTGCGCCAGCCGATGTAACCGCTGTTGATACCCAACGCCTTGTTGGCCGCGATGAAGCGGATGTTGTGGCTCTGGTGGTGGATATACTGACGGATCACGTCGTCGCTGGGCTGCTGGGCTCCGTGGAATCGGCGGATGAAATGCATGCTGGAATCTTTGGCCAGAGTCTCGCCCGAGAGGTCCTGGATCTTGCCGCTGGCGTCCGGTACGGCTTGCATCGAAACGAAGACGTTATCGGCCTCGGTTCCCCAGGGTATTTTCGGGAGCTGGTATTTCTTCGAATACTTGGACGGCGGCGCCCCGGTAATTCGCAGTGTTTTTCGCGGGATGGTGTAAGCCATCGGGTAAGCAACGCCCCACTTCACATTATCGTAACCGCCCCCGCCGAGGATGCCAAACGAACCGTCGAAGCGGCGCGACAGATCGTAGTGCCACTTGCGATTGTCCATGAACTCGCGGTACTGTTTCGGTTTCTTATCGTACAGCAGGCCCATAGCCGAACTGCGCCATATTTCACCAATCCCGCCGCCGGTGTGCCCGTGCAGCATGAAGGTGGTCGTGTAGAAGCTGGTCATCGCACACACGTCGCGTGCGCCGGCGTAGACCGACTTTTCGCCATCGGGCGTCAGCGAGGCCGCGGCGGCCATTGCAAACGCGAGGTTGCCGTTCTTACCGTTATCGACGAATCCGACTTCAGTTCGTCCGTCGCCGTAGGGGTTACCCCCGCGTCCGGCGTATCGGTAGAAGTGAACCAGCGCGCCTATGAGCGCGTGCTGGGGAACATCGACTCCGCATTCCTTGGCCAGCAGCAGGAAAGTCACCACCGCGGTGCCGCCGGCATTGAGGTGTCCATTTCCGTAAGTGACTGAGCAGACTCCGCCCCGTCCGGCCCAGCCGTCGAGATACTGCCCCTTCACGGCGTTATCAACCCATTTCTGTAAACCCGGCAGCACCTCTTTGTCGCCGGTGCGAAGGTAGTATTCACACAGCGGAACACCGCCGAAACCGATATACCAGGCGTATTTGTGCGGGCGATTGGCGGCCTTGCGGGCCCATTTGCGAACTACGGCCAGGTCCTTTTCATCGCCGGTCGACAACAGGAAGATCACGCCGATGTCGCCGATGCCTTTGTTCGAATCGGGCTTGGAAAGGTAGTCGGCGACTTGGCGCACGATATTGTCTGACTTCGTGCATTTCAGCGGCCAGGTTGGGCTGTAGGCCCCGAGAATGGGCACCTTAACGGTAACCGGAGCGGACAGGCCCTTGATGGCAAACTTCAGTACGCCGTCAGAGGCTTCGGCCTTGCCGAGTATTTGGGCCAGTTGCATGCGCGGATCGATGTCGGCAAGTTTCTCACCGTTGATGCTCTCGATGATCTGCCCTTTCTTGAACTTGCCGGCCGCCTCGGCGGGTGAGCCTTCTTCGATGTTCTTAATCTTCATCACAAAAGCGGGCTGATGAAGTTCGATGCCCATGCCCACCGGCCCGAAGCGAGCGATGGTCTGCATCGACTTTGTCTCACTGGGGCGAGTGGAGAACAACCCTGGCGCCTTGTAAAAACCTTCTGTTGTTTTGGCTTTGTCGGCCGCACCGGCGCCGGCGCAAATCAAGAGGACCGATAAAAGCACGAGGCCGATTGTCTGTTTCTGTTTCATCATATTAGTCCGTCACACACAGGGTTTGAGGGATAGTACATACGGGTTTGATGTTACTTTTTTGAGCTTGGGAGGGTTGCCGGGGCGCCGGCCGATTTCGGTTTGTCCGCCTTGCCGGCCTTGCCATCGCTTTTTGCCTGCGGGCGCAGGCGAAGGATGACACTCGATCCGACTTTCGGTAGTCCGCTTGCGTCGATACTCCATACCAACGCCCCGTCATCACGAGCGTGAGTACCCGGCAGGCAGAGCAGTTCGTCACCGAACGTCGATATAGAGATAACGTTCCCACTCAAGTCGCTCAGGTACTTTCGCTGACCGGCGGCGTTGTTGCGGAGAAGCGATCCGGCAAAGAGGAAGGTGTTCGTGAACTTGGCTTTCTTCCGCTTGACGCCGTCGGCGGCATCGGCCTGCAGCTCTGGGTCCTCATCAGTCCGGACCACAAAATCGCTAATCGGATGCTCGACCAGCTTGCCGGCTTTATTCTTGAACGCGAGGTAGACATCCACACGACCGCCCGATGGCGGAAGGTGCATCCAGCGCGTTCGCTCTTTGTTGATCGGCTTCTGCATCGCCGGATTGCCGGGCTTGGCGCCTATCAGCAGGAGTGCGGCGTGGATGTGCATGGCCTTTGCGTTGACCACGACGATCGATTCATGCTCCTTTGTGCCCTTGGTGCAGGCGATCAACTCGAGGGCGCCTCTGTCGAGACAGACCGAAGCCTCAACGTCGATGCAATGATTGCGAAAGTCAATGATCAGGCCCGGGAGTTTGACGTTCTTGCGGACAGGTCTGCTCGCAGGCTTCGTCGCGGCGGCGGGTTTTGCGCCCCAACTGGAATTCGAGAGCCACGCCGACATGAGGGCGATCGCAACAGTCAGCAGCACGGCGGCCGCTGTTCTGCGCCCACCTGTCCGGATTGTCTTGGCGACAATACTCATCTAGTGTTCGACTCCCGATTCCCGACTACTCCTGCAGGGGTGATCACAGAGTTAATCAGGTCCGGACTCTGAAACCGGCTGGCCGGTGATCCGCCGGCGGCGAATCGAATAAGGCATGTATTCTACCTGAACAGATTGCCGTTCGCTAGAGAATCTGCATTCTCTTTGCGGCAAAGTGCGTGTCTTTTACGCCACCAGCGAAGAGTACTCCATTTACGGTGGAATTATGCCGCATCGGACACCCAATTCCCGGGACATCCTCGATGTCTTGCGACCTGATACGGGCCGGACACAATCTAAAGGGACTCACACTGTTGTGAGTCCCTTTTTCTTATCCGTGCGGAGGAGACACGGTTTATGTTGGCGTTGACTATCCAGTCGCAACGGTGTCAGGCCTACCTTCTTCTACCGCCACGGCGACTTAGTCTGCTCGAGTCGGAACGTTCATCCGCCGCCTTCGGCGGAGTCGTCGTGGTTCTGCGGATTGTTCTGCTCGGAGTGCGGGTTGGTGTCGAGGTACGAGTCGGCGTTCGCGTAGGCGTTGTGCGTGTCGGAATGCGGGTCGGCGTGCGAACGGTACTGCGAGTCGGGGTCCTCGTAGGCGTCCTGGCCGGCGTTCGGGTAGGCGTTGTGCGTGTCGGAATGCGGATCGGCGTGCGAACTGTACTGCGAGTCGGGGTT
>CAYMSH010000250.1:0-9498 GCA_964392945.1 uncultured Planctomycetaceae bacterium | reverse complement strand
ACGAAGTCGTCCAGGTCCGCGTCGCCGTCATTGTCGAAGTCGGCGTCGAACGGATTGATCGCCAGCAACTCACTGGCGTCAAGCAGATCCTGGCCTGTCAGGCCGAAGACGAGCTGGAAGTTATCCATGTCGATCGCGTCGACGATGTCGTCGGCGTTGGTGTCGCCGGGATTCTGCGTAGCTACTCCGAACACTGCATCCTTCAGCACCAGGGCCTCTACGCCCGGTCCTACGAACTCGATAGCAACGCTGGTCCAGTCCCAGCCGGCCGGCTTGGGAACATTCAGCGAGGTCAGCAGCGTATCATCGATGCCGCCGAGGCCGACCATGATGTAGATGTCCTCTGTACCGGCGATTCCGACGCCGTCGAGTACGTTTACGTTCAGGGTGGCGCCAAGCGTGATCTCGCCCTTGACATCAAGGTAGCTGGTGTTTCCGCCGCTTCCATCAAACACCCAATCGATTGTGGCGTTGTCCGCCAGCGTCAGGTTCGTGGCGTTAGTGTCGCCGTCGCCGCCGAGCTGCGTGCCGTCGCCGAGATAGTTCATCCCGCCGCTGAGGTCAACTGCATCAGCGGTTACCGTCACGGGGCCCGTCGCCGCGGCCTGGGTCGAATGGACCATCGAATCGCCGCCGAGGGTCATATTCGTCAGTGCGATCGTCGGCGAGGTGCAGTCTACGGTAAGGACCTTGTCGGCCGATACGTCGAGCCCGGCCAGCGTTAGCGAGTCGGCTGTCCCGAGAGACAGGATGCTGGTTTCCGTAGCCGCTACCGTGGTCGTCGGAAGGCTGATTCCCTCGCTAACGGTTGTCAGCTCGTTGGTCAGCCCGTAACAGTGTAGGGTGTTGCCTGCGATGTGGGAGTTAACGCTGATCTTCAGCGTACCGTTGGCCTCGGCCTTATAGACGTAGGCCATCGCAAAGGCTCGGTTCACGTCATCGAGTCCGGGCGGCGCGATCGTGGGATTGTCCGGATTGAGCGTCACCGAGAATTCGGTCGATCCGTCATTGCTCACATTATAGAGGAAATCCTGAAACCTGTTGCCGGCTCCCGCGTCCCAGGAGCGATTGTACAGGCGGACGTCATACCACTGATCCGGCGTAAGACCCGTGAGGATGATCTCGGCATCTTTGTCGCCATACCTCATATCCTTGAACAGTTCTCGCACAGCCTGCCCGGCGGCAATGTCGAAATTGTAATTGCCCCCGTGCTCGTTCGGTATGCTCGTCGACCCATTGCTCATATTGCGGTCGAAGACCACGCCGTTGACCGTGGTCCCGGCGGTATTCCCGAAGTCGACTTTATGCGTGTATGTCTTGCCCGAGTCGATTCCGGAGTCGGCGTCGCTGGTGATGGGAATGTAGGTCATCCCGCCTACTCCGCCGCCGGTTATCGATCCGCTGAACGCCGTCACTCCGCCTTGGAGCGTCACGGTGCGAGCGGTCGCATCGTCAGACAGATCGGCGCCGGTCAGGGCGAACGACCCGCCGCCGACGGCGATGTCGAGCGAGCCGAGGTCGGCATTGTTGGTTACCGTAACGGGCGCCGAAGCGTTCATCGTAGCGTCCTCGGGCACGTTCAACGCGACAGTCGATATTCCCTCTGTCGCGACGACCAGTTCGGCTCCGGAGCTAACGGCGATCACGTCTACGCCGGTTGCGCCCGAATCGGTTGCGAACGTCGTGGTCCCGCCGGTTACCGCCAGTGTCGAACTGGTCAGGGCCAGCGATGCGTGCTCGTTGAATGTCACTGCCCCTGAGGCGGTGAAGTTCTTGGCCGATACGGTTATCGGAGCCCCAACGGTTCCGACGGCGTTCAGATTAGTCACCGCCAGATCGCCGTTTGCACTGAAGCTGGTGGTAAGATCGCTCCCGCCGGCGGTTTGCAGCGTGTTGCGAACGGTGAGTCCCGGAGTCGCTCCGCCGCTGGTAATCGTCGTCGGTCCGGCCGCGCTGACCGTTACGTTATTGAAGCTTGTGTTATTCGCTACTGCGATAGTCAGGTCCGTTACGGCGCCCATCGTCAGGTCGCCGAGCGTCGGGGTCGAATCGTTCAGTGTAATCGTCGCGCTCGGTCCGCCTGAGGCCAGATCCAGCGCCAGATTGGGCATGTCGATGTCGACGGTTCCGCCGACGAGAGGAGTCCCGACGTTGAAGAGGTCAGTCACCTCGCCGCCGTCCAGGGCGCGATCGTAGATGTACACTTCGTCGATAAGTCCGTCCATGTACTCGTGGCCGATGTAATCGTCGCCGATCCAGAGCGACTGGCCCGGCTTCATGAATCTGGCCGTATTGCTGTAGCCGATCGTCCTCTTCAAGTCGCCGTCGATGTAAAGCTTGAACTGCTTGGCGGCGTCGTCGACAACGTAAGTCACCTGGTACCACTGCCCCGGCGCAAGGTCGCCGCCTTGTCCGTTCGAGCCGGTATCGGCGGCTCCAATGTCCACGGCGGTATTGATCCAACCTCCGCCATGGCCGATATCGCCGTGGATGTCGTTGGTGCGGACCTTCACGTCAAACGTGGTGTCGCCGTCGATACGCGTGCCAAGGATTCCGTAAGACGCCGGATGAGGGCCCGGATCGCTGTTGATGTTCACCCATGCCGAAACCGTGAACGCCGACATATCCAGCGACGCGTCGTACTCGACGTCGATATAGTCGCCGTCACCGTCGAAGCTCATCGCCTGGCCGACTTTTCCGGCGGCTAATACCGCATCGCCGAGTACGGCGCCGTCAAGTGCGGCTCCGCCGGACCCGGAGTTCGGCGTTACGCCGCCTGCGGCCGATTCGAACGTGTAGAGGGCCACAACCCCGGCTGGCGCCACGGCGGGTATCACGATCGGGCCCATATCGAACGACGAACCGGAAACGGTTATCGTACCGGTAGGATCTGCAAGGTTCGACCCGACGATGTCCATCGTCGTGTCATCGGTGATCACAACGGCGCCGAGGGTGATCTTGTCGGTCACTGTCAGCGGATTGGTTACGCTTACCGTGCCGCTGGTGTCGACCAGCAAATTGTCGGTGCTCTGGGCTACGCCGAGATTCAACGAACCGGTTTCCGTAACCGAGATGCTCGGGGTTACGATCGCGGCGTTGTTTACGTTCAGCGTGCCGGCTGAGAGGCTGACTGATGTAGTCGCCGCACCGCCGTTGTCCAGCGTGGTTGTTCCCAATCCGATCGCCGAGACGATGTCGGCCGATATCGGGTTGCTGATCTTCAGCGTGTAGTTCTCTTCGGCTCCGAGCGTCAGGGTCTGACCAGGCAAGGGGTTGATCGTCGGCAGCGTGATCACGGCCGCGGTGCTGCCTGCATCGGCCGCGCCGGCCAGGACCGTCACATCGCCGCTGAACGTCGGCGTTTCGGCGTAAGCTGTGTCGCCAACGCTGCTTGACAGCTTCAGCGTGGTTCCGTCATTTACGTTAATCGCCGAACCAACCAGGCCCGTATCGCCAAGCGTCAGCGTACCGGCGTTAACATTATATGTTGCGGTTCCGGTATAGCCGGTAACCATGTCGGTGATGATCCACTCACCGGAGCCTTCCTTGTTCATAACCGGATCGACGGCGTCGCTAACGCCGGAAAGATCCAGATCGCCAAGATTGACCTTCGGCGCCTCGGTGTTAACGATAAGCCCGGGCGCACCGGTAATTGCCGCATCAAACGAGGTGGTCGCCAGATTCAGTCGCAGATCGCTGTCGCCTGTGAAGGCGAGGATAACCGGGCTGGTTACGCTGTTGTCCACCGTCAGATCGCCGAGCGTCACGTCGCTGGTTATCGCAAGCGTAGTGGGAGACGCGGCGTCCATCTCGATATCCAGATCCGGCAGGCTAACGGCGGCGGCGGCGTACTCGTTGGCGTAGAGATCGGCCACTTCGGCGTCACTCAGCCAGCGATCGTAGATGTACACATCGTCGATCAAGCCGCCGAAGGTGCGGCCAGTTGCACCGGGATTCTCACCGATCAAGAGACTGAACCCTGTGTTCCCGGTAAGGCTTGAAGTCGTTCCGGTGGCTATGCTTGCTCCGTCAAAGAAGATCTCAGAACTGGTGGTGCTCTGGTCTGCCCTGACGATGAAGTGATGCCATTGATTGTCTGTTATATCCGCAGGACCCTGGGCGGAGTTCTGTCCGTAGCCGACCTGGTCATTCGTCCCGCTGTAGCGTGCAAGCCGCCAGGTATCGCCTTCGCCCTTGGCGATCATAGCTTCCCAACTTCCGTCCCACGTTCCATCAAGCTGTGCCCAGAATCCGAAGGTCACAGCGCCGTTCTGGAAGTCGTAAGGCGCATCCTGGTTGGTGTTGAAATAGTTGCCGTTGGCGCCGTCCAGCGAGAGGGCCTGTCCAAACTTGCCTGCAGCATAACCGGCGGTTCCCACGAGGGCGCCGGCGGTGTTGCCGAGCGTTCCGCCGTCATCGGTATTACCGTCAAAGGCGTAGTGCGACAGGGGGTTGGCCGGAGCCTGTGTAACATTAGCCGGGGTGATTGTCATCGTACCGCCTGAAAGCACCAGTTGCTCAGGACCCGTTGCCGGCGGTCCGACAGCAACGTCGCCAGTGGCGATGAAGCTGCCTGTGGCGCCCATGTCGAACGTTCCGCCCGGTGTTCCGAGTTTCTTTGTCGTAATAGTAGCGCCATTCAGCGTCAGTCCGCCGCCGTTTGACACGTCAACACTGGCTACGGGGGTTCCGCCGCCGAGGCTGTTTCCGCCCTGGAGCGTCAGCGTACCGCCGTTGACGGTTACGTCGGCGCCGTCGACTACGAGCGTCGCGGAGCTCAGGTCCAGATCGCCGTTCAGCGTGAGGGTATTGGCCACTGTCAGATCGCTCGGGCCGGAGTAGCTGCCGCCTGTGTTGGCGATCAGATCGTTTACGGTCACCGCTCCGGCGACCTCAAGGCTACCGTCGATCGTGACGGTTCCGGCGTCAAGCGTTCCGGCTACTGACACTGTACTGGCCGCTGCGATCGACAGGTTTCCGTCGCCCGCGACATTGCCGCCGATATTGAGCGTGTAGCCGTCCAGCGTCTGCATCGTCAGCGTTCCGCCGGCGTCAAGCGTCAGGTGGTTGGTCCCGCTGCCAATGGTGACGGTTCGTGCGAATCCGTCGCCGTCGCGTCCGGCCGTCAGCGTGCCGCCGTTGGCGGTGCTGGTTACGGGGTTGTCGAACGTGGGGTCGGTTGCGGCGTCTTTGGCGACAAGAACAACTTCGCCGCCGTTGATTTTAACTGCGTTGTCGTCGCCGAGCGGATTCGATCCGGCCTGGGCGATAAGGCGTCCGGTCTGGACGTCGAACGCCAGAGACCCGGCGCCCAGGAATGTCGGATCGCTGGGGTCGAGGATCAGATCGGCGGCGCCGGTCTTGGTGATCGTCGCATCAACTCCGTCGGCGATCGTTATCGCGCCGGGAGAGGTGTCGACCAGAGTTTCAAAGCCAAGCTCGCCGCTGGCGCTGGTTACGTTTACAGTGGTCCCGCCGTCGAAGATCACGCCTCCGTCGGCTCCGCTGGTTGTCAGCATTCCCAGCCCGTTGAAGCTCAGGGCTCCGAATGCGGCTGTCGAATCGGTCACCGCATCGAGGCCGGAATTGGCGGTCACGATCACGTCGGTGCTCGTCATGTCGATGGCGCCGACCACAACGCCTGCGTACAGCGTGTCAATCTGCGCGGCGTCCAGCACCGCATCGTAGATGTAGACATCGTCCATCATACCGTCGAACCAGGCGGTGCCGGTATGTTGCCCCATCCGCAGTTCGAAGTCGGACATTGTGAACGTGTGTGACGCAGTGGTGTCGTCCAGCTCTCCGTCGACGTAGAACTTCCACGTTCCGTTTACGGGATTGTCCATGGTCAACGCGTAGTGATGCCATTGGCTATCGGCGATCATTGTAGTATTCACATCATCAGGGAACACGTCTCCATTAGCGTAGACAGGGCCGTTGACTGCGGAGTCTTGTACTATGAACCGGCTGGTTCCGGTGTTCGGATCGCTGGAGATTTGAGCGCCGCTCTGGTGGGTGTCCTGGTTTGACCACCAGGCCAAGGTCCAAGCGCTTTTGCCATCGAGCGGGTTGATATTGGCTCCGAGTCCGATGTAGCCGTCGGTGCCGTCGAAATCCATCGCGCCTGTTCCGATGTGTCCTGCGACGACAGTGGCGCCGGCGCCGTTAATCGTGCCGTCATATGTCGTGGCGCTTCCGGATGAGTCCGGAGCCACGCCTGCGGCGACGTCGTCGAACGAGTAGTACGCGATCGCGCCTGCCGGCGCGGGCGCCGGAGCGTCTGCGCCGGTGATCTGAATCGTTCCGCCTGCGAGGTTAAGGGCCTCAGGCGATCCGCCCAGCGGGTTGTCGCCGCCGAACTGCAGCGTTCCGCTGGCGGCGGTGAATGTGGTCTGGTCGGCTGCGCTTGCCGCGAGGTTCCGCATGTCAATCGTGCCGGTTCCGCCTGAGGTCAGTGAGACCTGCTGGCCGGGCTGGCTGTAAGTCGAAAGGTCAAGGACCCCTTCGGGTCGGATAGTCGTTACGATCCCGTCGCCGCCGGTCTCTGTCAGCGCCAGCCCGCCGGTTATCGTCACATCCTGCCCGATGGTCAAGTCGGTGTTGTCGCCGAGGGTCAGCGTTCCGGTCAGTTCCACCGGACCGTCTGTCGTCTTGACGCCGGTAACGGCGCCGAGGTCGGTCTGTCCGGCGATGCTGGCGAAGGTCGTCTTACCGGCAGCGCCGCTGACGGTAAATATTCCGTCCTGGAGTTCCAGGGAACCGAAGTCGGCGGTCGAATCAGTCGTCGCGACGAGGGTGGAAGTCGCCGTTACTACAAAGTCGGTGTCAGTCATGCTGATCGCGCCGACTCCGCCTGTCTTATGCTCCCAGAGTCCTGTCTGCGCGGCGTCACCCGGCTTGATGTTACGCATGCTCAGGGACGACGACGTGAATTGGAAAGCGGCTTTCGAACCGCCGGTTCCTTCACCATGGGTGAATGCGACCAGGTACTTCTGGCCAGCGGTCAGCGAAACGGTCTTGTTCGAATTGTTCTGTTCCCACATAAGCTGCTCGCCGCGGTCGGAACCGAGTCCGGGGGTCGTCGATTCAAACACGCCGTCCTGGTCCAGGTCAATCCATATTCCGACGCGGTCGTCGTCGAGAGTGCTCTTAAATGTCCAGTTTCCGCCCACGTCGGCTGTCAGGTATCCGACCCACAGGTTGTTGTAGTGGTCGACCTGCCCAACCGCGCCGGTGTTGATGAAGGCGGCGTCGCCGTTAAAGCTGAGGTCGCCGGTAAGAACCGCCTCGCCGTGGAATTCGGTGACGGTGGTCGGATCGAAATTGGCAAGATCGCCGGCCGTTCCGCCCATCATATCGCCGTTGTTGTTAAGGTCCATCAGGGTGTTGGGGTTGTTGTCGGTCTGGTGGAAGCCGTAGTGCTTCAGACCGTTGGTCCAAACAAGTGTGTCCACGCCGCTGGTTTCGAACGTTCCGCCTGACAGGTTGACCGTCGTTGTTGCGGCGTTCAGGGAGGCCGACGCGGCGGTCGACGCGGCCAGAGTACTGTCGGGACCAACGCCGAGGGCCATGCCGCCTACGACGGTTATGTCCGCGGCGTCAATCGCCAGCGAACCGTTTCCGGTTACGTTCAGTCCGGTTCCCGTACCGGCGTTGCTGAGCGTCGCGGCGGTCATCTGCATGCCGCCGGCCAGGGCGATTGTTCCGTTGGTTCCAGAGGTGGTCAGCGTGGTTGTCGACAGCGTGCCTCCGCCGCTGGTTCCGACTGCCAGCGTGTCGCCTGTGGCCAGTTCGATCGAAGTAGCCGACGCGGCGCTGTTGACGGTGATCCCGGCGGCCGGTCCGGTGATGGATACCGCGCCGAGCGTAGCGGCGCCGCCGCTGAAGTTCAGAGCGCTGTTGTTTCCAAGTGCGGTTGAGCCCGCGGTGAAATTGGGTGTAGTTACGGCAAGTTGCGAATTGTCAGCCAGCGTCAGTGCGCCGGTGCTCGTCACGTCGGTGGTCGATGTCACGCCGACGGTTGCGCCGTCAGAGGCGATCGAAGCGAACGTCGTTCCGCCTGCGGCGCCTTCGATCGTCAGCGCACCGCTGGTGAGGGTAAGGGCGCCGAGTGTCGCCGTCGAGTCGGTGATCGCCTGGAGCGTCGAACCGGCGGTCACGACAATATCGTTGCCCGACATGTCCAGAGCGCCGCTGACGAGAGGTCCGCCGCCGACTTCCTCGTTGGTCATCCCGTAAAGGTGATACGAACCGGAGGTATCATCGGCCATATCGATGGTTACTTTGATCTTCCCGTTAGCATCTGCCTGGTAAACGTAGCTCATCGCCCACGAAACATCACCTGGCATATTCATGGGCGCCACGTGCCCGCGGTTCTGATCTATCTTCGGCGTCGTGAAGTCTACATCGCCATCGCTGCCCACATCGTATACGGCGTAGTACGTGCGATCGTTAACATCATATCCCCATGAACGGTCGTACAGGCGGACGTCGTACCATTGCCCGCCAGTCAGGCCGGTCAGTTCGATGTAGCCCAAGTCGGGTCCGTTATACCGGCAATCGTTAAACACGCTTGCGACATTTCCGCTGACACCAGGAGGCGCATTAGCCGCCTGATGGTTGCTGGTGGCGTAGGTCCGCGTGCCTGCGTTCGTTCGCCCGCCGGCTGCTATATTGACATCGTTGGCGAACACCACAGTGTCGACTGTAGCGGCGCCCTGGTTCCCGAAATCGAGCGCGTGGGTGTAGGTCTTGCTTGAGGTGATTCCGGAGTCGGCGTCGTCGGTGATCTGCATGTAGGAGATTCCGGCGGTCGGGAGGGGATCGGCTCCGCCGAGGCTCAATATCGCGGTCCCGCCGTTGAGCGTGACAGTCGATGCGCCCAGCGAACCGGCGTAAGCTTCCAGCGTGGCGCCGGAAGCTACGTTGACCGCGCCGCCGATGGTGTTGCCGGAGTTGGTCAGTGCAAGAGCACCACTGTCAACGTTGATCGCACCACTGGTGGTGATCGCCGCCGAAACGGTGTTCGATCCGCTGGCGTTGTGCGTCAGCGAGCCAATGGTAAGCAAACCGGGCGTCACGTTGGTGTCGGTGATGTTGTACCCGTCGGCCGTAAGCGAGATGTACATATCCTGCACTTCCAGCAAAGTGCCGTTTATATCAACGGTGCGATTCAACGCGCCTCCATCAACGAACCGAGCGATATCCGCCGACCCGTTTGGGGCGACGTCGCCAACCCAGTTGAAGACCCCTGTGTTCCACTTATCGTCCAGACCACCGAGCCATGTCGCATCGGTTTGCGCCATTGCCGACATCGGCGTGGCGATCACCATTGCAACTGCTAGTAAGATAGAAAGGGCATTACGTGTGCGCATAATTTAACTCCTGCACGAGTGATTATCCCAGCGCGCGGATCGCGCGTCGGTATATGAAGTACGATATGACGTAACCGTTCAGGCGAAGCCTCCGACGTTCAGATGACCTCGCCACTGTGCCGAC
>CAYMSH010000249.1:0-9506 GCA_964392945.1 uncultured Planctomycetaceae bacterium | reverse complement strand
GGCCGAGCGAGCGGCGGCTCTTACTTTCGGTCCGATCGTGCCGATCTACAACATCGCAGCGGTGCTGGTGTTGCTGGCGTTTCGTCACAAACTCTCGGCCGGGAGCTTGAAGAAGATGCTCGTGCAGGTGGCGGTCAATCCGCTGCTGATCGCCTGTGTCGCAGGCGTTGCGATATCGCTGGCCGGTTGGTCGATTCCCGGCCCGATTAATCGTACCCTCGGCGTACTGGGACGCTTCGCGCTGCCGCTGGCGCTGCTGTGTGTCGGCGGGAAGATCGCCGCAACGAAACTGCGAGGCAATATCCGCCTGCCGCTGCTGACCTCGGCGATCAAGCTTGTTGTCGGGCCGGTGGTGGGCTACTTCGCAGCCGGATGGCTCGGCGTGGGGCGGATCGAGACGGCCGTGGCGCTCATTTTTCTCGCCTGCCCGACGGCGGTGGCCTCTTACGTGCTCAGCGAGCAGCTCGGCGGCGATTCGGCTCTGTCGGCGGGGGCCGTAGTGGTCTCCACGATCTTGTCGATCGCCTCGCTGGCGGCGGTAGTAGCGATCATTTGAGTGAATTCGACTGGGGAATTGATCGGGCTGCGATCGGGCGGTAGACTCTGTGTATGAACCAAGAGCGTCCGATTCAGCAATGCCCGCACTGCAAACTGCCGTTGACCCGTCAGGAATCCTACGAGGAGATGTGCCCGGTTTGTCAGCAGCCGCTTTACGAAAACGAATATGATCCGGATGGTTTACCGGACGATCATAACGCACCCGACGAATCTGCAGTTGAAGAGACGCCCGCCGAACCGTCCGCCCAGGCCGAAGAACCGCAGGAAACTCAAAAACGCACCGGCCTGGTGATCGCGATCGCCTCAGTGGCCATGCTGCTGATTACCGGTGTTGTGCTGACCAGCGTTTTCTCATCGGCCCGGGACGATCAGGGCCAGCCCGAGCGTAACAAGAAGGATGTCGCGATTGCCCCGGTGAGCGAGGATAGACCCGATCCGCCGCCGATTGACGCCGAACCTCCTGCAGCCAAGCCTGCCGACCCGCCGGTAGCGGCGGACTTGCCGGCCCCGAATCCTGATCCTGATCCGGAGCCGGAAGACCGGCGGGATACTCCCGATCTCGTAGCTGATCTTCCGCCGGATCAGGATCTGCAGGACCTGCAGGATCTGGCTGAGGAAGTCGCCATCGACAAGCCCGACGGCGAGCATAACCTGCCCGCGGTCACGGGCGCAGACAGCGTCAAGCTTGGCGGTAAGGTCAAGAAACTCACCATTGCCGGAGTTCATGGCCAGGGCGTGTTGACCAGCGAGAAACTTACGGCCAGGGACGTGATTGTAACCGGCGCAGTCAACGAGGCCGGAACGCTCAAGCTCGACGTTCCCGGCGGATCGGTGACATTTCTGAGCTCGCTTGACGGCGCGGCCCGGGTGCGCATCAACGCTCCGGGAGGCAAAGTGACTTTCGGGCCGGTTGACAAATCCGTGCATGGCGGCGGAGCGATAGTCGGCAGCGCTCACGTGACGGTCATCGCGCGGGATGTCGATCTTCGAGGCGTTATCGACGGCGGGGCTCGCGTTGTCATCACGCTGACCGAGGGCGGTTCGCTGCGGTTCAGGTCAATATCGGGCGGCGCCCACGTGCATTACCGCAAAGCCAAACCCGACGATCCGGCCCCGAAGATCGATCGCGGCAGGGTGACCGCAGGCGGCAAGTTTGTTCGTCTCGATCCGCCGCCTGAGCCCAAGGCGCCGGCCAAGTCGCCCAAGATCGAACTGGATCTGACCAAACTCGACGCCAACGGTCTTCGCGGACCGGCTGGCGGGAAGGTGCTGGTGTCGTACGAATTCTGCATACCGAAAACCGACAAGTGCAAAGCCGAAGTAAAGGCGATCGACAAATCAGTCCGCTTCATGCGCGGTTCGCGCGGGCGGATCGGGGCTCGCAAGGACCAGTACCTCTGCATCGGCGAGACTGGCCCGGATTTCAAGACCGTGCTGGGCAATCTGGCGAAACTGCCGTACGTCAAACGGATCATCGAATGTCATTGGGAGTGACGGCTCCGGTGTGTTGATACTGCTGTGTCCGGTCGTGCGGAAGACTATTGCTACGCTAATGCAGTTGTGCTATTGATATTGACATGGGCCAAAAAGAGAAAAGCTTGCGGCGGAAGCTCCCTGTCTGGAAGAAACTGCTCTTCTCGCTGCTTGTTTGCGCGATGTTTTTCGCGATCCTCGAACTGATTCTTTTCGTGTGCGGGGTCCAGCCGATCCTTTACCAGAGGGACCCGTACGTAGGTTTTACGTCAAGCATTCCGCTCTTCGTCCAGGCCGAAAACGACGAAGGGGCCGAAGTGATGGTCCGCGCGACGAACAAGAAGGATTTCTTCAACGCACAAGAGTTTCCCGTCGAAAAGGACTCCGACGCGTTCCGTATTTTCTGCCTGGGCGGTTCGACTACTCACGGGCGTCCTTTCAACGATAACAGTTCGTTCTGCGGTTGGTTGCGTGAACTGTTGCCGGAGATCGACCCCTCGCGGAAATGGGAAGTAATCAATGCCGGGGGGATCAGCTATGCGACTTATCGCGTGGCGCTGCTCATGGAGGAACTGGTCGACTACGACCCGGACTTATTCATTATCTATTCAGGGCATAACGAGTTTTTGGAGCATCGCACTTACGCCGATATCATAGCAACGCCGTCGTCGGTTCGCGGGGTTGCGGCCTGGGCGGCGCGCACGCGGACATATTCGCTGATTCAGGGTTTCTTCAGACCCGACGCCCCGCAGACGAAACTTTCGTCGGAGGTCGAAACCCAACTGGACCGTTCCATAGGTCCGTCGAATTACACTCGCGATGATGAGCTGCGAAAGCAGATACTGGCGCACTTCCGCTACAATCTCGCCAGGATGGTCGACATCGCCCGTTCTCGCGGCGCCCGCGTTCTGTTCGTGACGCCGGCTTCCAACACCAGGGATTGTTCGCCGTTCAAGAGCGAGCATCGAAGCGATCTGGCCGCCGAGGATCTCGATCGCTGGAAGAGTTCGCTGGACATCGCCAAGGGCGCCTGGCGAGCAGCCGACTACCATCGCGCGTTGTCGGCGCTCGGGCAGGCCAAGGCGATCGACGATCGATACGCCAACGTTCACTTCCTTGAAGGACGCGTGCTGGAGCAGATCGGACGATTCGACCAGGCAAGGCGGGCCTATGTAAGGGCTCGCGACGAGGACGTGTGCCCGCTGCGGGCCCTTACGCAAATGCCCGTGATTGTCCGGGAGATAGCCGCGTCGCGCGACGTTGCTGTCGTCGATTACGCCGCTGACGTCGAGAAGCGGGCGGAGAACGGAATTCCGGGCAAGAAGCAGTTTCTGGACCACGTGCATCCGACGATTCAAGAACACCTGGCTCTCGCCTCGGCGATAGTCGATCGCCTGTGCCTGCCCGACGGTCCGTTGAAGGCGGCCGGTGAGTGGAAGGACCCGACGAGGCGAGCCGCGGTGATCGACCGGGCGAAGGTTCGGGTCACCGCTCGCATCGACCGCGAGGCCCACGGTCTGGCGATGATGAATCTGAGCAAAGTGATGGGCTGGGCCGGAAAGACCGACGACGCCTACACAGCCGCCCGGCGAGCTGTGGAGTTTAATCCGCAGTTGGCCGAAGCACACTACCATCTGGCCAGTTCGGCCCAGAAGCTCGGCAAGTTTGACGAGGCCGCGGCGCACTATCGATTGGCCCTGGACGTCGACGTTTCTTCCGGGGCCCCGTCTTACTATCCCGGCGCCCTGAACAACATGGGAATACTGCACGCCAGGAAGGATGAATTGTCCCATGCCGCAACATACTACAGGCGGGCCATTGAAGCGGATTCCAAATTCGTCGAAGCGCATTACAATCTTGCCGTGGTCTACTCCAAGCAGGACGATTTGGACAATGCGACTTATCATTTCGAACAGGCCGTCGGCTTGCTCGCCGATAACCCCGCCATGCGCATGGCGCTGGCGGCGGTCTACGTGAAGACCGGACGGCTGGGTGATGCGAAAAAACAGGCAAGCAAGGCCCTTGAGCTTGCACGCCGACAAGGGCGAGCGGATTTGGTCAAGCAGATCGAATCGCAAGTGAAGCTGTACGAGCAGCGCATCGGGTCGGATCGCAAATAGACCAATTCACAATATCCGCCCCGCATATGCGTTAAATAGGGGAGATTCCGCTCCTTATGCGGAAGGAGCATTTGATTATGCAAAAGATTTCCATATGCAGCGTTTGCCTGGTGCTTACGCTTTGCGCCGCCGGAGCCCTGGGCGACGCCGAGAGCGATTTTAATTCGCTGTTCGGCGACGATGTTAAACAGGTGACAGCCTCGCGTAACGGCAAGGCTGCGGCCGAACTGGCGGCGCAGATATTCAAGACCGTCGGCTCGGTTGAGAATCGGCCCGATCTGGACCTGGTTATGTGGAAATACGCCGCGGATCTCGGCGCCAGGGATCCCTCCGGATTTGCTACTGCGACTGCTGCGATCAGGAAGCTCGTTAAAGCCTCCCCACGCGATGCGGGCAAGTGGACCGATAAGCTCTCGGCGATCTACAGGCGCCGATACAGTCTGGCTCGCGGCGCCGACAGGCTCAGCGTCGGCGCCGAGCAGGTTGACGACTTTGTCGCCATCGGAGACGCGCAGGCCTCCGCCGGTGATCCCAGCGGCGCGATGTCTACCTACCGCAAGGCGCTGTCGACGGCGAACCTGATCAGATCGCCGCGCAGGCCCGAGATACTCGACAAGATCAAGGCCGCAAACGCAGCGGCCCTCCAGCGGCGTGACCTGGATCGAATGACCAGGGCCCTGGCGGCCAATCCCGACGACGTAAAGACCCGCACCGCCATCGTACGGATGCAACTGCTGCAGTTCGACAAACCTTCGGAGGCCGTCAGGCTGCTCAACGAAGACATGGACGAAATGCTCCGGACGTACGTCTTGATGGCCGCAAAGAAGACAGATGATATCGAACCGTCGGCCTGCCTGGAACTGGGGCGATGGTATTGGGAGATGTACCCGACAGCCAGGACCACGCCGGCGAAGACCGTCATCCTGGGACGCACGAAGACCTACCTCGACAGATTCAATACCCAGGACGCCGCAGGAGGCGCCGACAAAGTGCGAGCGATGCTCATCATGAAGCAGGTCAACGCCGAGTCGGCCAAGCTTGCGGCTAAAGGCGTCGTCGTGCCGGGAGTGCTGACCAAGCCGCTGGTCATGTACGACTTCGAAACGCCGCGAATGACCGGCTGGAAGATGACCGGTACGGCGTTTGGAAAAGGTCCGTGCACCGGCAGGCCCACGCCGACCTTTCCGGCCAGCGGATTTGCGGGCAAGGGGATGATAAGCTCCTATCACCAGGGCGACGACAGCGTCGGCGTGCTGAGTTCGCCGAAGTTCCCGATACGCGGAAAGAGCATTACTTTCTACGTCGGAGGCGGCGATTATCCCGGCGAGACCTGCATTAACCTGATGATCGGCGACAAAGTCGCTCGAACCAGAGCCGGTAACGGGTCCAACACGCTTACGCTTACCGGATGGGACGTTTCGGATCTCGTTGGAAGGACCGCCTGGCTGCAGATGATCGATACCAGGAAAGGCCACTGGGGGCACATCCTGATCGATCACATAGTCCAGCATCCCGGCAAGCTCGAAACAGTAATCAAAGTCCCGACGAAATCGAAACCGAAACCGAAGAAGTCCCCATCCTACAAAAAGAAACCGCCCTCGAAGCCCAAGCCAAAACCGAAGTCGAGTTCGAAGAAACCGCCGCGCTACAAGAAGAAACCGCCGTCGAAATCGAAGCGAAAGTGACAGGCGTATCGGCGTTGACATCGCCGTGCAACGGGCTTACAAGGGGGAAAGCGGAGTTTAATGTGTTCTTAGAAAAGGGCGGTCAATGAGCCGTACTTTTGATTATGACTTGCGGCTTCAAGGCCCCGGAGCAGTTGTCACAAGGACCTTGATGTCGATATCCGGTGCGGCTATCTTGTGCGGGACGACTGTAGCGGGTGATTGTGAGCTGAATTTCACTACTGTGTTGGGAATCGACAGATGTTGGATACCGAGTGGAGCATTGGGGAAATCGAGCTTCTTCTTGTGGTCGTGTTTTGTCTTGGCGTCGGTCCGTTTCTTGTTTCCTCCGGCAGCCGCGAGGTGGCCCGATGCTATACTGCAAGCGGTTGGCCCACAACCGAAGGGATCACTGTTTCGGCGACAGTCTATGGCGGACCATATACGAAATCCTCCTACGGTCGCTACGAAAACCCCGTCGCGTATTCTTACAAGGCTAGAATCCGGTACGCCTACCAGGTTGACGGGCGACAGTACGTCGGGCACCGAATAAAATTCACCGATCAGGTTTTCAATCCGTGCACCTATCACGAGCAGGCCGTTATCAACCGATTGGCCGGACTCAAGGTTCAAGTGCACTACGATCCCGATTCGCCCGCGGAGTCGGTGCTGAACACTTTTCCAGCCAGAGACTCGATAGTTCAGCTTTGCGCCGGAGCTTTCATGTTCATAGCGGCCGCCCTGGTCCTCAGGCACATCATAAGGAAGAAACGGATAGTGGAGTGTTTCGAAATCGTAGACTGTGCCGAGACAATAAACGGTGTCGAAGTCGTCGAATGCGTTCAGGTATTCAAGGACGTTGAGATACTGGAACCCCATGAGCGTTTCGACTGAGAAGCACCTTCCATCGCCTTGATGCGGCGATGCCGGAGTGTGGCGGAAGTTGAGAATTGCCGAATCAATCGGTGATTCGAACCGGCTGGATATGTATAATCCGACGCCATGAAAGAGATGCGAACGATCCGCTACACGAAAGAGACTAGTGGGGCTTTGCGAAAGCACTGCTGGCGTTTGCACTTCACGTTGCTTTTCATCGTTTTTGTGACTCTTCCGGTATGGATGTGGCTCTGGAACCCCGAGTTTGTCCGTACAAGATGGCTTACGGTTCTGGCGGTCTATTGCTGCGGCTGGTTCATCATTCTGCTTACCGGACAGCACCTGAGAAAGATGTTCGAAGCAACCAGGGACGGCCGGCCGCGCACCTATCGACTCCTGATTGACGATGGCAAGCTCGTCTTCGAGGAAAACGGCGTCCAGATGACCTTTGAGCTCGACCAACTTGCTTCGATTACGGAAATCAACCAACACATTCTGGTCAATACTGTGGGGGGGCTAGTCATCCCGCTTCCGATGGACCAGCTCGGCCGCGACGAGTTGGACATGCTGGCCGAAGCGAAGGCGAAGATGCAATGAGCACTGAAGGCCGACAGGAAGACATGCGAACGATCTACTGTACAACGCGGAAAGCGGCGATTGTTCAGAATCGTCGTACTCGCAAAGAGTTCTTGTGGATCGTGCCGATATTGATTGCGGGTCCGTTTGTTTTGCGCGCATTGTCTTCCCGCGACGAGGCGATAGAGAAACCTGTCTTTGTGGCGACGTGTTTTATGGCGGTATTCTTCCTCTTCTGCATACTGTGGCAGAGGCGCAAACTCATCAAGACCTCCGACAGCCTGCCTCGCCCCGTGCAACTGGGCATTGATAAAGAAAAGGTCATTATCGAAGACGGCGCCATGAAGGTGACCATGCGTTTTGACGAAATCGCCCAGGTTCTGGACATCGAAGGTTGTCTGGTGCTGGTGAAAAAGGGAGTCGTATTGATCACACTTCCGAAAGACCAACTCCTCGAAGACGAACTGAGACTTCTGGAGGCGGTGAAAAGCAGGCTTTAAAAACGCTCTGGCGATTACGGTCTGCAGATTACCCTGAAGCCTACGTCATATGCTCTTTCGTGGGGTCTTAGCGCCTGGCGGATTGATGATGTTGCGTTCTTGGGGCGATCGTTCCAGGAGCCGCCGCGGATTGCGATCTTGCCGTCTGCGTCGTATGGCGATTGAGTCCACTCGGCTACGTTTCCGTGCATGTCGCAAAGGCCCCAGGCGTTTGGCGCGTAGGAGCCCACCTTGGCGCTGGCGAACTTCTTGTCGTTGAACTTGCTGCCGCCGGGATGGACCCAGTGCCAGACCTTGGCGCATGTTGCGTCGGCGAGGTTGGCGTGGGTGCTGTGGTCAGCATCGGTCCGGCCGAAGTTCAGCGGCGTGTCGGCGCCGGCGCGGCAGGCGTATTCCCATTGGGTTTCAGTCGGCAGGGCGAACTGCTTGCCGGTCTTCTTGCTGAGCCATTTGCAGAACGCGGCCGCCTGGGTTTGGGAGATGCGGCAGACCGGCTGGTCCGGCGCGTTTACCAGTTCGCCGCGAACGCGAACGGAGAAGTTATTACCGGGGTAGGCTTCGATGCGGCTGTCGTGGGTCGGGTCGAACGCGGCGTATTGGGCGTTGGTCACTTCGAATGTTCCCATCCAGAACGGTTCGGAGATTTTCGCAGCGATCGGGGCTTCGTCCGGATGTGCGCCCGGCGAGCCCATGACGAACTGACCGGTCGGGATCAGCGTCATCGACAGTTTCACCCCATCGGCAAGTTCGATTGTCCGTTGCGTTTGGGCGCCGGCGGCGGCTTGGCGTTTCTTGGCTTCTGCGGCGTCGAAGGGCCATCCGACCACCTTCGGCGCGGCGGTTCGCGGTTTCTCCGGCGGCGGGATTACCGGCGCCGTGGGTGTCGAACTCAGCGTGAATATCTCTTCGGGATTGTCGTCGATGTTTGCGTAGAGTTTCAACAGATCATTGCGAGTGGTGCTGGACCTGTCGACTTTGGCTTTGCCGACAATCTCGGTCCAGGTCCCGTAATACGGGGCGCTGAGATCGATCCACGTTATCAGCCGGTCCCACGCTTCGGGAGGTAGCTTGACGTTGTGATGGCCCTTGCGGAGCATGCGGATGAGCTTGGCCGAATCGGCGCTGAACTCGTACGGAAGGAGCATGTGGATGTCGGCCTCGTTAGTCGAGCGGACATATGCCCGCAGCGTCCAGTACGACGGCGTGAAGTTGCACTTGCGATTCCGGCCCAGCATGATCTTAAACCCGCGCGCCTCTTTGGGCTTCAGCGTGAGGTCCGGGGGGGTGAGTTTGTCTTTTCGCGGCTTGCCGTTGTGGCAGCCGATGCAGAACTTGTCGATCACCGGGGTCTGCACTTCGCGATCGAAGCTGAATCCTCGCGTCGGGCCGTACCACGGCTTGATCTCCGAGGCCTTTCGCTTCAGCGCCATCGGACGCGTTCCGACCGACGTGGGAACCGTTCCCTGGCGTTCGTGACAGCCTACGCATGAGAGCGTCTCGCCGGGCATCGCCGTAAGCCAGCTTCGCATTCGCTGCACGGCTTTTCCGTCTGAGTCCAGCGGTTGCAGCGACAGGGGGGTGTTGGCCGGAACGCGGAACAGAGCCGACCCGTCGGACTCGACAGGGACCGTGCCGACGATCCGCTTGACATCCCACGGCCCGTCGGTGCCAACGCGATTGCCCTGGCCGCCCATGCCGTGATAGGCGAAACTATACGTGAAAATGCGGAGCTGCTTGAT
>CAYMSH010000248.1:0-9540 GCA_964392945.1 uncultured Planctomycetaceae bacterium | reverse complement strand
GGGCCCGTTCGAGCGGACCCGTATTCAGAACATCCACATCGAGAATTGTATTTTTCGCGCCCCATTGCGAATCACAAAAGCTCGGTCAATCACGCTCTTAAAGAACAAGTTCTACGATGATGTGATGATCGGCAAGTACGAAACACTGAAAATGTCCGGCAACACCCGCAAGAACAAACCGTTTCACTTGGAGAGCCCAAGAGGCACGAATCCATAAGCGAATCGAGAACAGGTGTCCTGATGAATCCGGATACACGAGTAAGACTGAAACGCCCAACCAGGCACTCCACGGTACGGCGTACCGCCGCCCGTGAGTACAGACGTTGGCTGCAAAACCAGAAATGAGGCGCCATGACAATGGAAGTCGAGAATACCATCCCCGTATTGCCGTCGAAGGATCTTAAAGCCAGCAAGGCGTTCTATTCGGAAAGGCTGGGGTTCAAAGTTGATTGGGGTGATTCTGATGAAGACACCGTTTGCCAGGTGTCACGTGATGGTTGTCGCATAATGCTCATCAAAGAGTCACAACTCAAAGCGCCTGCCTGCGTGTGGATTGGACTTGAGAGCGATAGGCTTTTCGCCGAATATCGAGATGCGGGAGTGTCAGTCTTGCAGGAGCCGGTCAATAGGCCCTGGGCTTATGAAATGCGGATTCTGGATATTGACGGCAATATACTATGGCTCGGCACCGAGCCCAAATCAGGCGACGGCCAACAAGACGCTCCCGCGGATCCCGACATGCATCGGGACCGCTGAGCTCTGACGTTAGCAACGAGTATGAAGATGCTATCTAGACATCAGTGGGAGGTTCTCAATAGTCTTGCGGACGGGAGTGAGCCATTCGAACAGATAGCCATCGATGCTTTTGGGCTAGATCCGACGGTTACTCCAGCCTGTGTCCTATCGGATGTGTATGCGCTCAATGGTATGGGGTACGTTTCAATCTGTCAGATTCCCTTGCGTGCGGCCGGTCAGATGTTCGAGGAGCGAGCAATTAACCCCACGTGCGAAGAAGAAGTCGTGGGCGATCTGCAAGAGCAGTACCGGCAGTTCGAAGCGACGGGCGGCTTTCTCGTGCAAGTTGCTGATACAGGCGTGTCGTTTGGCGTGTACCTGGATATGACCGATGCAGGCCGTGTTGAGTGGGACCGCAACGAATACAATAGATATATAGAAGACCGCTGACAAGGCGCTCCAGCGGATCCCGACGCTGGAGCGTAGCGGAAGTCCCGATGAACATAGGAGCATCCCGACGTACATCGGGACCGATGACACGAAATGTTCGGCAGGCAAGAATATGACTGACCTTCGATACATATTCCCGGCGATAAGAGAATTCGGGGAAGTTGATTTTGATTCTGACGGTTTCTATCGGCGTGAGTGTCGTGAGGAAATCGTAAGATGGAATGACATCGTTCAAGTGGCCTATGGGTACTGGATTCATTCAATTGCCATTGTGGACTTTAATTTCTGGGCATTCAGGATGTCAGACAACAGCCGGAGCGTCTGGGTGGAGGAAGGGTGTAGTGAGAAGTTCGATAAAGAGATCCTGGCAAGATATGATATTCCCACGGATATTCCATTTGATACCGAATGGGAAGATGCGAAAATGTGCATACGAACCTATACCGTATGGCCCGGGCGCCTTATGGGCAAGCCCATGTACTTGACCAGGAAGAGGCATTGGTGGTCCTTCTCTGGTACACTGGCCTTCGATATATCCGAATCCGAACAAGTACATCCGTCGGATCGGGACGTACCTCGGGACCGCTGAGCCGATGACACGAAACGTTATGCAGAGAAACCAAATGATGCGCAAGACGGGTTACTGCCTAGGAGTTATACTGTGCGTGGTAGTCGGCGGATGCCGTGGAAACTGCCCTACGTGCCGAGCCCGCGCCGAAGATGTCTCGCCGGCCGCCGCTCGCGCTGAAGGCCAGAAGGAACTGAGCTACCACGACTTGGAACCCATCGTTGTCAGTGTCAATGAACCTCATATGACGCGATACCTGAGGGCCGTATTCACCCTCGGTGTCGACGACGATGACTTCATCGCCGTCGGCGACGCGGTCCGCGGGAAGAAATCGCGCGCTATGACTAGCAGGCTCATAGTCTATCTCAGTGATCTCTCAGTCGAGGATACTCGTGGCTCCAGGAACCTCAATCGTATTCGGCGGGAGATCCGGGATTTGCTGAATGACCGGCTCTGGCCGGGCGAGCGTCCGTTGATTGTCGACGTGGGCCTCAAGGAATGGCTCATCCAATGAGCCAGACGATATCCGGATATGGCCGCAGGAAAGAGGCCCGTGACCGGCGGTCCGCTTAGAACGCATAACAAGCGTGTGCAATCCCGATGTACCCCGACGTTCGTCGGGACTTGCAGCATCGGGATCGCTGAGCCGCTGACACGAAACGTTATGCAGACATCGCGCGAACTATGAGTTGAATTATGGGTTCCAGGAGACAATGGTTTCGTTTGGGTGTTTGCTGTCGAGGCGCAATCTTGCTGGCCATGTCTTCGGGTTTGTTTTGGCTTCTCTGGATATCTAATGGAGAATTGGGCGTCGAAGATATATGGTCTTGCCAGCGATTGGGAATCATATTCCTGCCTGCGGGACTCTGCCTGGCCTGCGGCGTACTGGGAGTGTGCCATTTGCATTTTGGAGTTTTCGGAAACATGATCAGAGCGGACGCCAAAATCAAACCTGGGCCAATCGCCTGTTCCAGTGTTTGGCTTGGGCTATGCCTGACAATAATTGGCGCGGTTCTTGTTGCGATCGCCACGATTGGCAGGATTATCGCCCTCTGGCAACCGTAGTTTTTCTCAAAGAAGAACACCGCTCATATGTCATTAGCTGAAAGGGCGATGTGCATTGAAGCTCTTTGAGTCCTGCAGCATATGGATTCCTGTCTCCAGGTCGAATGGCGTTGAAACACGCCGGCCGTCTGATACAATGCCGGGGCAATCGAATCGCTTAAACTCCGCTGAGAACTCTCGCCGCGGGAAGGTAGAAGCTATGGGTAGGTCTGGAATTGTGCTTGTTTGTTGTCTGTTGGGTTTGCTGCTGCTGGGCGCGGGGTGCGCCGAGCAGGCGGCGATTGCCAATCCGGCGGGCGATAAGTATTTGACGCTCGATCTCGGCGACGGCGTGACGATGAAGTTGGCGTTGATTCCGGCCGGGAAGTTTGTGATGGGTTCGCCGAAGAGCGAAATCGGCCGCGGCGTCGACGAAGGTCCCCGGCGCGAAGTGACGATCAGCAAACCGTTTTACATGGGCGTCTATGAGGTAACTCAGGCCCAGTGGAAGACGATGATGGAGTTCGTGCCGTGGAAGGATAAGACGTACGTGTGGCCCGGCGACGATCACGCGGCCAATTGCGTGAGTTGGTTCAGGGCCAGGGAGTTTTGCCAGGCCATGAGCAAGAAGACCGGACGGAAGGTAATGATGCCCAGCGAGGCGCAATGGGAATACGCCTGCCGGGCCGGAGCGGCGACGGCGTACAGTTTCGGCGACGATGCGTCGAAACTCGGCGATTACGCGTGGTATCACAAGAACGCATGGAACGCCGGGCGGAGATACGCCCATCGCGTCGGACAAAAGAAACCCAATGCATTCGGCCTGCATGATATGCACGGCAACGTTCACGAATGGTGCCGAGACACCTACGACGAGAAGTTCTACGCAAATGCCGGGAGCGTTGACCCGGAGAATACCGTCAAAGCATCGACCCACATTCTCCGCGGCGGGTCGTGGTGCAGCGGTCCTGAGCACTGCCGCTCGGCCTGTCGCGACTGGTGCGACAAGGGCCTGCGTTTCAACTACTACAGCTTCGGGCTGAGGGTTGTGGTCGCCGCTGATGCCGGCGGGAAATGATGCCGTTGCGGTGACGGACGGCCTTTTGCCACGGATGAACACGGATGAACACGGATAGGATTGAACGTTCAGGCCAACGGCCACGGCCTTTTTTCTACCACGGAAGGCACGGAAAGCACGGAAATGTAACGGCAACGGCGACAACGGCGAACGGCTACGGCCTTTCCACCACGGATGGCACGGATAGCACCGATGGTAACGGCCACGGCGCAGGGCAACGGCATTTTGCGATATGAGCGGATTTTTCGGATAGAAACCGCAAACGGCGGACGGCGGACGGCGACAACTCTCGTGTGAGACAAGCGATTCGGCGATGCAATTGTTGCTGACGCGAAGCGTTATCTGGAGGGAAAGGGACTGTGAATATGAAAGGCAAACAGCATCTCGTGAAATGGCTGCTTGCGGCGGTTGTGATGGGGTTCGGCGTGCGGGGCGTTTGGGCTGCTGACAAGCCGATTACCTATCGTCATTTCACGGCCGTCGATAAGGATGATCGGGTTGCGGATGTTGTTCCCGTTCCCGACAAGAAGCTCCCGCTCTGGGCTCGCGATGTTTCGCAGAAACGGTTTGTCTGGACGAAACAGCCTTCTGATGCGAAACCGTTTTTCGCCGGGCCGATCCCGTTTGTTCTGCCGCCGAGCGATGCGGATGAAAAATTCTATCCGCACAATCACCAGCCGGCGATCACGTGGCTGGCCAACGGTGATCTGATGGCGATCTGGTATTCGACGAACTCCGAATACGGGCCTGTTCTAACAGTCGTGGCCGGTCGTCTGCGTGCCGGCAAAAAAGCCTGGGACCCGTCCAGCGTGTTCTTCAAGGCGCCTGGGCGCAACATGCATGGGTCCTGCATTTTTCATGACGGCGAGGGGAAGATTTACCACTTCAACGGCATGGCTCCGAAGGCCAAAGCCACGTTCCGGAAACTGGCGCTCCTGATGCGGAGCAGCAAGGACAACGGCGTGACCTGGACGCCGCCGATGGTTATTGACGACAGGCTCGTGCCGCGCAACCAAGTGATCTCCGGCATGTTGAAGACCAGGGCCGGCGTGCTCATGCAAAACTGCGACGCCGGCGGGGCGGTCAAAGGCACGGCTTTGCACATCAGCAGCGACGGCGGCAAGACCTGGACCGATCCGGGCAGGGACAAGCCCGCTCCGAAGTTCGTTGACGGCGGCAAAGGCGAAGGCACCATCGCCGGCATTCACGCTAAAGTCGTCGAGCTGCGCGACGGGCGCCTCATGGCTCTCGGGCGAGCGGCCACGATTAACGGCAAAATGCCGAAGAGCATCTCGACCGACGGCGGCAAGACCTGGACCTACAGCGCCAGTGCGTTTTCGCCAATAGGCGGCGGCCAGCGGTTGGTCTTGAAACGCTTGAGGGAAGGGCCGTTGCTGTTCGTGTCGTTTACTTCCGGCAAGCGAACCAGGCCCGAAGCCAACGGTATGACGTTTACCGATCAGAAGGGAAAGACATTCACCGGGCATGGAATGTACGCCGCGGTCTCGTTCGATGACGGTAAGACCTGGCCCGTGCGGAAGCTGCTGACCCCGGGCAAGGGCGACTTCGACGGCGGAGCCTGGACCAAGAAGTTCACCGCCACACCCACGCGAGCCGAACACGCCGGCTACCTCGCGGCCACCCAGCCGCCGGACGGGATCATTCACCTGATCAGCAGTCGGCTGCACTATCGCTTCAACCTGCAATGGCTCCTGGCCGGAACGTCGGGGCTGAGCGTCGAACGAAAACAACTCAAACAATAAGGATCGGAACCATGGACCTGAACGCAACGAAGGAAGCAATTGTCACGAAAGTCTATCATCTTACGCCGGAGACGAAAGTCCCCCTGCACAAGCACGCCGACCAGGATGAGATATTCTACTGCATAAAGGGCTCGGGGTTCGGGGTTCTGGAGGATGGGGAAACTGAGCTGAATGTAGGGCAGGCGTTCATTGTCCCCGCCGGTACAATGCATTCTCTCAGAAGCGACGGAGATCTCTATGTGGGATCGTTCCTCGTTCCCGTAGTGGCGGACGAATAGACACAGCAGACGCCCCCAAATACGCCGACATTCTGCAATCGTCCGGTAGGGGCGACCGGCGGGTCGCCCTTGGTTCGCCGGTCGGGTCTATTTCCTGGGCGTATCGAAACGCGGGACCCTGAAGTGGCAGACGGGACGTTCGGGGTGCTTTTCGAAGAAGTCCTGGTGGAAGTTCTCTGCGGTATGGAACTTCCCGGCCGGCTGCAGTTCGGTGACAACCTTGTAACCGTTGGCGCGAAGCTTGCCGATGAGCTTTTCGGCGACGGCTTTCTGTTCATCGTTCAGATAGAACACGGCCGAGCGATACTGCGTGCCGGTGTCGGGTCCCTGCCGGTCCAGTTGCGTCGGATCGTGGATCTCGAAGAACAGTCTGGCCAGTTTCTCGTAGGTTACGATCGCCGGATCGAAGACCACGCGAACGGCCTCGGCGTGTCCGGTTTTGCCGGTGCATATTTGTTCGTAGTCGGGATTGCCAGTCGCTCCGCCGGTGTAGCCCGAGGTCGCGCTGATCACGCCTTTAGTCTCCTGGAAATGATGCTCGACGCCCCAGAAACACCCGCCGGCGAAGATCGCCTCGTCAGTCGCCAGCTTGTCGGCCTTGTCCGGGCGGAACACCAGCGAGATCGAATTGACGCAGTGTCGGATGTTCTTCGGCGTGAAGCCCTCGCCGGTGAAGACGTGTCCGAGGTGGCCGCCGCAGGCGGCGCACACTATTTCGGTCCGCCGCCCGTCGGCGTCCGGGTTGCGTTTGACGGCTCCGGGCACCTCGTCGTCGAAACTCGGCCAGCCGCACTCGGAGCGGAATTTGCTGTTTGCGGTGTAGAGTTTGGCGCCGCACTGCCTGCATGCGTACGAACCTTTTTCGAAGTGGTCCCAGTACTTTCCGGTAAACGCCCGCTCGGTTCCCTTGTTGACGATCACTTGCTTCTCTGCATCGTTCAGGGGCGGCATGGGCGCTTCGGCTTCGTTGTTCTCTGACGGTTTCACGGGAGTTTGCTCCTGGTGATTATTCTTCCTGGCGGCCTGGGCGTTCTCGACTCTCGCGGCGCCTTCCCGACTCGGGTTCGAACCGCATCCGATCGCGCAGGATAACCCCGCTGCGATCGCAATCCAAACAATTGTTCTTTCGCCCATGATTGTCACCGTTTATTATCGCCTCCGGTTCATTGTAGTCGCCAGGGCGAGCTTACGGGAGAACCAAACTATAGTCTTTATCACGATTGGCGGGCAAATTCGCCGGCCGTAGCGACAGGCCGCCAGGCCTCGAGTTTAAAACAGGGCGACGGTCCTGCAAAGGAGCAATGCGATGGCCAAACAGGCAATCAAGATCGGAGCAAGGGCGCCGGCGTGTACTCTGCTGGATCAGGATGACAAGAAGGTCTCGCTGAAGGGGCTGTCCGGCAAGTGGGTGGTCTTGTACTTCTACCCCAAAGACGACACTTCCGGCTGCACGAAAGAGGCCTGCGAATTCACGAACAACCTGAAGGAATTCGAAAAGCTCGGAGCCTGCGTGCTCGGCGTGAGCCCGGACCCGCCGCAGCGGCATCGCAAATTCATAGCCAAGTACGAACTGAAGATCGACCTGCTGAGCGACCCGGACCACAAGGTGATGGCCCGGTACGGAGCCTGGGGCGAAAAGAGCATGTACGGGCGCACCTACGAAGGCGTGATCCGATCGACATTCCTGATCGATCCCGATGGTAAGATCGCCTTCTGCTGGCCGAAGGTCAGAGCCGCCGGCCACGCTGACAAGGTGCGGGCCAAGCTGGCCGAACTTATCGCCGAGTAGCCTCGTCGGCGCCCAGGAGCCCGCCTGCGAACGCCGCCAGTTCGGCCATGCTGTCGATGAATGTGAGATTCGGCGAGCGTATCGACCGCAGACCGCCTGAGGCTCTGCCGCCGACGACAAGCCGCGTTCGGCGTTCGGCGAGTTTCTCGGCCAGGGCGGCAAGGCCCGCCGAAGCATTCTCCGCTCCGGCGTCAGTCGATACCGAAAGCCACGCCAGGCGTGCGTCGTGTTTCTCTGCGGCGTCCTGCAGAACCGCCAGCGGGGTCTGTGGTCCCAGGTTTATCGCATGCATCCCGGCGTCCTGGCAGATCGTGGCGGCCATGATGCTCGGCAGGAGGTAGGGGTCGTTTGACGGGGAGGCTCCCACCGCTGCGGGCCGGTCGGGGCTCGCCGGCGGCAGGGCCAGGCGAAGCTGCGTGACTGCTTGAATGCACAGGTCAGTGGCCCTGTGTTCGAGAAGCACCCCGTCTCCCTGGTGGCGCCACAGGGCCCCGATCAGGCCCATCGCCTCGGCTACAGGTTTGTCGAATACCCACGACAGCGGCCGACTCGACAGGAACCATCCCTGGATCAGACCGCAGACGCGCTGTCTGTCGCCGTCGCAGAGGGCCCGGAACAGGACCTCCGCTTCAGCGGCCCGTAACTGGCTGTTATCGACAGCCGCCTGGGTCTCTGGAAAGCCCAGCAACTCAGGGCGCGCCGCTTCGATGCCGGATTCCCGGATGAACCTGATCGCCTCGTGGCGGGCTATTTTCCGATGCCCGCCGGCGGTTCGGGTGATGCTGATGGCCCCGGCGTCGGCCCATCGTTTCACTGAAGATTCACTGACGCCTATCGCCACTGCGAGGTCTTTTGGGGAAAGTGTGTTGCTCATTACTCGGCTATCCTTTCGTCTGGCCTTGTGTAACTACATAATGATAGACGATTTGAACGATATTGTCAAGTCGCAGGTTCAATTCTCTACCGATATGAGACGATAAAAATCGAATAAAACCGGGAAAAGACACAAAAGCCGGATATTGCGGCCTACAATTTAATGAACGAAATGAACGTTTTATTGGCGGCCTCAGGTTGCCAGAGAACAAGGAGAAAAAAATGAGTCAATCGCATAACACAACTAGCGGGGGACTGGCGGCGGCTGTTCTTTCCGGGATGCTGGCTTTTATGATCGGAGCTTCGGAATCAAACGCTGCTGAGGAAATCATCTTTAACTTCGACGGCTCAAACCCCAGCCGCGGCTGGCGGGCGGTAAACGACAATGTCATGGGCGGCGTATCCAAAGGCGGGGCGAGATTCCCGGGCGCCGGTTCGATGCTGTTTTCCGGCGTGCTGTCTCTCGAGAATCGCGGGGGTTTCTCATCTGTGCGAACAGACAAGAAGCCCATGGACCTGTCAAGCTACGATGGACTGTCGGCCCGGGTGCGGGGCGACGGCAGGACCTACTGGCTGACAGTGAACACGAATATCCGAATCCCGGCGGGGAGTTTCCGAACAGTCTTCCGCACCGAGCCGGGAAAGTGGCAAGTTATAAAGGCTCCGTTCGCCGGCTTCCGCGCGACCTCGTTCGGCCGCGAACTGCCGGCTTTCGTGAAGCTGAACCCCGCCAGGGTTCAATCGATCGGTTTCCTGATCGCCGACAAGAAGGCCGGCCCGTTTCGCCTGGAAGTAGACTGGATCAAGGCCGAGACCAAAGACAACAAGCCCCAGTCCGCGGCCGCCGAATCCGGACCGAAGGACATAATCGACACCGCCGTGGCGGCCGGTAAATTCAAGACCCTCGCCGCCGCATCTCTGAAAGCCACGCTGTCAAGCCCCCGACGGTTTTTGTTTTGGAT
>CAYMSH010000247.1:263-9540 GCA_964392945.1 uncultured Planctomycetaceae bacterium | reverse complement strand
CAAGACGGCTCCGAAGATGCGTTACATCGGACGTTCGGTCAAGTACACACTCTCCGTGACAAACAACGGCGACGCACCGGCCAAGAACACCGTCCTGGTTGACACGCTTCCGGCCACCGCACAGTTCGTAAGTGCTTCGGCCGGCGGGAAGCAGGCTGGCGGTAAGATGACATGGCAGCTCGGAACGCTGGCTCCGAAGGCCACTAAGTCGGTAACCGTAACCCTCAAGGCTGTAGCACTCGGCGAGCTTCGCAACTACGCGACGGCGACCGCTTACTGTGCAAAGGCCTCCGGCGAGTCGACGACGATCGTCAAGGGCATCCCGGCTATCCTCCTTGAATGTGTCGATATTGAAGACCCGATCGAGGCCGGAAGCAAGGAAACCTACGTGATCACCGTGACGAACCAGGGTTCGGCCCCCGGCACGAACATCGTGATCAAGTGCACTCTGCCCGCCGAGCAGGAATACGTATCGTCAGCCGCCGACACCAAGGCCGCAGTAGTCGGCAAGGTTGTCACCTTCGCCCCGCTGAAGACCCTGGCTCCCAAGGCCAGAGCGGTGTACAAGGTTGTCACCAAGGGCCTGAAGGCCGGCGACACCCGCTTCAAAGTCTCACTGACGAGTGACCAGATGACCTCGCCAGCGGAAGAAACCGAGAGTACGCATATCTTCTCGGACTGATGATTTAGTCTAACTGCGAACAAGGTCAAGGGGACGTCCGCTAAAGCGGCGTCCCCTTGACTGACTTCGCTTGCCTCACCCAAGTCAAGTCTAAGCCTCAAAAAGACGCACCACGCGCCCGAATCGACAACCCCCCAACTGAGTAAAGGGAAAACCAATGAGACCAACTACCCACGTATTGATAACGCTGATGATTGCCGCTATGGCGCTTGTCGGATGCTCCTACGGCGAACCTGAAGTCGCGCCGCGTCCGGCTCCGACGTCCGTTGGACGACCGGCCCCCAGGCCCGCCCCCGCACCGGCCTCAACTGCAACTGCAGCACCGGGACAGGCCATGGTCCGTATGGCCCTGCCCACCGGAGACTTCTCAAACAGCGTGCTTTCGCTGGAAAAGACCGCTCCCAAGGAAGTGCTCGTAGGCAAGCCGTTCACCTACCGAATCAAACTGACAAACCTCACCAAAGCCGCCATCAAGGGCGTCATACTCACTGGAAAGCTTTCCAATAACGTTACGCTGACCGGAACAGCTCCCAAGGGCGATGTCCTCGGAAGCAACGCTACATGGAACGTCGGAGTTCTCGGCGCCAACGCCAGCAAGACCTTCGCCCTCCAGGGCGTGGCCAAGGCTACCGGAACGCTGATCGGTTGCTCGGAAGTGAAGTTCGACGTGCCGGAAGTTTGCCTGCCGATCAAGGCCGTTCAGCCGGCTCTGAAGATCCAGAAGATCGCACCGGCTACCGTTCTGCTGTGCGAGAACATCGTCTCGAAGATCATCGTCACCAATACCGGAAGCGGAACGGCAACCAACATCCGCGTGCAGGACACCCTGCCGGCCGGCGTGACTACGCTTGACGGCAAGAGCGCCGCGGCGTTCGACTTCGGCGACATCCCGCCGGGTGAAGCACGACAGGTTACCGTGACCACCAAGGCTTCCAAGACCGGCCAGTTCACCAACACCGCCAAGGTCACAGCCGACAACGGTCTGACCGCACAGGCAAGCGCCACCACAGCCGTTGTAGTGCCGCAGTTGGCTGTAGACGTTACTGGTCCCAAGACGCGATTCGCCGGTAGGAACGCGACGTACACGATTACAGTGGCCAATAACGGAACCGCCGACGCTCGCGACACCGTGCTGACGGCCGCCGTACCGTCTGCGGCGACACTCCTGAGCTCAAGCGTCAAGGCCGCCTCAACCGGCGGACAGGTCTCCTGGAAGCTCGGAACCATCAAGGCCGGATCGGCCAAGAAGGTAACCGTCTCGATGAAGATGAACCAGCAGGGCCTGGCCAGGACGACTGCTTCGGCTACTGCTTTCTGCTCCAAGGCCACCGGACAGGCTGTCACGACAGTCAGAGGCATCCCGGCGATCCTGCTGGAGTGTGTTGACCTTGAGGACCCGATCGAAGTCGGAGCCAACGTGACGTACGTGATCACCGTGACCAACCAGGGCTCGGCCGTCGGTACGAACATCGTTATCGAATGCACCCTGCCTGACGAGCAGACGTTTGTCTCGGCCACTGGTCCCACGAAGCAAACGACAAAGGGCAAGGTAGTAACGTTCGCCCCGCTGGCTTCGCTGGCTCCGAAGGCCAAGACGACGTACCGACTGATCGTCAAGGGCGTCAAGCCCGGTGACGTGCGATTCAAGGTATCACTGACCAGCGATCAGATGACATCGCCGGCGGGTGAAACCGAAAGTACGCACATCTACACCGACGAATAACAAGCAGCCCCATTAGTGCTGCAAACAGGGGCGCCTTCGCTATCGAAGGCGCCCCTTTGCAGTTCTACGACGATGCGGGCCAAACAAATCGAAAACAACGCGTTTACCACGCGGCCGGCCTAAGATACAATTGTACGGTAGTAACCGGTTCGGGCGCCTCGACGAGGCTCCGGGACCCCAGTCAATTGACATTAAGCACTATTCACAGGTTCGACGGCAAAAGGAGCGTTCAATGAATCCCTTCTCTCTATTCCGCAAGTTTATCAAGATGGTGCGCGGCGGCGCCGCCTCCTGGCAGATAATCGTAAGCTGCATGCTTGGCGTAATCATCGGAATGATACCGGGGTTCAACGGATTGAGCTTCGCTCTGCTGGTGGTCTTCGCCCTGATCAACCTGTCGCTGCCCCTGATGCTGATCGGCGTGGTGATCGGAAAGGCTCTCTGCCTGGCCCTGGCGCCGTATACCTTTGAGGCCGGTTATTTCATAATCCACAACATGGGTATCGAAGGCATGTTCGCACAGGCCACCCGAACCCCATTCGTGGCGCTTATGGGCCTGGACATATACTGCCTCGTCGGCGGATTGCCCGTGGCGATTATCATCGGTTTCATAATCGGCGGGATTATCGCACGCTCGATCAAAATGCTGCGAATCGGCTCAATGGCCGCCGCGGCAAAGAGCGTTAAGGTCCAGAAGATTACATCCAACACGTTCACCAGAATCATAATGCGGATCCTGTTCGGCAAGCAGAAGAAGTCGCTGGCCGAGATGCTCTCCTTCAAGCATCCGATCCTGCGAAAATCCGGCATCATCCTGCTGGCGATCATCGTGGCGCTCGTGGTAGGTTTCGAGATGTTCTTCATCAATGACCTGACGCATTCTGCGATGATTGGCGGGCTGGAGAAGGGCGTCGGGGCGGAAGTCAATCTCAAGAGCGTCAACGTCTCGCTGATCCGCGGCCGGTTCGAACTCGACGGGCTGCAGGTCACCGACGCCGCCAAGCCCACGCACAATGTCGTAAACGTCAACAAGCTGTACGCCAAACTCAACATGATGTCGTTGTTGACAAAGCGAATTGTGGTCGATGAACTGGTTATCGGCGAACTGCTCAACGGCGCCCCGCGCGACCAGGCGGGGAGAGTCGATCGCGAGCCCGAACGCGAGGAGAAGCCCTCCTCCGACGGCTCGCTGAGCGACTACTTCGAGCACAAGGACCAGATACTCGAATACCTCGCCAAACTCAAAGATTACCTCGAAAGCCAGGAACAGCAGCGCAAAGAGCAGGAAGCACGCGACACGCGCACTCCTGAAGAGAAGCGAAAAGAGATCGACGACATCGCCGCGACCCAGGGTTACCTCAACGCGTCGGCTTCCAGCCTGCTGACCCCCAGGCCGATGATAACCATCCGCAAGATCACGATCGAGAAACTCCCGGTCCCGAACCTCGGCGACTGCGTAGTCACTATTACCGAACTGTCTGACGATCTGCCGCTGAACGAAGAGCCGATGGGATTGGACATAACCAGTTCGTACAGCAAAGATTTCAGCATCAAAGGCGCGATCAATTTCGTGAAAGAAGGCGCACTTCATGAATTGAAAGCCAATATCCCCAAACTGCCGGTCGCTGCGCTGGGAATAACCGACAAGTGCCCGCTCGACATCAAAGATGCTCTGGCAAACCTGAAGTTTGACGGAAAGTTCAACCGTGACAGCCTGAACTTCCCGATAAAGGTGATAATGAGCCAGATCAAAGTCGCCGAAGGCGGAAACAAGAAGATCCTCGGGCTCGATCCGGCGATGGCCAAGCAGATGTTCGAGAGCGCCAAGGAAATCGTGCTGGCCGCGGATGTCAGCGGCGCCCTGCAAAACCCGGATGTCAAGGTTAACATAGGCGACACGCTGGCGAGTCTGAAGAATGGGCTTATCCTGGCAGGCAAGACGCAGTTGGCCAATATGGCCAGCTCGCACCTGAAGGACCTCGGCGTGCCTGTAGACCCCGAACTCCTCAAGGACCCGCTAAAGGCGCTCAAAGATCCGACGAAGCTGGTGGACCCGACAAAAGTCCTCAAAGACCCCACCAAGATCATCAAGGACCCGACCAATATCCTCAAGGATCCGACTAAGATCATCCCGGGCGGCGGGTTGCTCCCCGGCAAGAAGGACACTGGCGACGACAAGACCCCGTCGAAGAATCCCCTGGATGCTCTTAAGGGCGTTATTCCCGGCAAAGACGACGCCAAGGACCCCGAAGCGACGACGAAGCCCAAAGATCCCGCAGGCGGTCTCCTGGACGGGCTGCGGCTGTAGCATTGTCTTGCGGCGATAAATATTGGCCGACCGGCGGCGATTGCGGTATCCTGACGTCTTTGCAGGGAGTTGTGCAATGACCAGGAAGAAATCGTTACGAATCGTGTTGCTGTGCCTCGCGGCGCTGTGTGTTTACGGTTCGTGGTATTTCTTTGGCGATGCGCTCATCGGCGGAGTGAACCGCGAGCGTAATACAGCAGCCCGGCCGACAACCGGACCGGCCAGCCGCTGGGCGACGCCGATGAAGTGCAAAGGCGTGGGGAATTTTCACCAGGTTTCGCCCACGCTGTATCGCGGCGCCCAACCGACTGAAGAAGGCATGAAGAGCTTGTCGAAGATGGGAATCAAGATGGTTATCTCTCTTCGCAAGTTCCACAGCGACAGGGACGAGATCGGCGATCTGCCGCTGAAGTACAAGCGGATCACGTTCAATACGCTGCATCCGGAGGACAAGGAAGTAGCCGAGTTCCTGAAGCTCGTTTCCGATCCGGCCAATCAGCCGGTGTTTGTCCATTGCCTTCACGGTTCGGACCGCACCGGCATGATGTGCGCCCTGTATCGCGTGGCGTACCAGGGATGGACCAAGGAACAGGCGATCGCCGAGTGGACCAAGGGCGGCTTCGGCTTCCACGGAGTGTTCAAGCACCTGGTCAGATACTTCAAGAAGTTGGACATAGAATCGTTCATCCCGCCGGCGCCGGCGAGTCGCCCGGCCAGCGGTCCGGCATTCAGCCGTTCTATCAGAACGCGTTTTGGCTCCGCAGAAGCGTGCTGCTTGACATCGCGACCCAAACCTGACACAATCCCCATTCAGCGGGGTGTGGCGCAGCTTGGTAGCGCGCCTGCTTTGGGAGCAGGAAGTCGCTGGTTCAAATCCAGTCACCCCGAGTTTTCCGCAAAAGGGGCCGTTCGGCGAAGAAGTCGAACGGCCTTCTTTTTGTTAGCACAAGACTTACGTCACTCACAGTACGGTTCAAACTGACGCACTCCAAAATGGCCCGTTTTTGGGCCGAGTTTGAACCACGCCAGATTTCAGGCAGATTCTGGCTGAAATCGTACACTGCCAGCGCCGCCTGGCCGAATGCCGGGTCGAGTTCATTGGCCTCGTCCAGTTGGCGTTCGACCTCCTCGAGTTGCGATTTCAGGTCCACCGACTTGAGTTGGAACATCGGCTCGTCGATGGTGCCAGCGAGGTGGCTGTTGAGCAGTCGGTCTTGCATATTGGTCAATTCTGTACGACGTTTGGTCAGCATTTTCTTGCGTGATGCCTTGGCGGTGTCCACGTCGTCGAACGCCGCCTTGACCGCTTCGCGGAACCAGTTGGCCGTGACCGGGTCGGGAAGACGGAATGTCTCAAACTCCCGAATGAGTGCCTGTTCGATATCGGCTTCGCGCCAGCGAATCTTCGGGTGCGTGTCGTCGGGATGGTTGTTGCCGCAACGGTAGTAGATGTGCGTATTGCATCCTCCGCCGCTGAGCTTACGGCGAATAAGTTCACCTGTCATGGCGAAGTCGCAGCAGTCGCAACGGAGAATGCCGCCGGAGAACGCTATGTCGGGATTGCCCGTGCGACGGTTGCGTCCGTTGAGTATGGCTTGACAGGCATCAAAGAGCTGGCGGTCGATCAGCAAGCGGTAACTGCCCTTGAAAACCTGGCCGTTGCGCTCGAGTTCGCCGATGTAGAACCGGTTGTTCAGGATGTACGACAGTGCCGTTCGGTTGAATTGCGGTTGGCTGGGTCGATAAATGAAGCCCTCAGCGGCGAGTTTGTCGGCCAAGCTTCCGAAGGTGTGCGGCCCGCTGGCGTACAGTTCGAAGATGCGGATGACCGTCTTGGACTTCTCGGGGTGCGGAACAACCGGTTCGTTGCGATCCTCGACGTTGAGGTATCCGTACGGGGCCAGGCCCGTCGGCCATCCCTGCCGCACCTTTTCGTCCAAGCCTTTTATGACCTCGGTGCGTAGGTTGTCCGAGTAGTACTGCGCCACGGCGGCCATTACGTTGAATGACAGAGCGCCCGCTGCGCCGGGACCGAACTGGTTCTCGAGGAAGGAGAGCTTCACGCCGCAGGCGTCTTCTAACTCCTGCAGGCGCACGGCATCGCGCATGTTACGGCAGACGCGATCAAGCTTGTGGGCGAAGATGGCGTCGATCTTCTGCCGCTTGGCGTTGGCCTTGACCCACCTGAACATCTGGTTGAAGGCCACGCGGTCGGCCCCGCGCTTGGCCGACTCGGCGACGGCGAACTCCCGGACGATTGTCCAGCCCGCCTTGGTCGCCTTGTCCCGCATAGCGCGGGTCTGCGCGTCGATGGAATAACCTTCCCGCTGTTCGCGGGATGACACTCTTGCCCAGGCGACAACATTCATATCCCATCTACCTCCTTCCTTGCTTCCAACAACACTTCAGCCAATCGTTTCACATTCATGAGAATCTCCACTGCTTCGTCTTCGCTGATCGGTCTGCCGTAGTTCACCGACCACACATCGATAGTTTTGGCCAATAGTTTGTCCGGAATCCATGCCATCGACACCGGCCGCCGATTGCGTCTCTGGCCAGCGACACCCTCCTCATCCGGGCAGGATAATCCAGTCAATTCACGGGAAATATTCATGGGCGGTTCAAGCGCGCACGTGTTTGATTGTCGGCCGCTCATTTGCACATCCACCCGTCCAGACCCAGCTCTTTGAAACGATCACGCAGCCGGTGGATGACGCGTGCGACTGTGTGCCAGCCGCACCCCAACTTCCTTGCGATCTGTGCCTTCGAAAACCCTTCGGACAGGCCGCGGCAAACAGATTGTTCACGCTCGGTCAGATCGGCAACCGCAGAGGCTACGTCCATGGCACAGAAATCGACTTCGTCGCGGCTGAACTCAGTGGCATTCAGCCCGAACCGCTCAACGTGGGCGCGATACCGTGTGGCCGACCGGTTCATCTTTCGCAGCCGGTTGTCTATGACCGTGATCAGCGCCGTGCGTTCGGCAGCACCGTTGGCGTGATTGGGGTCGTACTGGAAATCGAGCACAACGATCACAGCTTCCTGCAGCGCATCGGGCAGTTCGTGCGGCCTGAAGCCAAGCAGCTTGGCGCGGTGAATTACGAGGTCGACTTTCCATTGTTCGAGGACTCCGTCATACTTCGGCATGTTCATTTTGATGACCTTTCGTTCGTGAACTTTCTTGCCGCGCCGAGCCGATCTCGGCGTCATGAACGCAGTCTCCACTAGTCATATGGGTCACATCTCTAGGGCCTAAAATGCCGCGTGAAACACATATGAGTCGCCATATGGGCGTCATATGTGACCCCCTAAGCCATATGGCGACCCATATGTGTTTAGGGGGTCACGGCGAGATTTGAGGCCGGGCGGGTAATCACTCTGCGGCGGGCAAGGCAACGACGCCTGGTCCAAGCACGGGAGTTCGACAATGCCGCAGAGTGATGGACGTGAATTGATGATTGACCTCGGGGTACTCAGCGCCGAACCGGCCGAAGAGTATCACGCCAAAGCAGGCGAATACCTGTCGAGCAGTATGCTTAAGGGCTTTCTGAGTTCCCCGGACTACTTCCACCGCAAGGAACTGGGGATGGTGAAGGAAACCGAATCCACCAGTATTCTGCTGGGGACGGCCGCCCACACGCGGATTCTTGAGGGCAAGTCGGCCTACGAATCCCAATTCGCATTCATCGGGCCGATCAACCCCAACACCGACAAGACGTACGGGGTCAACACCAAGGCCTGGTCGCAGTGGGCCGCAGCCCAGGGCAGGCCGGTCCTTTCGGCGGCGATGATGGACCGTGTCGAGGCCATGGTCAGGGCCGTATCGATCAATGACGACGCGCGGGAACTGCTCTTGTGGGGCCGGAGCGAAGGGGTCGCCCGAGTTGACTACCACGGTACGCCCTGCCAAATCCGCATCGACTGGCTGCACCCCGAACACGGCATTGTCGACCTGAAGACCACCGGTCGCCGGATCGAGGGGATCGCCCACCAAATCCGCGAGTATCGCCACCACAATCAGTTGGCGTTCTACCAGGCCGTGCTGGCGGAGGTTATAGGCGAGTTTGTTCCCGTCCATCTGGTGGTCGTCGAGTCGAACGAGCCGCATAGGTGCCAGGTGATCGAACTGACCCCAGAGGCGCTCGATAGGGCGCGCCGCCGGAATGAGGCGGCGATAGACCATATCCGGGAATGCCGGCGCACGGACCACTGGCCGTCTGTCCACGAGAACGTTCGCGTTCTCGATATTCCCTAATTGCCTTTCGCGTCCGAGCGGCGTGCGGCGGGTCCATTAATTCCGACAGCCGCCTGCCCGGGCGTTTTTTGATATCCGGCAGGGCCGGGCTGCTCGGGGCTCATAACCCCGGGGACGCGGGTTCGACTCCCGCACCTGCCATTACGCGACGGTAGCTCCTGCCGGAAGGAGCGTGAATCACGGCCTCGACCACCACCGCCACGTCGGGCTGCCTGCCGTGAGCTGAAGGCCCGCCCGGGTTCGACTCCCGGCCGTCGCATTCGCAGGCCAGCGAGACAGGACAAAGAACCTCAACCAAGAAACCAAGTC
>CAYMSH010000247.1:0-253 GCA_964392945.1 uncultured Planctomycetaceae bacterium | reverse complement strand
GTGAACCCATGAAACCAAGCGAATCAGGAGCAACGACATGACACAGAACTACCGCAACAACGACCCGCCCACATCGGCGCTGGCCGGGCGCGACGTAGAGGCCAATGGCTCTGCGCAACAGCACCGGGCGATGTGCTTCGACGCCGTGATGCAGACGCCGGGGCTGACCGCCCGGGAGATTGAGAATCGCCTCGGCATCAAGGCCCACAAGCGCCTTCCGGAATTGCGCCGGGCTGGCATGGTCCGCAACGGC
>CAYMSH010000246.1:7998-9555 GCA_964392945.1 uncultured Planctomycetaceae bacterium | reverse complement strand
ATCACGACGTGCTGCTAAGAATCCTCACCGGATAATCCCACATGCGATAGCCCTGCACCAGGCGGCTGGGGCATGGAAAATGCGGGTGTTTTCTGCTAAACTCCCGCGATAGTCTTTTTTCATTCCGATAGGATTCACAATGGCCGGTAAACGGTTTTTGACGCTCTGTTGCTGCGTGATCCTCGCTTCGGCGTCCGGGTTGTGGGTTTTTGCTGCGCCCGGCGGGTCGGAAAAGGCCAAGCCCAAACCGCCGCACTGGCCCGGATGGCGCGGGGCGGCGCGGGACGGCAAGTCTGCGGACACCGGGCTGCTGAAGAGCTGGCCCAAAGGCGGTCCGAAGCTGTTGTGGAAGATCAGCGGGATCGGAAACGGATACTCCAGCGTCTCGATTGCAGACGGGCTGATCTACGCCAGCGGTCAAAAAGGCGCCGACGACATCCTGGTCCTCACGGCGATGACTCTGGCCGGGAAGGTCAAGTGGACCGTCAAAGTCGGCCCCGGCTTTACGCAGAATCATCCCGGCGCCAGGAGCACGCCTACATGGGACGCCGGCAGGTTGTACATCGAATCGGGCAAGGGGCTCGTAGCCTGCTTTGACGCAAAGACCGGCAAGAAGATATGGACCCGTGACCTCAGCGAATTCGAAGGTCAGCCCGGGCCCTGGGGATATTCCGAATCGGTGCTGATCGTCGGCGATATGGCGATCGTGACCCCCGGCGGCGAAGAAGTCGGACTCGTGGCGCTGGACAAGAAGACCGGCAAGACGATCTGGAAGTCCAAGCCGTTCGAAGAGGCCAACTACACCTCGCCGCTCTATGTCGTGCACGACAAGGTCCCGATGATTGTCGTCGGCACCGCCGGCGGACTGCTGGCTGTCGATGCAAAGACCGGCAAGCGATTCTGGGTCAACCAGTTTTCGTACGGCAACACGGCCAACGTGACGACCCCGGTCTACGACAAGGGCCTGCTGTACTGGTCCAACGGATACGGAATGGGCGGGCTCTGCCTGAAGCTCAAGGCCGCCGGCGGCAAGATTACGGCGAAAGAGGCATGGACCACAGACAAGATGTCCTGCCAGGTCGGCGGATACGTTGTTGTCGATGGGCACATATACGGATTCGGCGACAATACCGGATGGCTCTGCCTGGAGATGGCCACCGGCAAGAAGAAGTGGGTCAGCGAGGACTTTCAGAAAGGCTCGATCTGCTACGCCGACGGGATGCTGTATTTGTACGAAGAAGACGGCGGCGCCGTGGCCCTGGCGACCGCCTCGCCGAAAGGCTTGAAAATCACCGGACGATTCAGCGTAGAAGGCGAAGGCAACAGCTGGGCCCACCCGGTAGTAGCCGGCGGAATGCTGGCGCTGAGATTCGGAGATAATCTCTATTTGTATGACGTCAAGAGACGCGGTGATCGCTGATCGCCGATAACTGGCCGGGAACCGGCCGCACAAAAGGAAGCTGTGATGAAGATTACTGTAAATGGCGAAGAACTTGACAATGACCTGATCGCACAGGAGGTCGAGCGTCTTCGACCGGACTACGAACGATACATCGA
>CAYMSH010000246.1:0-7988 GCA_964392945.1 uncultured Planctomycetaceae bacterium | reverse complement strand
ACCAGGCCGATCCGCCGGAAGGGCAGCTCGAAGAGTGGGCCGAAGAGAACATCGTCGAACGCACCGTGATGATGCAGGCCGCGGCGCAGATGGACGCCGACATCCCGGCCGAGCGGATCGATGAAGCGTTCGAGGAAGTCAAAGAGAACATCGGCGAGACGCCGGAAGATGAGGTCCGCGCCGAGATTGCACTGCAGATCAAGCTCGATATGCTCATGCAGCAGGCCGTGGCCGACGTCGCCGAGCCGACTGAAAAAGAGATCAAGGCGTTCTACAGCGAGAATCTCGAAATGTTCGTACGCCCCGAACAGGTTCGCGCCAGCCACATCATCAAGCACGTGAATCCCAACGTTGACCGCGAGGCCGCGTTCGGCGAGATAGTCGAAATCCAAAACCAGCTCAACGCCGGCACGCCTTTCGAGGAGCTGGCCTCCCAGCATTCAGACTGCCCCGACTCTGCGGGCGATCTGGGCTTCTTCGAACGCGGACAGATGGTCGAAGAGTTTGAAAACGTCGCGTTCGCCATGAAAGTCGGCGACATCAGCGACATCTTCCTGACCGACTTCGGGTACCATATCGTCAAGCTCAACGAGCACGTGCCAGGCGGGGCTGTCCCGCTGGAAGAAGTCGAAGAACAACTCGGCGAGCACCTTGCCGAGCAGGCCAAGTCCAAGGCCGTGGAGGTCTTCATCGACGGCCTGAAGGAAAAAGCCGAAATCGTGAAAACCGAGGAATAGCCGACGCCTCGACGCACGGGCGATTACAGCGGAAGGGCCAATCATGCAGCGACGTGAGTTTTTGAAAGCTACCGGCGGGGCGGCGTTTGCTCTTGCGTCTACCGGTTCGGTTCTGGCCGCGAAGCGATCGGGCGCCGGTTCCAAGCCGAACCTCCTGTTTGTCTTCAGCGATCAGCAGTCGTGGGACATGCTGGGTTGTTACGGCAACGAGCAGATCAAGACCCCGAACATCGACAAGTTCGCCGCCGATGGGCTTCGCTTCAATCACTGCGTTTCGTCGTGTCCGGTTTGCACGCCGTATCGTTCGATCCTGCTCAGCGGCCAGCACCCGCTCTACAACGGATGCATGGTCAACGACATCCAGATGCTGCCGCCGAAGGGCTCCTCGTTCGCCGATATGCTCAACGCCGCCGGCTACCACACCGGATATGTGGGCAAGTGGCATTTGTATGGCGGGGTGCGAACACGCGGGATCCCGGCCGGGCCGATGCGGTACGGTTTCGACAACGAGTTCTTCACCAATAACTGCGATCTGAACTACTGGGCCGACAAGGCGTTTTACTGGTCCGACGATAACAAGCGGGTCAAGCTCGGAAAGTTCGAATCCGACGGCCAGACCGACCAGGCCCTCGAATTCCTGGACAAGCACGCGGGCAAGAAACCGTTCGCACTTTTCGTTTCGTGGCACCCGCCTCACAACTGGGGCTGGGGATACCCCGCGCCAAAGAAGTACGAGAAACTGTACGACGCAGACAAGATCAAGCTTCGCCCGGGCTGTCCTGATACGAAAAAGATACGCCGCGACTATCGCGGGCACATGGCGCTTTGCACCAATGTGGATGACAATTTCGGCCGGCTGATCGAAAAGCTCAAAGCCAGGGGCGTAGCCGACAACACGATCGTCGTGTTCACGTCGGATCATGGCGACATTCTCCGCTCACACGGAATTCGCGAGCACAAATCCCACCCGCAGCAGATATCGTGCCGCGTACCGCTGATACTGTCTATGGGTTCGAAGATCAAGCCGCGAGTAAGTGACATGCTGATCGGCTCGCTGGATCTTATGCCGACAATGCTCGGTCTTATGGGAATCAAGCCGCCGAAGACCTGCCAGGGCGCGGACTACTCGGCGGCGATAGCGGCCAATCGCGACGAGAAAACCGAATCGGTTCCGATGTTCTTCTGGGGCAAGGGCAGCGACTGGCGGGGCGTCTACACGCATCGCTACACGTACGCCTTCCAGCTTGTCGGAGGACGCAAGCGAATTAACGTTCTCTTCGATCGAAAGAACGATCCGTACGAACTGAAGAACCTGTTCGGCTCGCCCGAGCACAAGGACCTGCAGGCCCGTCTCCATGAGATGACCCTGGACTGGATGAAGAAGTTCAAGGACGAGCATGTGCCATGGGAGACGGTAAAGCACCAGATATACGTTGACCCTGCGGCCGCCAAGGCGAGATGGGAGCCGTATCACGTAAAGTCAGCGGCTCTCAAGGGCCGCCCGATAGACCTGATAAGTAAACGTTCATGACGCCCGCGTCCCGGAGCAATACAATGCGTCGAAACTCTTTGTTTTTCGTGCTGTTGATCGTTTCTTGCGTTTTTTGCATTTGTCCGATCGCCTCGGCCGATTGGCCGGCGTTTCGCGGACCCAGCGCCAACGGTTTTGCCGCCGAAGGCCAAACTGCTCCGACTGCCTGGAGCAGCGAGAAGAACATTCGCTGGAAGATCGACATGCCCCAACCGGGCAACGGCAGCCCGATCGTTGTTGGCAAGCGTGTTTTCGTCACGTCGGCCGAAGACAAAAAAGGACGCAAACGCAGCCTCTACTGCTTCGACGCATCTGACGGTAAGAAGCTGTGGAGCAGGAGCGTTGAGATCGATCGCGTCATGCCGAAGCACTCGACGAACAACTACAGCCCGACGACCCCGGCGTGCGACGGTAAGCGGGTTGTCGTCTGGCACGGTTCGGCCGGGCTGCACTGCTACGATCTGGACGGCAAGCCGATCTGGTCTCGCGATCTGGGCGAGTTTAAGCATCGCTGGGGTTTCGGGACTTCGCCGATCATCCATAAAGGGCGAGTGATCCTGCACACTGGCCCGGGAAAGAACGTGTTCGTCACGGCGATAAAACTGTCGGACGGCAAGACCCTCTGGAAGACCGATGAACCGTTCGAAGGCGACAGGCGACTCAAGGACGAGCAGATGGGCTCGTGGACCACGCCTGTGGTCATCGACACGAAGAACGGCGCCCGCGTTATCGTCTCGATGGCGTGGCGGCTGATCGCCTATGACGCTGAAACCGGGAAGATCGTCTGGAGTTGCGAGGGGAATCGTCACTCGCGAGGCGCGCTGGCGTATTCGGCTCCGATACGCGTAGGCGACATGATATTCGTTACCGGCGGGTTTCTTGGGGTGCGGCTCGGGGTGCGGCTCGGCGGGTCGGGCGACGTGACTAAAACGCATCGGCTCTACCGATTCGATAAGAATCCGCAGAACATCGGTTCGCCCGTCCTTGTCGGCGGATACGTCTATCGCGCCAACGCGCGGGGCGGCGGGCTGGATTGCCTGGACCCCAAGACCGGGCGAGTGCTCTGGACGCACAAAGGCAAACGCCCCGACTCGACATTCTGGGGCTCTATCGTGTCCGTCAACGGGCTGCTTTACGCAACGAGCCAGAACGCCACGACGACAGTCTACAAACCGAATCCCAAGAAGTTCCAGCTCGTCGCCACTAACCGATTGGACGCGAAATGCAACACGACGCCTGCGGTCTCCGGCGGGCGAATCTTCATTCGTACGATGAAGAGTTTGATTTGCATCGGCCAGTGACTAACTGATATCTTAGCGAGTGAAAAGAGGCGTATTGCCAGATGAACCAGCGGCCTAACATTGTGTTTATTCACGTCGACCAGATGCACTACAAGGCGATATCCGCCTACGGTAATCGGCACGTAAAGACTCCGGCGATCGATCGGATCGTCAAAGACGGCTGTTCGGTTATGAACGCCTACACCGCCATGCCGCAGTGCTGCCCGGCCCGGGCAAGCTGGTACACCGGTCGAATGTCCAGCGAGACCGGGATCCCGGTTAACGGCTGCAATCTCAGAGGCGATCTGCCGGACCTTGGCCAGTGGCTCGGCAAGCGGGGCGGTTACGAATGCGTCTATGCCGGCAAGTGGCACATTAACGGTCGATCGGTGGCCAAGAGCTTCCGCTATATCTGCGGATCGGGCAAAGGCGAATACAACGACGGTTCGATTGCTCGGGCGTGCATGGGCTTTCTGGAGAATTACAAAGGCGACAAGCCGTTCTTCCTTAACGCCGGTTTCATGAACCCGCACGACTGCTGCTACACCGCCGGAGCCAACGGCGGCCAGGGCAAGTTCCGCTTCGCAAAGGAAATCGCCGACAAGCTCCCGCCGATTCCGAAGAACTTCGCCAACGATCGAAAGTTCGCCGACCGGACCCGGGGCTGGAAGGAACTCGACTGGCGGTACTATATCTACAGCTACTACCGCCTGGTCGAAATGGTCGACGCCGAGATCGGGCGGCTCTACGACGCGCTGGCCGCCTCGCGATTCGCGAAGAACACCGTGGTGATCTTCACCGCCGATCATGGCGACGGACTGGGGTTCCACGGCAAAGTGTCCAAGGGCTACATGGAGGAGGAGGCTTGGCGCGTGCCGCTGGTTATCGTTCATCCCGGCAAGATCGAAAAGAACAAGCGCGACACTGAACATCTCAGCATCGGCGTTGACATGGCCGCGACGATATGCGACTACGCCAAGGTCCCGCCGCTGCCGAAAATGACGATCGCCAAGAGCCTCAAGCCCGTCGCTCAGGGTGACAAGATCGACAAGTGGCGCGATTATGTCGTAGGCGAATCGTTCCTCGGAGCCGGGCAGATCGGCGTTCGCGACAAGAAGTACAAAACGATCCACTACGGCGACGGGACGACGAAGGTTTACGACCTGTCGGCCGATCCGCTGGAGATGAAGGATCTCGCGGCCGCCGAAGCCGGACGGGCCGTGATCCGGCGACACAACCGATACCTTCGCCAGTACGTCGGCAAGCTCGAGCTTTGCACACGCGTGCCCAAAGATAAGTCCGGGGCGCAGGAAACCTACCTCGGCTGGTACCGCAGGATCAAGGAGGGCGTGTGATGGACCGCAGAGAATTCATACAGATTTCGGCGTCCGCGGCCGCGCTGGCCTCGGGCGGATTACTGCCGCTGCTGGCCGCCGAACCGAAGCGTCCCCGGAGGCGTCGTCGTGGCAGGTTCGGCCCGGCGTCAGGGCCGAGGAATATCTTCACCCAACCGCCGGCGATCGAACCGATCACGGGCTATTTGCCCAGGTTCAAGCCGCCCGGCGGCGGATCGATGAAAGGTCCGTTCGCGGCACAGTATCACCTGGTCCAGACCTCCGGCGCCGGGGCGACATCGCGCAGTCGCGTTTCGGGATCGCTGAGCGTCGCGTTCGCCGATGCGATCTGCACGTCGAAAGAGACCCGCGGCGCCAGGCCCATCAGCGTGGTCAGGAACAGGATCATCTGCCGCGGCGATCTGAACGCCGTGAAGAAATGGACGCTCAAGTCGTCCGTCCTCGGTGCGACGGACTTGGGATTCACAGAGTCGGGAACTTGGGACGGTAAGCAGATGATCGTAAAGTCCGGCTCCTGGACACAGACCCGCGCCACGTCCCATCCGCTGATTGCCCAGTGGGCGTTGCTGGGGTTGCTGGCTTCCGGCAAGTTCAAGACCAAACCGCTGCAGTTCGATATGCTCGACAATTCGACGCTGCGAGCGGACCAGACCCTTACCTACAGCGGCCCAGTCGAAATCCCGATAGCCAAAGGCAAGATCAAACTCGACTGCTACCGCCAGACCGGATACGGCGTCCTCCCGATCCACTATCTCGTGGACGGCGCCGGGGTCGTGCAACTGATCACCCAGGAAACGGTAAACTACGCCCTGGCGAAGTTGGGCTGAGCCCGTCGGATCGGGCGGTGTCGCCGGCCTCGATTCACTCCAACTGCGCCTACTTGAGCACCTCGATCGTAACGGTGATGCCGCCGCGGTTGTTGGAGTACTTGCCGCCCTCGTACATGCCGAGATGCAGCATGCCGTTCTTTGGTATATCGAGAGTAACCCCGGCGCCTACGCGGAACGGTTCGCCGTCGTCGAGTCGGCCCCTGAGGTAAAAATCCTTGCCGTTGGGACCGTGCCACCTGCCTTTGGGCATTATGCGCCATCGTCCCGAGGCTTTGATCTGCAGCCTCTGGCCTTTGCTCACCGGTCTCTTGAAGGGCCAGGGCTCGTAGACTGATATTGCGATTTTCTCAGGCGTCGCCGCGACTGGGGCTATCGCCGGTTTTTCCTCGCGCGGCGGCGGAGGCTCCGGCAACCGCACAAGTTTCTTGCGAAGTTTGTCGGCTGCGATCTTCGCCAAGATGGCCTCTTGCCCCGTGGCCAGTTTTGCGCTCTGCTCTCGCCACGCCACGGCCCGGCTGATGACGATCGCCCGCGAGTAGGGGGATTGGGCCCTCTTGACCAGCGTCTCTGCGTACCAGTCGCTGATCTTGCCGGCCGCATCGGCCTGCAGGTCGGTGACTTGACCGCCGGCTATGGGAACCTGCGTTCGCCATGACTCATCAACGTCCTTGGCCAGATGTTCGCCCGCCTCGCCCGGCTCGTCGAGGTCCACTACGAGCATCGAGATCAATCTCTGGCGCGTGGCCTTGTCGTCGGGCTTGTCGGCCAGGGCCTTTTTCAGACCGTCGGCCTGTTTTCTGGTGCTGGCGAAATGTCTGGCGCGTGTATGTCGTCGGAGGATCCCAGGCGCGTCTTCCTTGGCCAGTAGTCTGGCCAGCCGAGCGGCTTCGGCCAGCGATGCGGCGGCCTCGGCCCAGCGGCGATCGGCCTCTTGGGACTTCGCGCCGGCCAGAAGCGCCTTGAGCAGCACCGTCCCAGAGGCGGTCCTGGCTTTCTTGTCGCGTGTGGTCACGTATGATCTTCTCAGTAATTCGATCCGCTTGCGGGCCCAGAGGTCTTTGCGATTGGCGTCCAGATCACCGAGACGCTGGAGCGAGCGTTCGGCGATTTCGCGGCATGTTGCGTTCGGCATGCCCGCCAGGGCGTAAGCGAAGGCCTCCTCGAGCAACGCGGTCTGCATCCGCAAGTCGTCTGAGGCCGCTGCCGAGGCTTGTTCGAAAGCCGCGGCCTTTTGCGAATATCCTTTCGTTCCGGCCAGGACCGAGGAGCGGACCTTGGCCAGTTGACGCTCAAAGTCGTCGCTCGGCGGGTCGGCGGCGATCGCTGTGGCGATCAGTAGTAGATTTACAATCAAGGCCAAGCGGTGCGAAAAGTGCATCGTGAGTCTCCTTCGTTTGCTCGGTCCGCGCAGATCACGGATGAGTCGTCCTGTGATTGTATCGCCGCCGAGATGCTCCTACAAGGGCGGCGCAGCGCCTCTGGCTGCGTTAGGCCTGAGGTCCCTCCGTACCATGTAGTTCAAGCACTCTTCGAGCTCAATTCTTTGTGCGGCCCGGCTTGCCTATAACGCCGAGTTCGGCTATCGAGGCCCATGGTCCTTTTCCGTGGGCCGAGAGTGTTCGCAGTAATACGAAGCGACCCCGGACCGGTTTGCAGGCGGCGTCCTGGGCGGTTCTTACTTTCTTGAAGGCTGCTTTGACGGCTACGGTTTTGAACTCCTCGGCGCTGCCGGATACGTAGAACTCGCAATCGGCGATCGCGCCGTTCCAGCCGACGTCCTGGCGGGCCATGTAGCGGAATCCGCGGATCTCGTATTCGGCGCCCAGGTCGATGACCAACTCGTGGGGGTGCTGCTCGGTCCTGCCGGCGAACGCCGAATGCCACCAGGTTCGCGGGTCGCCGTCTATGGCGCATTTGGCGAGCTTCCCGTTCCCCGACGCCTCGCTCGAGGCGCGAACGAGCTTCCAGTCCTTGTTGTCGATCAGGCCTTTGGTCGGCATCTTGTTGACTTTGCCCCTCATTCGCGAAGGCGGGCGACCCTTGCCGCCGTATTTGGCGCGGCGGTCCTTTTCGTGGAGCGTTCTGTCCTTGAATGTCCCCGCGATAGCCGGGGTGTGGGCCTGCTTTGCGAAGCCTTTCATTTTGGCCAGGATGTCGGGATGCTTGTCGGCGATGTCGGTCTTCTCTTCGATGTCCTTGTCCAGATCGTAGAGTTCCCAGTCGCCTTTGGAGTTGGGGTCGATCGCCTTCCAGTT
>CAYMSH010000245.1:0-9615 GCA_964392945.1 uncultured Planctomycetaceae bacterium | reverse complement strand
ATATATACGCAGGAGTAGTACGTGGCCCATTCAGCTTCAGCCAAGAAACGCATTCGTCAGAACGAAACTCACAACGCACGCAACCGCTGGCGCAAAGAACGCGTCAAGAAGGCCGTCCGCTCGTTTGAAGAGGCCCTCGAGGCCAACGACACTGAAAAAGCGGCCGAGTGCCTGAAGGTAGTCTTCAAGCAGCTTGACCAGGTTGCGGCGACAGGAACGATCCACAAGAAGACAGCCGATCGCCGTAAGTCGCGAATGACGCTGATGTTGAACAAGGCTACTGCATAGTTTCGCCGATAGTTGAATGATTACTGTCCGCCCGCGGCGATATCGTCCGCGGGCGGTTTTTTATGAACACAGGTTCCCCGATGGACAACCCGGCCGACAAATACGCAAGCAGGGGCGGACTGAAGCTTGACGCGGCGATCGAAGCGTTCGAGATTGACTGCGGCGGATTGGTCTGTGCTGATTTCGGCTGCAACGTTGGCGGATTCACCGATTGCCTGCTGGCCCATGGCGCGGTGAAGGTCTACGCCGTCGACACCGGTTACGGCACGCTGGCGTGGAAACTGCGCAAGGATCCGAGAGTTGTCGTAATGGAGCGGACCAACGCACTTCACGCCGAGGCGCCGGAGCTGGTCGATCTGGTGGTCATTGACGCGGCCTGGACACCGCAGAAACTCAGCGTGCCGGCCGCGATGAAATGGCTCAAGCCCGGCGGGAGAATAATCAGCCTTCTCAAGCCGATATTCGAACTGGCCAAACTGAAACCGTCTAGAGGGGGCAAGCCCGGGCCCAAGAGCCTGGCTCCGGAGCAGTCTGAAGACATTCGCGATCAGGTTTGCTCGCAATTGACCGAAATCGGGTTTGGACCCGAGAAGATAATCGCCTCGCCGATCGTCGGCAAGGGCGGCAATACCGAATACTTGCTGCTGATCGGCCGCCCCGGCGTGCAACATGACCTCACAGGAGATGCGTAATGATCAACGTTAAGCAGTTGAAGTTCGCGGTTGTCGGCATGATTCTCGCCGTTAGTGTCGCATTGCCGGTCGGGGCTGCCAGCCCCGCGGCCGGGAGCAAGCTGATCACCTCGAGCGAGCCGGGCTGGCCTCAATGGCGCGGCCCGCGACGCCAGGGCGTTAGCGACGAGACCGGACTGCTGAAATCCTGGCCGGCCGGCGGACCGAAGGTTCTCTGGACCGCAGGCGGGCTCGGCAAGGGTTACTCTTCGCCCGTGCTGGGCAAAGACGCGATCTACATCACCGGCGACGTGGGCTCAGAGCTGCACGTGTTCGCACTCGGGCTCGATGGAAAGCCCAAATGGAAATCGGTCAACGGGAAAGCCTGGGCCAAACCGTATGGAGGGGCCCGGGGCTCGTGCACCTATGACGACGGACGAGTATTCTCGTACAATGCCTACGGGCGCCTGGCGTGCTTCAACGCTGAAGACGGCAAAGAGCTCTGGACCGTCGATACCGCGGAGAAATACGGCGCGGCGAAAATCTACTTCGGTATGTCCGAATCCCCGCTGATCGACGGCGACGGCGTTATCGTGACCACCGGCGGCAAGAAGGCGCTGGTTGTTCGCCTGGACAAGAAGACCGGCAAGGAACTGTGGGTCACGAAACCCAAGGCCAAAGAGGCCTCGACGTACTGTTCGTCTATTCTCGCAGAACTCGGCGGCAAACGTCAGATCATCACGTGCGGTTCGAGGCACGCGTTTGGAATTGATGCCAGGAACGGCAAGATCATCTGGGCTTTCCGGCACCAGATAGAAAAGGGCGCCTCGGCGGCGATTCCGGTTCTGCATGGCGATCTGCTGTACATCTCCAATTCCTCCCGTGAAAAGGGCCTGTCGTACTGCCTCAAGATCGACACCGCCGCCGGCAAAGCCGTGAAAGTGTGGGACTCGAAATTCGCGATCTTTCATGGTTCGGCGATTGGCGTTAACGGAAAGATATTCGGCGCCAGCCGCAAGAACGTCAAGGGTTGGGGCCGCCTGGATTTCGCTTCCGGCAAGACCGATTACATGCTGCCGGGCCTTGCCGTCGGTTCGGCTGTCTACGCCGACGGACGCCTCTACTGCCTGGCCCAGAGCGGGCGAATGGCGCTGCTGATCCCCGGCGACAAAGGCTTCGAATTCGCCGGCAAGTTCAATCTGGCCGAGAAAAAGAAGGACGCCTGGGCTCACCCCGTGATCCTGAACGGAAAGCTCTACCTGCGATACGGGCCGAATCTCTACTGCTACGATATCAAGAAGAAATGACCCAATCGAACGCGGTTTGCCGAAATCGGGTTTGAGACCGACAAGAGAATCGCCTCGCCGATCACCGGTAAGGCGGTAATACCGAATACCTTCTGCTGATTGGCCCGCTCGGCGCCTAGAATGAACTCATAGGAGATGTGTAATGATGTGCATTAAGCAGATTAAGCTCGCAGTTGTCGGCCTGATTCTCGCCGGTGTTGTCGCATTGCCGACCGGGGCTGCCAGCGCCGCGGCCAAGAGCAAACTGATCGCCTCGAGCGAGCCGGGCTGGTCGCAATGGCGCGGCCCGCGGCGAGAGGGCGTTAGCGACGAGACCGGACTGCTGAGTTCCTGGCCGGCCGGCGGACCGAAGGTTCTCTGGACCGCAGGCGGGCTCGGCAAGGGTTACTCTTCGCCCGTGCTGGGCAAAGACGCGATCTACATCACCGGCGACGTGGGCTCCGAACTGCACGTGTTCGCACTCCGGCTCGATGGAAAGCCCAAGTGGAAGACCGTCGGCGGGAAGGCCTGGTCCAAACCGTTCGGCGGCGCTCGGGCGTCTGTAACGTACGACGACGGGCGCGTGTTCGTTTTCGATGCGCATGCCCGGCTGGCGTGCCTCAGCGCGGAAAACGGCAAGGAGCTGTGGGCCGTCGACACCGGAGCCAAGTACGGCGCCGGGCGGAAGGTCTTTGGATATTCCGAGTCGCCGTTGATCGACGGCGACGGCGTTATCGTAACTCCCGGCGGGACCAAGGCGCTCATGGTCCGCCTGGACAAGAAGACCGGCAAGGAACTCTGGATCACGAAACCGAAAGCCGAAGAAGCGGCGAACTACTGTTCGACAATCCTGGCCGAGCTCGGCGGCAAACGCCAGATCATAACGTGCGGATCGCGGCATGCCTTTGGCGTTGATGCGAAAAACGGCAAGGTGCTCTGGGCGTTTCGGCACGAGATCAAGAAGAGCATGTCGGCCGCCATTCCCGTCCTGCTCGGCGACCTGCTATTCATCTCCAACTCGTCGCGCGAGAAGGGGCTGTCGTACTGCCTGAAGATTGACGCCGCCGCCGGCAAGGCGACGAAAGCATGGGACTCGAAGTTCGCCAACACTCACGGGTCAGTTGTTGTCGTAGGCGGCAAGATCTACGGCGCCAGCCGCCGCAACATTCCCGGATGGGCCCGCCTGGATTTCGCTACCGGTAAAGTCGATTACGTAATGAAAGATCTCCCGCTCGGTGCGTCGATCTACGCCGACGGACATCTCTACTGCCTGGCCCAGAGCGGCGAGATGGCGCTGCTGAAGCCGACTGGCAAGGGCTTTGAGTTTGCAGGCAGGTTTAACCTGGCCGAGAAGAAGAAGGACGCCTGGGCACATCCCGTGATCCTGAACGGAAAGCTCTACCTGCGATATGGGCCGAATCTCTACTGCTACGATATCAAGAAGAAATGATCCCGCCGAACGCAATTCCCGCAAACGCGTTTCCCGCGGCGTAGACTGTAGTATGAATATAGTTAGACTGCTTCCGGTTTTTCTGAGTGCTGTGCTGCTGGCGGCCCACTTTTTCAGGGTGCGGATGATTCCGCTGGTCGCGCTGAGTCTTGCGTTTCCGTTTGTGCTTCTGGTCCCTCGTCGCTGGGCGGCGCGACTCGTGCAGGTCGTCCTGGTGCTCGGGGCGCTCGAATGGATTCGCAGGATGCTGGAACTCATCATGGCTCGCCAAGCCGAGGGACGCGGCTGGCTGAGAATGGCGATCATACTCGTCGTCGTGGCCGCGATAACCGCAGCATCGGCCCTGGTGTTCCGCATGAATGCGCTCAGAAAGAGATATCAACTCGGCGGCGCAGCGCCCGACAGCGAGCAGTAATGCTCCCTAGCGTTTTGCTCGCCTGGGCTGCAGGGCGATCGAACATTGGTTCAGGTAGCTGCATCCGCATCCGGCCCCGCCGTCTGACATTATCAGTAGACCGCCGGCCGGGGTCATGTCCACGTAGCAGCCCGGTCGGATCCCGCCGAAATATTCCGTACCGCGCCCGTTGGACAGGTCCACGTATCCCACAACGCCCACGCGGAACGCCAGCAGATTCGGCGATCCGAGCACCGGCGTGCAGTACGATCCCCGCATCCGGGGCAGGGACCTGATCTTCTTGCCGGTAAGCATGTCGAAAACGCCGCCGCCGAACCGCAATTCCTTGCCGAAGACCATGGGGCGCTGGTGCAGGCCGGTGTCCCATAGCGGCTTGCCCGTGCTCGCATCCAGCGCGGCGAAATGGGAATTGCCGCCCATCATCAGAACGCCGTTGGCGTCGCTTACCGAAAGGAACTGTCCCGACGCGGATTTTTCATCGCTGCGCCATTTGACCTTTCCGGTCTGCGTGTCGAGGGCGATGATTCGGCCGACGGGTTTCTTCAGCTTCTCGAGCTCCGCCTCGACAGTCGTGCCGCGCCGCCTGGCGAGCAGTTTGGCTTTTGTGGCCAGTTTTTCCGGGTCTACCTTGCCGCGGATCCTGGAGCGGTAATCGTCGGTATGCGTGATCGGTTTGTCTACGAAGTAGATCGTGTTCTTTCCGACGGTGATCGTGGTGTTGCGGATGGAGTGTTTCGCCGTATGGCGCCATTTTATCTTTCCCGTCGCGGCGTCCATGGCGAACAGCGTTGTCGAGTCGGCGTGGTAGTGATTCGGAGCCAGTTTGGGATCGGCCGCCAGAATCTCGGCCGCCTGCTTGGCGGTCCTCGATCCCGGTACGGGAAAACCGTTGACCAGCAGATCGGCGTTCGCGATCGACCCGTAGAGCACGCCGTCGGAGCAGGCGACATATCCCCAGAGCTGCCTGGTTTTCGCGTTTTTCGCGCCAGGCAGTTTCCACTTGCCCAGCACCTTTCCGGTCCGGATATCGATCCGCAGGCAGTAGTCCAGATGTCGAACGTAGACCTTGCCGTCGGCGACGCACATGTTCCCGCTGAGCTTGCGGCGATCGTAGGAGAATCCGCCCTGGTGAATGTTCAGGCCTTTGATGTCATGGGTCCAGATCGGCCTGCCGTTATACGCGTTGGCCACGCGCACGCCGTGGGCTCCCGGCATAACCATATACCCGTTCCAAACCATCGTCGGGCTGGACATTGAATGGCGATCGGCGATCGGAAAGTCGGTGTCGCGGAACCAGAGCAGTTCCAGCGGACCGTGCAGAGCGGTGTCGGTTCCGCAGTAGCTGTTGTGGGCGTCGGCGTAGAAATGCGTCCAGGTCCCGGCGTTCTTTATCCCGGAGCGTCTGGTTACATTCAGATCGCCAGTCTTGCCCAGGCAGGCGATTCCCAGATACGGACACAGCATGTTCTTGACCGCCTCGCCATCCAGGAACGCCGATCCCTGGCCCAACGCCTTTGATGAAACGACCATTTCGGCCAGTTTCCCGGTGAATGGGAGCCTGTTCAGATCGCTGACGTGCAGGAGCGTCATGCGCGTTCCGTAGAGTCCCATAGCATCGAGCTTGGCCCGCCCGGATGCTATCCTGGCCGGGTCGGTATCGACGCCATAGACATACAACTCCGAACGCCTGGCCAACTCGGCGGCCAACTCGCCGGCCCCGCAGCCGTCATCGAGACAATACCCTTGAGTCACTCCAGTCTTGTTCAGGATGTCCTTCGCTACGGGCGTTAGTTTCGTGTGTCTGCCAGGGGGCAGTATCTTGACCGGCGGGACCGATTGCCGGGCCCGGGGTTCTTCGGAGAAACAGTAAATCGTTCCGTTTTCATCGGCCGCGTAGATTCGCTTGTCCGCCACGGCCAGGCTCTGGATCTTGCCGCCGGCTTCGATGTCGGCGAGCACCTTTTTCGTCTTGATGTCTATGACGGCGATCTTGCCCTGGCCTGCGATAATCACTTTGTCCTGAGTGGCGACTATATCGCGAACGTCGAACGGGGTTCGGAATTCCCACGACGGCTCCCTGGCCAGGGCGAGGTATTTGTTGATCTTCCCGTCTCGATCTTTTCTTTCCCGCTGGACTATCGCCGCGGGGTATCCTTCCAGATCGGACCGCTCGAACGTGATAATCATCTTGGGATGATACGCGTTGGCCGCCGTGATCGGAGCCGAGACGTTCCGCCCATCGCCCGGGGTGCACACCCGTGTCTTGTTCCCGTGTCGCTTGGCCGGGTAGTTTTCGCCGCAGATCACGAGATTCCCCATTACCGACGCCTTCGTCCCGCCGCTTGCCTTGTTCACGTAGACGCCGTGATGAAAATACTTTATTGAGCCGTCTTTCAGGTCGTACACCGCAGGAGCGGCCCGGCCGGTTGGAACAACCAGCACGCCGGCGCCGATCGCCAGGTGGCCCTGTGCGCCGGGTCCGCTCTTTACGTCGCGTCCGGCGCGGGGCTTGTCGGAGATCATCGCCCCGGAATCGGTATTTCGCCAGATGGTCTTCCCGTCGCGTGCGTCAACGGCGCACACGAACAGGCCCTCAGTGGGCCATATTCCCGCGGCGAAGTAGACAACGCCGTTGTGAACCGCTGGCCCGCCCCGCACCGGCCAGCGAGAGATCAGGCGGTCATTTCCCATGATGCGATCGTCTTTGCCCGAGGCTCGGATCTTCCACTTGAGTTTGCCCGACTTGCGGTCCAGGCAGTAGAGTACGCCGTCGTCGCTGCCGACATACAGCCCGTGCTCGCCGGCGGCCGGCGCGATGCGAATTGGTCCATCGGTGAAGAACGTCCAGACCGTCTTGCCCGTGGCGGCGTCAAGGGCGTAGACCTTGTGATCGCTCGAACTGCCGAAGAAGACCAGCCCGTCGAACACTACCGGGTGATACGTGTGATCGTACTGGAGTCGCTTCTGGCCGGACCATGCGCCGCTGGGGGTGTGCCTGGCGATGCGCTTCCAGGTCAATTGGAGCTTGGACGGAATGCTGTTAGTCGTGAACGCCGAGCGTGCGGCGTTGGCCCTGTACATGGGCCAGTTTTCGGCGGCCTGGAGAGTGCCGCAAAGACACGCGATCAGTATCGCCGGCAGCCGCAGAGCGTTCTTGAAGTTCGATTGTCGCATGTTTCTTTCCTGCAGAATCACTGTCTTTGGGTGGGGTGCGGAGGTATTGGCCCATTGCCTCTACGACGGCTGATCCGAACGTGCGGGCGAGTTTCGGCGTGATCGTGATCTTGTCGGCGTTGGCGTACGGCGTCTCGATTGTAGTGGCCAGATCGACGCCTTTCAACTCGCCGGCCCAGCTGGCGCAGCTCTTGCCGGATTTGTAGTTGCCGGCGGTGTTCCAGGACTTGCCGAACGGAAGGTTGCTCGAGGCCTTGTAGGGCGGCTCGGAGCCGCAGACGGTCTCGAGTATCCCGGCGAATCGGCATTGGGCCTCCCAGATCGCCTTGTTCTTGCTGCCGACGAGGTAGATCGACTCGTTGCCGCCGCCGCGCAGCCAGGGGCAGTGCAAATCGATGGCGATTTTCACCCGCCCGGCGGACCATTTCGGAACGAACTGGCGAAGGGCTGCGATCGACGGGTGGATGCTCTTGTCGACATAGTCGCGATTGTGATCGCGCGGCTTGCGGTTCTTGCCCTGGTCCCCGTCTTCGACGCCGTCTTTATCGACGAACGGGACCGCCATCACTTCTACGTTCTTGCGAAACCATCTCCCGGTTTCAGTGTCGGCCAGCACCGCCGCCATGGCCCCTTCGAGCACATAACTGGCGGTCGATTCGCACGAATGATGTCGGCAGGTCAGCAGTATGCGGTAGGCGGCGCGCCCGTCGAGCCTGCCGATATGGATTCGCTCGACGATCCGACCCTTGCGTGTTTTGCAGAGTTTCTGGACCGACAGGTATTTGCTCTCCTTGTACGCGGCCAGGAACTTCTTCAGGTTCGACTCCTGGTAGGGGATCGCAAAGGCGAACCGCACCGCCGCGGGCTTGCTGTTCTTTCCGGCGAGGGGGAATTCGTACGTAAACGACGCGCCCTTGACCGATTTGGTTCCCAGCCAGGACCACGTCTTGCCTTCGTCAACGCTGACGGCCGGTCCGCGCGTGCCGATAACGTTCCTGTTGGTGAAACGAAAAGTCAGCTTCCGACCCGAGGCGCCGCGGACCTGGAAATTCCAATAGAACCACCAGCCTCTGGTGTCGCGCAGGTCCTGTTTCAAATCGACCCTGTCGCCTTCGATTCGCTGGAAGATGATGTTGCCGCCGGGATAATCGGCATCGATAGCAACTTCCGCCGCGACATCACCAGCCAGGCAGCCCAGCAGAATCGCAGCGAAGATAGTTGCTTGATGGTTCATGTTTCTCGGGGCTATTTCCTGATCAGGTACCCGCCCGGTGTGATCGGCATCGCGCCTGTCGTGTCGTTGTAGGCTTCGAATTTCGTTACCTCCGGGGCGCCCTTGGTTGTCTGCATGATCCTGATTCGCGCCTTCGTCGTGGTGCGTGAGACTATCGGCGCCACGAAATCCGTTCCGATCTTCCGGCCGTTGAAGCAACTGACCCATTTCGAGGCCTTGGCGTCCCAGCGTTCGATTATGTAACGAACTATCGACGAAGACTTGGCTTCGCTGACCTTGAACTCGTTAATCACAGTCGGCTCGGCGAACTCGATTTGAATCTGCTTGCCGGAAGGATCGGTTGTTGTGGTCTTGGGCTTCAGAGCCGGGGTGCTGCAGGCGTTTGCGAGTTTCTTGACGTGGCAGTCAACGAACTTGGACTTCTTGTCCTTCTCGGGGTCCATCACCCGCATGAGAGTCGAGCCCTTGGAGATGTAGAAGCGGCACTTCCTCCAGGTCACTTCGTTCCAGTCCGTCGTGTTAACGATCTCGCATCTCGGCAGTCCGATCGGGCGTTTTGACTTGCCGTTCAGCACGCAGTTTTCCATTACGATATTCTTGTGCGGATGCCAGTCCGAGGCGTAGCAGCACAGCAGGAAGCCCGGTCCGTCGGTGTCGTGGAACAGGCATCTTCGCATCGTCATGTTGTTGCAGTTGCCCTCGAAATCGAACGCCTCGCCGTCGCCGCTGCCCAGGCCGATCGAGACGAATCCCCATTCGCTGTCTTCAAATATCCAGTCCTTGCAGCGGAAGAACATTGCCCCGGCCACTCCGTTCCAGGCCCTGAAGCCACGCCCGATATCGTGGGTCACGCAATTTCGCACAGCGCCGGTATCGACGCCGCGCAGGCCCATCTGCCACTGGTAACCCTCTTCGAACAGGCATCCGTCAAACGTCATGTTCCCGAAATTGTATATGTTCGACGTCTTCTTGTTGAAGTTGTCGGGGCTGTTGGTCCAGACCCCCGAGGCCAGGCGGCGGAACACGCAGTTCTTGATCGTGATGTCTTTCAGCACGATCCTGTTCTTCCGCTCGTAAGAGAAAAAGCATACGCCCAG
>CAYMSH010000244.1:0-9625 GCA_964392945.1 uncultured Planctomycetaceae bacterium | reverse complement strand
AAACCGCGAGGCGTTCATACAAGCCGTAAGCGATCTACCCGCAGCCGAACTCGGCAAGGTAACCGACACCGGACAAGTAGTAATAAACGGCGCCGACGGAAAACTAATAAACACACCAATCGAAGCTGCCAAAGAAGCATGGCAAGGCACATTTAATTGGTAAGAAACGGCACGGCCGACGTCAACGGCTCTTGCCACAGAGTTCGCAGAGAAAAACGACGACAATAAGATGCTACGACAAGAACTAACAACACGGCGAACGACACGGCGAATGACTAACATCGCCTACCTCTGTGTCCTCGATTCTTGTCTCTAAGCCGTCGCCGTAACATTCTTCGCGCCGTTGCCGTTCTCTGTGATCTCTGTGGTAAATGCCGTTGCCGTTGACGTTAGAAAACTGTAGACGTACGATTCCGAATGACGCAGAAAGGTAAACATGGCGACACCTAAGGCTTTGGTATTGAGGACGGCGGGTACTAATTGTGATCGTGAGACTGAATATGCCCTTACGCAGGCTGGTTTCGAGGCCGAGCGTATTCATGTCGCGCGACTGATTGAGAATCCCGCTTCAATCGCTGATTTTCAGTTCATGGTGATTCCCGGCGGATTCAGCTATGGCGACGACGTAGCGGCCGGTAAGATCCTGGCCAATCAGATTCTCCATCACCTCGGCGACGCGATGAACCAATTCGTGTCGGCCGACAAGCTCGTGCTGGGTATCTGCAACGGTTTCCAGGTCATGATCAAGGCCGGTCTGCTGCCGTGGGCCAACGTCTCGCCGGACGAAGCCAGCCGCGACGCGACGCTGGCCTGGAACGATTGCGGCAAGTTCGAAGACCGCTGGGTGCACCTGAGTTGCGACAGCAACAAGTGCGTTTTCATACCAAAAGGCGAAATAATCGCACTTCCGATCGCACACGGAGAAGGAAAATTCGTCCCGCGTGACGGTTCGGTTATGCAGAAGCTCAACGATTCAGACCAGATCGCCCTGCGATACGTAGACGCCGACGGGAACCCGGGCCCCTACCCGATCAATCCCAACGGAAGCACCGACGATATAGCCGGAATTTGCGATCCCAGCGGGCGTTTGATGGGCCTTATGCCCCACCCCGAACGGTTCATTGACGTAACCCATCACCCCCAGTGGACGCGTGGCGCAATCGACCGGGCCGACGGAATGATCATGTTCCAGAGGGCCTTTGAATATCTTAAATGAGTATTATCCTCAAATTATGCGTGCATAACGGCCGATTAGTAAGATAATCGAAACAGGTTGGTTGAAATTAGACGTTAACAGAATATTCTCTATTATCGGGAGCAGCATGATGCGTTTGTTCATTCGCAATGGCGCCTGTCTATGCATAGCGGCCGCGGCGATTATCGGCGGCTGTCAACAGGTCGATGAAAATCCCCACTGGAACCCGGCCGTCGAATATCCGGCATGGACGTACGACGCACCGTTTTACTACCGTCCGTCGGCGGAGCAGAAGCCCGTCGAGACCGTCGGTAAGGGAATCGACGTCTACTACTGCCGCAACGATCACTTCTTCGCGCGTCATCCCGGCGGAAGCCAGCTGACCGGAGACCCGAGAGTCGCCGTATGGTTCTCCACAGACGAAGGCGAAAACTGGGAAACCGCCGGACACTTCGGCGTCGAACAGACCCACTTCCTCTTCCAGGCCAAAGAAGACGCCAGGCACTGGGTGCGATTCGTCGGACCCGGACAGGAAAAAGTCGCCAAGGGACCGGTCCCCCTGCCGCACCGAATCTACGTTGTCGATCGCAAGGCGCCGGAAATCGCCATTGCGGTAAGACCCAGCCAGTGGGAAGACGATGAAAAGAAAGTCCCGCACATCTACAAGGTCGGAGATGAAGTCACGATCGGCTGGGCCGTGCGAGACACAAACCTCAAGCTCGACTCGATCAAGCTGGAATCCTGCATAGGCAAGGTTCCGTTCCAACTGGAATGGAGTCGGTTCCGCGGCGCACTGCAACCAGTGGGTCGACGCGTGATCAATGTGCCGGCCGATGCGGGCCGCACCGGATCGATCCGCTTCCGGATAGAAGCTGAAGACAAAGCCGGAAACGTGTCGGCCGTAATCAGCATGCCGCTGCACGTTAAGCGAACCGAGAAATCGTCCGGACAGCAGCCGACGGCAAGACCCGCCGGAGACTTCACCGACGAAGCGCCGTTCAAGCCGAAGAGACCGGGCTGGCCCGACGCCGGATCGCTGATCAGGTGCTGCGAGAAGCGAAAACTCGACTGGTTGCCCGAATCGGCAGCGGACTACAACAACATCGTCCTGCAGATAACCACGAACAACAAGCTGACCTGGACGACAGTCGCCAAGGACATCACCCCCGGCACGCCGGTCATATGGACCGCGCCGGAACAATCCAGCCGATTCTGCCGCGTAAGGCTGATGGCCACAGACAGCGACGGCCAGATGATCCTGCTGGCCCAGAGCGGAATGTTCCGACTCTCATCGCCAAGAAAACCGACAAAGATCGGTCCGATAAAGATCAAGCCGGATGAAGATCACTAATCGGACCGCAAACCGCAGATAACAAAAGGCCCGGACAGCTTCGGCTCGTCCGGGCTCTTTATTTGCGCCGCGCCGAATCGCCGAGCGTGGCTTTGCGGCGGAGTATGTGATGGTAGTGCTGGACGAACCTGTGCGATTCGTCGCGCACCGACTGCAGGATCCGCAATGCCGGATCCCTCCGCGGCAGCTTGAGCGGTTCGTCGCGCCCAAAGACGAATATCGTCTCTTCCTTCTTGGCCAGCGACAGCAGGACCGGAGGAGTGAACTCCATGTTGTCGAACGCGCTGTGTGCGGCCGAGAGCTGACCCTTGCCGCCGTCGATCAGGACGATGTCCGGGAACAGTTCGGCGTTCATGCCGGCGTGCTTGTAGCGCCGCCAGACAACTTCGCGAATCGATGCGAAATCGTCATTGCCCTCTACGGTCTGGATCTTGTAGCGTCGGTAGGCGTCCTTGAACGGTTTGCCGTCAATGAAGCAGACCATCGCCCCGCACAGCTCGCCGCCGTCGAGATGTGCGATGTCTATCCCTTCGATCGAACGAGGCGTCGACGGCATGTCCAGGAGTTTGGCCAGGCGGGCCAATCCCTCGCTCGGATCGATGAAAAACACTTCGGGCTGGATGTCTTCGCTGCTGAGCCCGCGACGCTGCAGGGCGTCGAGCGCCTTGAGTTCGTCGCGAAGTTCGGCGGCCCGTTCAAACTCGTGATTCGCCGAAAACTCCTGCATTTGACGCGTGAGCTCCCGCCGCAGGGCCGTACCTTTGGACTCCAGGAATTTGCGGAGATGGGATATCTGGAGCTTGTAGTCTTCGCGACTGACCTTCGCGGCGCACGGAGCGGTGCACTGTTTTATGCTGTGCAGTATGCAGGGGCGGAATCTCTCTCGCGACTCGTCAGAATCGCTTATGTCGAGCTTGCACGTGCGAAACTTGAAGACCCTCTGCATCAGCGGGAGCGCCGATCGGAGCTCCTTTACTGAAACGAACGGGCCGTAGAGTTTCACGCCGCGAGCTTTCGGCTGGCGGGTTATCGATATCCGCGGAAAATCCTCACGCGTGGTGATCTGCAGGAACGGGAACGATTTGCCGTCTTTCAGGCGATCGTTGAATCGCGGCTGGATGTCTTTTATCAGGCGGTTCTCGCGGAGCAGCGCATCTACTTCCGAGTCGCATTCGAGGATCGAAATATCAGTCACCAGATCGCTGATCATGTGCCTGATTTCCGGCCCGCGTGTAGATAGCAGATCGGCCGACGGTTGAAAGTAGCTGGCCACTCGCGAGCGGAGCGATTTGGCCTTGCCGACATAGAGCACCACATCGGCAGCGTCCTTGAAGAGGTACACTCCCGGTCCCGTGGGCAACTCGGCGATAAGTTCGCGCAGAGCATTCAAAACAGTTTGTCGCTTGCCGGCCATTGATTCATTATACTCCAAATCAAGCCAATAGGGACTTATCCCGCCACGGGGCCTGATAATGAATGCTTCGGAGCGACATACCAATCCGCCGAACGACGCGATCGCATGCCTGATACGCATCCAGCAGGTGCTGCTTCATAGAGGGCAAGAATACATTGAAGGCAATCGCGCCGCTTGGCCCGACACGCCGGTGCGAATGACCAAGTATGATGCGAGTACTCTTATAGCACCGTATTATGCCGGAACATCCGACCAGGTGCTTGAAGCCTGGGACCAGGACGAAGAATCGGCGGGCCTACTGCTGGTTGGGACAGTCGATGTAGATGCTCCAGAGATCGATACTCTGCTGGCCCACAAGAAGCGCAAGAATGGCAAGCTCGCGTATATCGACGCATCGCAGCGGCGGTTCCGAACGCCGATGGGCTTCTGGTCAGTATCAGCCGCCGGCAAAGAGGCGCTTCTTCCCGGAAACATCAAGGGTTTCCTCAATAAGTCCAAATATGAATCATCGTCCCGAATAGACTGTGCCGCGGAATTGGCTGAACACGTCGCCCGCAGACATCAATCGGAATTGTTCAGCGAGGCGGTATTGGAGGCGTCGGGCACGAAATGGCCGGTATTCACCCTGACCGCAATTGTCATGATGACTATCTTCTCGACCATCATGTTCACCATGCTTGAATTCGGATTGGAAACCGAAGCATCAGACGAGGATCTCATAGCCTTCGGAGCTTTGTTCGGACCACCTGTGCGCCAAGGGCAAGTGTGGCGAATGCTGTCTCACACAATCGTGCACAAGAGTATCTCGCACCTGTTGCTCAGCATCATAGTAGTAGTGTTCTCCGGTTGGTGGCTGGAGCAGCATCAGGGCAAGTGGCGGACATTACTATCATTCTCGGCGGGAACGTTCCTGGCCGCCGTCTTCGCATTGTTGATTGCCCCTGGAGTTGTCATAGCAGGTTCGGCCGGGGGAATACTAGGAATGGTCGGAGCAATGGCGGCCGTACAGATACGATACAAGAAGCAGTTCCCAAGATATGACTTGAAGGGAGCTTGGGGAGTTCTCCCGCTGATTCTGCTCTACTCATTGCTTCCGCTGGCAATCAGCGGCGTGGGATATACCGCGGCGGCAACTGTGGCCATCGGCGGATTCGTCGGAGGCGCAGCGTTCGGTCTTGTCGCAGCTCGCCCGCCAGCCCGCAGGCTCAAACCAGAACCTTGGGCCCGATCCGGCATAGCAATACTGCTTGCCGCATCGCTTCTCCTGGCAATACTCGCTATAATCGCAATGCCAAAGTAAGAAAGAACGCCATGAGCGGGAGAGACATATTGACTCGAATACGAGCGACTAGAATTGTACTCGGACTGCTGGTCGTCGCCGGTCTCTGGGCGGGAGTCTGCTGCATAATGACCCCTTCGTCTATGAAACAGGTTAAGGCGCCGCGAGAGGGTAGAGCGTACAATAATCGCGTGGCGATTGTTTACAGTAAACATTACCAGATGTCCTTCGGCGGGCTGGAGAAGCTGCACAGCTTCGATATCCGCAAGTATGCGCGGATCTACCTGAAGCTCAACACCGAGGGGCTGCTGGCGCCGGAAGACGTATTCGTACCCGAGGCGGTCACTGAAGAGCAGATCCTGATGGTCCACACGCCCGAGTTCCTCAACAGCCTCAAGGACTCCCCCACCGTCGCGAAGTATCTCGAAGCGCCTTTCGTGGCGGTAATGCCCAACGCGCTGGTCGATGCGGCCGTGCTCAACGCATTCAGGTACGCAACCGGCGGAACGGTTCAGGCCGGCCGGCTGGCGCTCAAACACGGAATCGCGATTAACATAGGCGGTGGATACCATCACGCCAAGCCGTATCAAGGCGAAGGGTTCTGCATCTACGCCGACATGCCGATCGCCATACGCGTGTTGCAGAAGGAGAAGCTGATCGACCGGGCAATGGTGATCGATCTCGACGTTCACCAGGGCAACGGGACGGCGGTCTGTTTCGCAACCGACGACAGCGTATTCACATTCTCGATGCACCAGGGAAACATCTACCCGATCCCCAAGGCCGTAAGCGATCTGGACGTAGAACTGAGCGCCGGCACGAATGACGAAGTATACATGGCGCACCTCGAAAAGCACCTGGGCCCGGCGAGCGATCGCGCCAATCCTGACATCGTGATCTTACAAGCCGGCTGCGACACGCTAAGGGGCGATCCGCTGGCGAATCTGGACATGACCCTGGAGGGAATAGTCACTCGCGATGCGAAAGTGATCGACGAATGCGTCAAGCGCCGGATTCCGGTTGTGATGACACTAGGCGGCGGATACAGCAAGCGAGCCTGGAAGGTTCAATACGCCTCGATCGCAAGAACGCTCAAGGAATACGGAATAACAGGCAGCCGCCAACCTCACAATCGCCGCGAACTGACAGGCAAAGAGAAACTCTACACCAAGTAGCGATTGTTAATTCTGAATGATCTAGGCTTGGGTCCGGGAGTCTTTTAGTTCTTTACTGATTCGCATTGCGCACCAGTCGTGTCCGCACATGCTGCAGTAGTTTACGTCTGTGTCCAGATCGCGGCGGCGGATTGAACGTGCGGTTTCTGAATCGAAAGCCAGATCGAACTGCTTTTCCCACTCGAAGTTCGCTCGTGCATCAGACATCTTGTCGTCCCAGTCCCGAGCGCCGGGTATTCCACGCGCCACGTCGCCGGCGTGTGCGGCGATTTTGTACGCGATGCAACCGGCCTTCACGTCCTCCGGTGTCGGCAGCGACAGGTGCTCGCTGGGCGTTACGTAGCACAGAAAACTTGCCCCGGCGCTGGCGGCGGCCGTGGCTCCGATAGTCGAGGTGATGTGATCGTACCCCGGGAACACGTCGCTTACGATCGGACCGAGCACATAGAACGGGGCTCCGTGGCAGACTTCCTGCTGGCGCGTGATGTTCATCTCGATCTCGTTGAAGGGAACGTGTCCGGGCCCTTCTACCATGCACTGAACGCCGGATTCGCGGGCGCGCAGCACTAACTGGCCCAACACGTCAAGTTCGGCGAACTGTGCTTCGTCGGATGCATCGGCCAGGCACCCCGGGCGGAGTCCGTCGCCGAGTGAATACGCCACGTCGTATTCGAGCATGATCGCACTGATCTCGTCGAACAGTTCGTACATGGGGTTTTCGCTGGCGTGATAGTCCATCCACTTGGCCAGCAGCGACCCGCCGCGGGAGACTATGCCCATCTTCCGCTTCATCGCCAACGGCACGTGATCACGCAACAGTCCGGCGTGGATAGTGAAGAAGTCCACGCCCTGGGCGGCCTGTTTGGCTACCGTTGACAGAATGTCGTCGCGAGTGAGTTCTTCGACGGGCTTGTTGATGATCATCGAGTAGATCGGGACCGTGCCCAGCGGGATCGAGGAGTTTGCGATCAGGTGCATTCGGATTTCGTCGAGATCGCCGCCAGTGGACAAGTCCATCACGGCGTCGGCTCCGTATCGCACGGCCCACTGGAGTTTCTGCAACTCGGCGTCCTTGCAGGAGCTGTCCGGCGACGAGCCGATATTGGCGTTTATCTTCGTGGTGACCGCTGCGCCTATCCCGCACGGGTCCAGCGGAGTACTCGCCGGATCGGCGGGACTCAGGTGAACTCGATTGGCGGGTATCACCAATCGACCGGCCGCTATTTCGTCGCGAACGGTCTCCGGCGATACATTTTCCCGCTCGGCCACTCGGCGCATCTGATCGGTAATCTCACCGTCTCGAGCGATTGTATATTGTGTTGCCATGTTCATCTCCGTCTATGTCTGTGCGCAGAAGATCGGCCGCCAGTTAATCCGGCGGCCGAAACAATTAACACAGATGACATCGTTCCGGTCCGCTTCCCTACGCAACTCGCCGGTGTCGCCGGCTCGCTGATCAGGTTCCAAGGGTCTTCTCAGTTCGGGTCCTCAACAGGACCAAACGCCCCTAGCGAACTGTGCTGATAGTATCACAAGGACGGTTTGGGCACAAGCGCAGAGAGAACCGGAGAGGTGGGTGTTATCGATCGTCGGCCGCGCGGGCGATGCGGTCGCGAATGTCGGCGGCCTCTTCGTATCGCTCGTCGGAGATCGCCTTATCCAGAGCGTCGCGGAGTTCCTGGAGAGGATCCTTGGGAATCCCGCTCTCTATTTCGCCGGCCAGGGCCCTCAGCATGACCAGCTCGGTCGATTCGTCGGCCATGTCGGGATGATCGAATTTATCGAAGAACTCTTTTATCTTCTCGCAGCCCTCTTCAATCAGCGACAGTGCGGCTTTGGGGCGCTGATCGTGAACGAGCATCTGGGCCTCGGCGCGGGTGTTCATCATCAATACATACGGGCGATACTGCTCCAGGACGTACCTGTCCGAGGCGTCGTGTGCGTACTTGGCGCAGAAGTCCATCAGTACGAGATTCCTGGCCGTGTCACGGGCCACTGCGGGGTAGTCCTCCAACACGAACTCGGCCAGGTAGCGATGGTAGTACAGCACCGCCTCACTCCGCAGCAACTCACAGGCCCGCTCGTCGAGCGAGAAGCCTTCGTCAGCCCCTGTATCGGAAACCAGAGCCGCCAACTCCTGGCGATAGTAGTCCAGCAGGCTGTCGCAATCGTGAGGGCGATGACCGTCGGGGCGCCCTTGGGAGTTCATCTGCAGAATCCCCAGGTCCAGGCGCAGTTGTATCTTCTCAACGCCGTCGGATCCATTGATCCTCCTGGCGGTGATCTGCCCCGGCCGGTAAGGCCAATCGTCCATTATGTCGCCAATATCCAGATTCATTATTCTTTTCTTGCGGCGGTCTGAGCGTTCGTCTCACGCGGGTTTACTGTTTAATTCTAGCAGTTCGTTGCACAAACGTCCAAGAAATCACGTCAAGATCGGGCCAAACGTAAAAAACCCGTCCGGCGAATCTTAGCAATCCGCCGGACGGGCGATTTTACATTTTCAAGCTTACTTCAGCGACTTAGAGGTACTTTCCTCTGGCGGTGTAGCCGGTGTGCAGAAGCTTGTGGGAGATGTGTCCGCAGGGACCATCGGTCAGGAATTTTTCGTAGAGTTCCCAAACGACCGGGTTCTCGTGCGACTTCCTGATTCCGTAAGCTTCGTCTTCGGCGTAGATCGCCTTGGCGCGTGCTGCGCGAATTTCCGGGGTCGTCGGAATCGGTTGTCCGCCGCCGCCGAGACATCCGCCCGGGCACGCCATGAACTCGATGAAGTGGCACTCGCTGAACGGGCCGCCATTCTTGATGTCTTCGAGAACGTGCTTGGCGTTTGCGGTTCCGTGGCAGACGCCGACTTTGACCGTGACGCCCTTGAGCCAGTCCCAATTCGGGACGATAGCCTGGAGCACCTCGGGAACAGGACCAACAGCTTCGATCGGCAGTTCGATCATGCGTGCGCCTTCGAATCCGCGTATCGGCAGGATGTTAGCGTGCTCGAAGAGGTCTTCGACCTTGACGCCGCATACCAGTTCGATAACCGTTCGCAAAGCAGCTTCCATCACGCCGCCCGTGGCGCCGAAGATGACGCCTGAACCGGTTGCGGTTCCAAACGGTGCGTCGAAGTCTTCCTTCGGCATGTCCGGCAGGTGGATGCCGGCCTCGGAGATCATCTTGGCCAGTTCGCGGGTCGTCAGACCGTAGTCGACGTCCT
>CAYMSH010000243.1:0-9634 GCA_964392945.1 uncultured Planctomycetaceae bacterium | reverse complement strand
GGAGCGTCAGTGTGGCCGGTTCGGGCGTGGGGACACCCGGATAGAACGTGTCGAAACCGTCGAGTTCCAGAATCCGAGGAGAAAGATACGACGAACCGGCGTCGCCAGGGGTTACAAACTCGGCTCGGAACCGGTCAGTGGTCGGGGCGGCGAATACGTTCGCGGCGATACTCAAGTGGTTGTCCGGTACGTCGGTCCGTACGATTGCGTACGCGGGCGAAGGAGTGTCGCCGAACGGATCGGACGGTAAGAGTTCGAATAGCTTCGTGGCAAAGCTGTCGGTGTCGGCATCGTAGGCGTACAGGGAGAATCTGCTGAATCCGCGCCAGAAGATATCGCGGCCGAGCGATTCAGGGTCGTGCGCCGCATTCAGTACGAAGCTCTTGACAGTGATCGGCAGGGCGGTTTGCCATTCGACGAAGTGCAGTTGACCGCCGTCAGACCAGTCCTGGAATATGGTATTATGATTCTCCGCATGGCCGCCAATAACGGATGTATGGCCGCCAAGCATGTTTGAGGTCAGCGAGAAGAACTCCGTAGGGCTGCCGGCGGTTGTCGAGGCGCCCTGGCTGACGTCCCACAGATCGTCGGTTACTCCGTTTACTCCCGCGATTTCGCCGAAACTTCGTCCGGCGGCGGCCAGCACAAACACAACCACGCATACAATTCGAATTGCTTTCTTCATCGCTCTATACTTCTCCAGTCAGGGTGCACCGAAACCATCATTAATGGGAACTTGGCCGATGCGGCCTGAGGCAGGAAAGAAGACGTGTGAGCGAGAACGCTCCCTGACTCATTTTCGGATTCAATCCTTTCGACGGGCTCGAGACGATGCCGTCCGGACCGAATTTACTCCGCCGCTCCCTGAGCAGACTAGAGCAGAAACAATTATAACGGCATCCCCGATTTCACCAAGGAGATTCTGTTGAGGCAGAGCGGCCGGTGGGCGATTCGTCGGCAATTATTTTGGGATTCTTCACGCAGGGGGGCCATGCCTGCATATACTTTATCTGTGTAGTGCTCGTTGCTCATCTTGCGGTTTATGCTCGGTGCTAATCTCAGAATACGCCATGATCGATCACGTTCCGGCAGCAGAGCCGTTTCGGTTCAGTGCTGGAGGAGAACGCTATGAACCATATCAGATTTGTGCTGACCTCACTGGCGTGCCTGCTCGTGACGTCTGCCGGGCGGGCGGCTGTTCTGCATCAGGTTGACGATTTTCAAACCGATGCGACAACCCTCGGGTGGGGCGGTTTCAAGGAGTTTCTGACCGGTCCGCCTGAACGTTGGGACTCAGGGCAATTCGGGTCCGGTGATTTCTATCTGGCCCAGAGCGCGTTTGGTTACCATATGGCCACACGCAATTCGGACCAGTGGAGCGGAGATTATCTGGCCGCCGGTATTCGGGCGATCGAACTGGACGCCAATCATATCAGCGGCATCGAATTTGTCGCCCTGCGGGTCGGGCTGGTTGGACCGGGAGGTTTCTTCTCCTCGATCGACCCCACGCCGATCGCTCCGGGCCTGTGGAACCATTATGAATTCGGGCTCACGGCTTCTGACCTGGTTCACGTCGATGGCGGGACGGGTAACCTGGCCGACACCCTGTCGGCCGTAGAAAAGCTCCTGCTGCGGCACGATGTCGCCGCTTTGCCCACGGGGCGCGGCTCGCACCCTGAACATATCACTGGAACAATGGGCTTCGACAACATAACCGCGACTCCCGAGCCGGCCACGATTACGTTGATGTTAATAGGCGGATTGTCGCTGCTGGGCCGACGGAGATCGTGATTGCTGAGCACCGGACGTCGTTACTGCAGGGGCGCCAGGAGGTATGCCGCTCTTGAGGCTAGTTTGGACAGGAAGCTTCTGGATTCCAGTTGCTGGTGGGTTACCTGCTCTGCGCTTGCGAAATCTGTTTGGAACATTTCTTCAATTTGCGAGGCGAAACCGTCGTCGATCACTACCGCCGTGATCTCGAAATTCAGGCGGAATGATCTGTTGTCGAGGTTGGCTGTGCCTACCCCGACTACGTATTGATCTACGAGGAAGACCTTCTCGTGCAGGAAGCCGGGTCCGTAGCGGTAGATCTCTACTCCCGAATCGATCATGCGGCCGAGGAAGGCGAACATCGAGAAATGGACCAGCAGCGAGTCGGGCTTTGTCGGTATGAGCACTCGCACGTCCACGCCGCGAAGAACCGCAAGCTGCAACGCCGCTGTCACGCCCTCGTCGGGAACGAAGTACGGGCTTGCGATCCAGATTCGCTCGTCGGCCGAGTGGATCGCGTGCTGGAACATGAGGCTGGCGGTTTCTACTGAGTCCGCCGGGCCGGACGGTACGATCAACACGTGCTGCGAACCGTCGGCGCGGGCCTGGGGCTCCCATGCCAGATCGAGGACCTGGCCCGATGACCAGTGCCAGTCCTCCAGGAACGCCAACTGCAGGCCCAGGACGGCGGGGCCTTCCAGACGCATGTGCGTGTCACGCCAGTGTCCGAACTTCGGATTGCGACCCATGTATTCGTCGCCCACGTTCAGGCCGCCGACCCATCCGATCTCGCCGTCGGCTACGACTACTTTGCGATGGTTGCGGAAGTTCAGTTGGAATCTGTTCCACCGGCCGCGATTTGAATGGAACGATCTGATCGACACGCCCGCGTCTGACAGATCGTCTATGTAGGCCCGCGGCAGTTCGTGCGATCCGATCTCGTCGTAGAGGAAGTAGACCTCCAGTCCGTCCCTGCGTTTGGCGATGAGCTTGTCCTTCAGGGCCCGGCCCAGCTCGTCGTCGCGCACGATGTAAAACTGCACCAGCAGGTAGTCCCTGGCGCTGTCTATACCCTCGAAAATGCTCTGGAACGTCGCGGGGCCGTCTATGAGCAGGTCCGCCCGGTTGCCTGCGGAAAACGGCATCTGGGCCAGCAGTTCTACGGCTCTGACGCGCCCGTATTCCTGGCCGTGTGAGGAGATGTGCGGGTCGATCTTCTTCTGCACGCCGCCGAGGGAATCCCTGATCTCCGAGTCCAGACCCTTGCGTGCGAAGACGTATCCCTGGAACTTCGATCGCCCGAAAATCCAGTACGCCGGCACGGTGATATACGGGATGGTGTTCAGCGATACTATCCAGGCTACGGCGCCTTGCGGGGTGCGGGTAGACATTAGCGCCGAGATCGACGATAACACGCCGAGCACGTGTGCGGCGGCTATTACCAGGACGATGATCGTCATAGTTTATTCTATGGGCGCCGGCCGCGTCGTCGGCGCGGCGGGCTGAGTTTCGGGCTCGTAAACCGGTCTTTCCGGCTGGGGCAGAATGTGCGGGCGGATTCTTCGCGAGTAGTGGGCGATGTCGAATTCGTCGCGGATGTATTTGTTAATGTGATGACGATCGCGGACCTTGTGGAAGGGCTCGTTCTCGTCGGCCTTGATCCACCCGTTTTCAAACGCCATCTCGTCGGCGTATCCGTTAAGCAGCAGGCGATAGTCGAACGAGTTCGGCGGCACGATCGATTCACCGGAGTGGGCCAGGCACGTGGTGCAGTTGTCGGTGAACGTGTTGTAGAACTCCGGCTTTTCGGCGATCTGGTTGACTCTGGCCATGATCTTTTCGAACAGCTTGCGGATGTCGGCCTTTCTGGTGTTGGTGGGGTACAGGTAGACCTGCTCCCTTCGCACGCCGGTTCGCGAGCCGATCAAGTCGGCCTCGTCGCCGAGGACATAGATAAGCTCGTATTTCCTGAACAGCCCGGCGATTCCCGAATACTCCTCGTCTTTTTCGGCGCGGGCCTCGACTGATACGCAGAGGTACTCTTTGTCTTCGAACCCGAACGAGAGCATCGAGTGTGCGGTGTGCTGGCCGTCGCCCCAGTAGGAAATGATCAGGTCCAGCGACGTCAGCTTCGTCAGGTCGTAGGTCTTGTCGCGGTACTGCGGCAGAAACTCCGAGGCCGTTTCGTACTCGAAGTTGCGTATGCTCCGGACCGTCGCGGTGTCGCCTTCGATCTTGACTCTCGGCAGGACCGCTGTCAGGTCGGACCAGGTCCTGTCGTGGGACGGCTTGAGATTGGTCCACCAGTAAAATACGGCTCCGAACGCGATGAAGAGCAGGATCGTGGTGAGTATGCGTTTGGGCAAGCAGAAGAACATCGCGATAAAAGCAATGCCGAACGACGAGCCGAGGGCCCAGCGGGTGGACTGGCCCGATACGTCGCCGAAAGTGATCGCCAGCGATGACCAGATGATGATCAATCCCAGCAGCGGGGCGATCACCAGGATTCGAAGCATAAGCCACAGGAAAGTTCCGACCTTTGTACCGGTCTTGCTAGCCATTTGAATAAGCCCTTTCTGATTCTGGTCCCGACGTGCCGCCAACGGACAATTGCGTTCAAAATATTCTTACAGATACCAACGTACATTGCAACGACGCATTGCGTGTTCTATCATGTCCGGTGATTGGAATGATTTAGATATGGCTTTGACCCTCGAACAATTGGAGTTTCTCGCCGGCGACGCCGGGGCCGCGGCGCTGGGTCTGGACCTGCCGGACGAACCGCTGGCGGCCCAGACGCGGCTGAGAAAGAAGTACTCTTACGATGAAGCGTGCGCCGTGGGGCATATGCGCGAACTTCGCAAGCGCAGCGTTGCGTGGGCCAAGTTCTCGCGCGACCTGGCGGGGGACATGCTCCTGAGCGACGAACTGCTCCAGCAGTGCTCCTCGCTTAGACTGGCGAATTACGTAGGACGGCGGATGGCCCAGATCGCCTCGCAGATCGGCAAGTCCGAAGTTATGGACCTGTGCTGCGGGCTTGGGGGAGACGCCATCGGCCTGGCCCGCGCGGGTCTGGACGTGCTGGGATACGACAGTTCGCCTGAAGCGATCGTCTGTTCGGCTCACAACGCAAACGCTGCCGGCGTGAGCGATCGCACGAAGTTCGCGGCCGGTGACGTGACAACGCTGGACGTGCCTTACGATGCGATAGTGCATATCGATCCGGATCGGCGAACCGGCGGGCGCCGCGTAGTGGGCCTCAGCGAGTTGCGCCCGGGCGAGGAGTTCCTGTGTAAACTCACGCAAACAACCGCCGGCGGGGCGATGAAGCTGTCTGCGGCGATGGATTTCTCCGAACTGGACGACTGGTCGAACGTTCGCCTGGAATACGTTTCCGAAGACGGCGTGTGCAAGCAGTTGCTGGTCTGGTGGTCGCCGGATTCGGCCGACGCTTCGAGGCGCACCGCAACGGCGGTTTGGGGCGACATGAACGATCCGCAGTCCGAATCGATCGCCGCCGACGCGCCGCCCGCTCCGTTCGACGAGGTCGGCCCGTGGCTGATCGAGCCGGGCCCCGAAGTGATCGCCGCCCACGCGGTGGACGCCCTTGCCGCGAGGGACAATCTGTGGCGTGCGTATCCTGGAATGCTCTGGATGTTCGGCTCCGAGCCGGTCGATTCGCACTTGTGCCGCTCGTACGAGATCATCGAAACCGCAGCGGGGCGCGAACGCGAGATTCGCATCGCCCTGAAGAAGCTCAACGCCGGCCTGGTCGAGATCAAATCGCGCGGCGTGAGCATAAACACAGACGCGCTGCAGCGCCGCCTGCGGGGCAAAGGCGATCGAAAACTCGTGGTCCTCTGGACCCGCATGGGCGACAAGCAGAAAGCGTTCATCGGCGTGCGGCGCAAGAGTAGAGGATAACCGAGCGACTGAAGGGAACAGGCGATGTCCACACGCGGATCGAAGCTTCGATGTTTTGCGCTGGGGCTCGTCATCCTGGGTTTGTCCGGGCCGTTGCAGGCCGACAAGGCCCAGAACGCCAAAGTTGATGCGCTCGTAAGGGCTCTGGGCCGCGTCTCGTCGCGCAAGGCGGCCCGCCGGCAGTTGGAGGCCATGGGCTCATCGGCGACCTCTCGCCTGATATACCACGTAAAGAGCCGGTCCCAGGCTATGCGCGCATTGGCGCTGTCGGGCCTGCAGACCTGCTGGGACCCCGCAGCCTCCGACGCGGTGGTCGGGGCCCTGTCGGATCGCAACAAGACCGTTCGCAACCTGGCCCACTCGGTACTGAAACTCAACCTCAGCGGAGACCAACTCAACGCCGCTATGAGCAAGCTGGTCGAGAATCGGAGCGTGTTGATCGCCGGTCCGGCGCTCGAATCGGCGGACCGCGCCGCTCCGGATGCGGCCCGGATGGCCAGGGCTCTGGCCAGGTCCGGCATGTGGAAATACCTCGACCGATGCCTGCCGCGATACCACAGCCCTTCGCTGACCCCGGGTACGAGGGCGATGATGGACCGCGCCGCGATTGAGCAGAAAATAACCGCCATCTGCGCCCTGATCCATCAGCAGGACAACTCGCCGCAGACCCGAGCGAAGATCGCCAAACGCCTGCGGCTCGGTGCGCCGAGACTGCGAACGATGGCCGCCGAGTACTTACGTTGGCACGGCGGTCCGACGGAACTTGACGCCCTGAATAAGGCCCTCGCCCAGGAACGAGACGCGTACTGCCGAGCCGCGCTCGAGGCGGCGATCGAGGCTGTTGGCATGCGGGCCAAACGGTTCAAAGATGCGCCCGACGCTCCAAAGGTCCAGTGGCCTGACGATCCGAGGGGGGCTTACCAGGCCGCGATCGATCTCCTGAAGAAACATCCGACTACCGCCGCCAGATCAGCAGCGCTGAAGCTGCTGGCTTCGGCCGAACCCTTCGAGCCGCTGTACTACTACAAAGGCGCGTCGAGCGGATCGTCCCGCGGCCGCGACTCTGCGCGACTGGAATTGCTGAACCTGGTCTCGGGATATCCCGCGGTGCGACAGGACTCAATGCACCGTGTCGGATCATCACACGCCGCGGCGACGCAACCGGCGGCGATGAAGCTCATGCCTCCGGTTCGCGACTACTTCGATCCGAAGCGCAGGAGTTTCGGTAGTTTGGTTCGCGCCGGCAAAGGACCGTTTGCCGGCACGTATCACGTTGGCGACGACGTGGCCTGGCACAGACCGCAGTCCACGGTCGTTGCGATAGGCCGCGGGCGGGTGAAAATCGCTTCGGTCGGCGTCCGGTCATGGGGCGGATTTGTCGTGATCGAACACACAGGCGACAAGAGCGGGCCGTTTTGCAGCATGTACGCCCATCTCGGTCCGCTGGTATGCGTTCGCCCGGGTCAGGAGGTGCGGCGCGGCCAGAAGATCGGAGCCCTGGGCCGCGAGTTCACCTGGTCCAACGGAGGATACGGAACGCATTTGCATTTCGGTATTCTAAAAGACTGCTTCAGCAAAGGCCGGTTCACCGGCTATTTGCCTCCGAAAGTATTCAAGAGCGGTGCTGCAGGATGGGTAGACCCGCAGAAGTTCATCCTCGCCAGTGGCAGGAGTGAGAGAAAGTAGCGGGCGCCGATCGAACCGCCTCTTGTGGAGTTTTGCTGAAAGTATTGGCAATTTCCGGGCTTGCTATCCGTCTAGCCTGGAAACCGTGCTGATTATGCGATCACGCTCACCGGTCGAATGACGCGCTTCTGAAACGAAAAGGATACGATATGAAATACTCGGCGCCTGACTCCAACTTGACTGTCATCATGCTCGTGACGCTGCTGCTTGTTTCGATCTCTGCGGGCGCGCCGGCTCGGGAAGAACCGGCATATCAACGGGCCGACTCCTGGGTCAAGACCCTCCTGGCGACAAAAGCCGCCTACTGGCAAGGTGTCCAGAAGGGGCGTTTCGTTCCGTACGAGAAGGGTTACTGGTACGCGAGCAAACCGCTCAAGGCCGAGAAGCTCGCTGATAATCCCATCCCGCTCAGAAGCGTGGACATGAAGTCGAAAGAAGCCAGAGCGATCTGGCGCAGAGACACTCGCATGCGCGACGCGGAGATATATCTGGTCCGGACCAATGAGAAGTCGCCGTACGCCATCTACTACTATCGTACGCTCACGGCCGCGAGGGGAGGGAAGACGACCCTTTCATTCGGCAGCCAGGGCCCGTTTGAGATATGGGTGAACGGAACTTCCGTCGCCAGGAGCGATCAGAAGAGAATGAAACTCGCCCCGGACCAGTTCCAGAAGGAGATCGCTCTGAACAAGGGCGAGAACTGGGTCTTGCTGAAGTTCTTCATGCCCAAAGGCCGCCCGAAATTCTACATCGATCTGAAAGACGATATTCTCCCGGACATCTGGCGGCGTTTCTCCGGCGACTTCCCCGAGGCGTCGTCTGCGATTTCGAGCTATCGCTCCCAGGCCGATGTGATTCGATGGTTCGTGGATAAGACATCTCCCGATCCGACGGCTCGGCTGGCGAAGGGGATTCTCTCGAAACGTGGTATCATGGGCAGGGCCGCTGAGGCCAAGTACGACGATCTGAAGACGCCTGCAGATCGGCTTGGCTTCCTGATGGAGGCCTATCGTATCCGCGACCGGCTGGACACTGACCGGCGGCAAGCCGGGCTGATTAACCTGAAAGCTTTCCGGCTGGCGGTCAACGATCTGGCGACTTCGCATCCCAAGCTTTTCCCGGACCGCCAGGCCATCTTCAAAAGGATTGACGATTTCGAGAAAGCTCTTCCCAACGTCCAGGCCCTGGTGCTCAAAGGAGATCCCAAGGCCGTGGCCGCATCCCGCAGGTTCCTGTCTTTTCAGCGAGCGATCATGCTGCGAAATCCGCTGTTGGATTTCGATGAACTGCTCCTGGTCCGTCGTTCGACGTCGTCTCCGGACCTCGGTCTGCCCAGGAACTGGCTGGTCAACGCCGCGCTGCAGCGCGAAGGTTTCCACAACTACATCGAGAAATGGAACTACCGCGACTCCGAGGCGTCTATCAAGACGCTGTATCGCCCGAAAACCGATGTCTTCGTCGGCGACGTCGATTTGCACTTTGACGCCGACAAACTCCTGTTCTCTTCAGTTGGCGCCGACAAGTGCTGGCACGTATACGAGATCGCCGCCAACGGGAAGAAGCTTCGCCAGGTTACCCCGAGCGGTGACGCCGACGTCGATCATTTCGACGCCTGCTACCTTCCCGACGGGCGGATTATCTTCGCCAACACCAGCGGGTTCCAGGGCGTTCCCTGCATCGGGGGCAACTCCCCGTGCGCCAATCTGCTTATCATGAACGCCGACGGAACCGGTATTCGCCGCCTCTGTTTCGACCAGGACCAGAACTGGTCGCCGACGGTGCTTCCCAACGGCACGGTCCTCTACCAGCGATGGGAGTACACCGACACGTCGCACTACTTCAGTCGCCTGCTGATGAGCATGAACCCCGACGGGACGGCCCAGCGCGAGTTCTACGGCAGCAATTCCTATTGGCCTAACGCGATGTTCTACGCGCGTCCTATTCCCGGCGACACCAACAAGTTTGTCGCCATTGTCTCAGGGCATCACGGCGTTTCGCGGATGGGCGAGTTGATTCTCTTCGACAAGTCCAAGGGGCGTCACGAAGCCGACGGCGTGATCCAGCGGATTCCCGGATACCGAAAGCCCGTCGAGCCGGTCATCAAAGATGGTCTGGTCAACAATTCATGGCCCCGATTCCTTCACCCCTGGCCCCTGGATGAGAAGTATCACCTGGTCTCCTGCAAGCCCACGCGGGATGCTCCCTGGGGGCTCTATCTGGTCGATGTCTTCGACAACATGATTCTCCTGCGTGA
>CAYMSH010000242.1:0-9691 GCA_964392945.1 uncultured Planctomycetaceae bacterium | reverse complement strand
GGTTCCGGAGAATTCGCCGTCGGCCAGCGCGAATATCATCAAGGCGTGTCCTGAGGCGCCGTCGGCGTTGGTAGACGTAGTCGCAGCTACGATCGATCCGTCGCCGGGCGTCGCCGAGACCCATCGCCCGGTTCGCAGCTCGGAACCTCCGCCGTCTACGTTGTCACCGCTTCCGCCGATAGACAGTGTCGCCGAACCGCCGCTCGGTGCGAACGTTATGGTGTTCATGCGAAGGGCTTTAGGTCCCGCGTCGTTATTGTTGTTGAATCGCAGCACGCCGTCTTCGATTGTGACCCCGTCGGCGAACATGTTGTTGACGGCATCGAGTCTCAGCGTTCCGGGTCCGGATTTAGTAAGCATGCCCGTGCCGTTGAGGAATCCCTGGATCGTCAGGCCGGTGTTGCTGGTGTTCTGAATGTCGAAGGTCCCGCCGGCCGGGCCTATGTTGAAACTGCGAGTGTCGGCGGCTTTCAGGGAACTGGCCCCGGTGACAAGCAGCGTCCCGCCGTCAATGTTCACCTCGCCGGTAAGTACGCCGAGTTGATCGTCGCTATCGACGCTAACCGTCCCGCCGAGGATCGTCAGCCCCGAAAACGTATTGGCGTCCCAGAGCACCAGTTCTCCGTCGCCGTCTTTGGTCAGTCCGCTCGCCCCTGCGATCGAAGCATCTATGGATGCGGTGTCGCCGGCGTTGGTTACCGTTATCGCGCCCGAATCGCTCAGCGTCAATTCGCTTCCGGTAAGTATGTATCCGTCGATGTCAAACTGCAGACTGCTCGCCGTGACCGGATCGCTGATGTTCACTGTTCCCGACGCGACGCCGAAGATCGTATCGTGCGGTGTCGATCCGGTGTTGTACGCCTGGGAGCCCGATCCGTTATGCCAGTTGGAGTTCGTAGAGCTCCACGTGCCCGATCCGCCGGCCGGATTCGGCGTCGCTGCGCCGTTTCCGTCCCAATAGAGCACATCGGCGCCGGCGGCGCCTGATATGCAGGCGACAGCAAGCATAATGAGGCCCAGGCCCCTGGCGGAATTGCGTAGTGGTAATTGCATCATACAGCGTTCGACTTGCGTCGCCTCCGCAGGGCGGCGAGCATTCCGACAGCCAGTATCGCCATGGTTGACGGTTCGGGCGCCGGGGCGGTTTGCGCCGACGGAGCCGAAGCGGCCATGTCGTCGGCGAGTTGTTGCATAACGTTGGCGTGGCGATCGGAATACCACCCCAGCAGGCTGTCAAAGTGGCCGGCGACATCTCCAATCTTCCCGTCGGTGTCGGCCAGGATCGAGTCCCGGAGCACCGGTTCAAGCTGGTCCAGGAAATCGCTGTAAGCCTGGACCGACATCGGGCCGTTCAGCAGGTCCAGGAAGATCTGGTTGTACTGATCGCGGTAGTACGGCACGTCGGTTATGTACTGTCGGTAGGCGTCGAACTTCTGGCCTTTGGAGTCGTAGATGCTGGTTGTGCCCTGGCCCCCGAGCACGGCGTCGAGGTCCCACGGCAGGTAGAGCCGCCTGCCGTTTTCAGGCCCGGCTCCGGGCCCGTAGTCGGCGAAGAAGAAGTTCTTGCCCTTGGTCAGCATGCCGTCGTAGTTGCCTATGAATGCTTCTATGGCGCCGACGGTTAGCATCTGCTCCATGTCGATCAGGCTGTCGAACTGGCTTATGTAGTTCGCCGGCGGCGGGTCTCCGCCGGAGACGAAAGGGCTGTAGTTCAGGGTCTGGAGTATCGGGCTGTCGCCGTCTCCGGACTTCAGTTCGCTCGGGCCGACTTCGCCTTGTTTGTAAAGCCACGTCTCGCCGGAAACCCACTGATCGCGGTTTCTCAGAAACGTCTTGTCGATCTGTTCGACATTGGCGTACATGCCGAGGCGCTGGCCGTTCACTGTTACGTTCACCCACGCCGCCAGCGGCGGTTTATAGCCCGTTGCCCCAGTCCCGGCCGCCTGGCGATGAAGGAACCAGGCCAGGCCTTCAGTGACCGCGTCGGCGTCGTAACCGTTTTCAAGGCTGAGCTTCTTGACCCCGTGCCAGCGGAGATTGTCGAAGTACTCGTTGATGTCGATCTTCAGCGCGACTTTGTCCCCGATCGCGGCGTTGGGCTTGCGTTTGATGCTGACGATGATCTTGCTTTCGTCGTCGGCCCAGAAATACGCCGGCCTGACTTCGGTGTAGCTCGCGTCGTTCTTGACGGTGGCCCAGTCGCCGGGATCCATCTCGAAGTTCAGGTTCAGAACCTGGAGAGGATCGTACAGGTCTTCGTAGCCCGGGACCTGGGCCTGGAGGCGGCAGGTATGTACAATAGCTATAAGCACCGCCGCAATGGCGATTCGCAGTCCGTTACGTTGCACTTTGGCAACCTCCGGTTGTAGCGAGCCTCCCAAACACGCGCAGGTATCAATTTGACCCTCAAGCATACCCGAAAAGTCTGAAAAAGTCAAATTAAGGGTGAGGCGAACCGCTCAGGTCTTCGTCTTGACCAGAGGCGTGAGGTAGCGCGGGTTTGCGACTTTTCCCACTGGGCGGCAGTTCTTTTTGTCGTCCAGGTCCACCCGACATGCGGCCAGCAGCTTCTCGAGTCGCTTGACGACTTCGGGATTGGCTGACGCTACGTTCTTTTTCTCGCCGATGTCCTTGTCGAGGTTGTAGAGTTGCCCGTTGGTGTGGAGCTTCCACTGGCCCGAGCGAACGGCCCGCAGGTTGGAGCGGTTGTAATAGAAGAACGCTTTGTGCGGCGATTTCGCATTCGCCTGCCCCAGCAGCAGGCCCGAGATGTCCTTACCGTCTATTATGCGGTCGGCGGGCGTCTTGCCCCCGCCCAGTTTCGCGAACGTCGGCAAGAGATCCATTGTTGTGGCCACTTCGTCGCAACTGCTCTTGGCCGGGACCGTGCCGGGCCACCAGGCGATTGTCGGTTCGCGCATTCCGCCTTCCCAGGTGTTTCCCTTTCGGCCCCGAAGCGGCAGGGACGAGCATCCGCCCGCTCCGCCGTTGTCGGAGGTGAATATCACCATCGTGTCCTTTTCCAGGCTCAGATCTCTGAGGGTCTGGAGAATCTGTCCCGTCGACCAGTCGACCTCTTCGATCTGGGCGCGGGTGGCGTTGCCTTTGGCCCGGTCCATGAACTCCTTGCGAGCCCTGCGAGGACCGTGGACAAACGCGTGGGGCAGGTAGACGAAGAACGGTTTGTCCTTGTTCTTTCGGATGAACGTGACTGCTTCGTCGGTGAAGCGTTTGCAGAGTTGGGCCTGGTCGTCCATGTCCTTGACGATGTCCACAACCTTGGTGTCGCGCAATACCGGAAGCGGACATGGAAAAACTTTCCATCTCTTGGCCGACGGCATCGGCGGCCACATGTCGTTGGAGTATGGGATCCCGAAGTACGTGTCGAACCCGTGACTGGTCGGCAGGAACTCGGGTTGATCGCCCAGGTGCCATTTGCCGAAGCAGCCGGTTGCGTAGCCGGCGTCCTTGAGCATTCTGGCGATGGTGATTTCCTTGGGATTCAGCCCGTGCGGGTCTTTGGGGAACAGCACGCAGTGCCACGATCCGTTGTCCAGCCCGACGCGTTTGGGATAGCATCCGGTCATCAACGCCGCCCGTGAAGGCGTGCAGACCGGGGCGGCGACGTAGAACGAAGTAAGCTTCCTTCCCTCGGCGGCCATCCGGTTCAAGTGGGGCGTTTTGTTGACTTTCGAGCCGAACGGCTCGATGTCGCCATAGCCCATGTCATCGATAAAGATCACGACAAAGTTAGGCTTCTTTCGCGGCCCGCTCTTGGCCCGCGCGGCGCCGCCGGACAGCGACAGAGCCCCAATCGAACAAACCGCGGCTCCGGCGCCTTTGATAAAACTTCTTCTATCCATCATGTGATCACCGTTCCTTTACGTATGCCCCGCCGGGCAAAGTTGGATATTGATTCGCATCGTGCTTACTGTTTTCGCTTCCTGGCCAGCCGTTTGGCTGTGACCAGGAACAGGGACTCTACTTTCTTCCTGGCCCAGGGCGTCTTGCGCAGAAATGCGAGGCTGGACTTCACTGAAGGGTTATCGTTGAAACATCTAATCTTGATGCGTGATCCGAGCCCGGGCCAGGTGTACTCTTCGACAAGGACATTGAGTATCTTCTCCAGGGTCATGCCATGCATGGGGTTGTTGGGTTGGCTGTCTGCCATTTTCGCGTTTAAGCCTCTTTCTTAATTCGTATAGAGCGTCGCGCTGGGCCGTGCCTGGCCAAGGCCGCCCAGGGCAGGCGAGATAGTAGAAGTGTAGTGAGTTGAGAGTAGACAGGCAATGGCCAACGGCGGGGGGCTCGTCGCGCCGAGGCGACTTGCGGTTTTCTATTCCTTGGGTTTGATGAACATCACGTCGGCCGGCGTGACCCATCTTGATCGCAGGTCCATTCTGAACCAGCCTTCGGCGTTGGGCCGGTTGATCCGGCAGGGGGATCTTCTTCCGAAGGCCTTCAGATCGTACTGCCGCCAGGTCTTGCCCATGTCGGGCGAGTAGATTATCCCAGTGGCCATCGGCGAGGCCGGGGCGCAATGCGAGGCCAGGATCACGCCGTTGTGGATTATCATGTTGGCCGATTCTACGCCGGGATTGAACAGGCGGGTGTGCTTTTCGGGGTTGGCGATGTCGGCCGGGTCACACATGAACACGCCGCGATCGTGCGGCTTGGGACCGTTGGCGTCGGCGATCCAGTACAGTTTGCCGTCAACGAAATTGATGCCGCCGGATTTGTATCGCGAGTTGAGGCTGGCCGAGACGATAACCTTCCAGCTCCACTTGTCGGCCTTGGCGTCGTAGGTCCCTCTGAGCCAATGGCATTCGTGTACTTTTGCCTTGCCCTTGCCTTTGGCGATGGATATGTCGTGATCGCCGGTGCAGGCGTAGAACGCGTTTTCGGCGCGGTTGTACGCTACGCAATGGATGTGGCGGCAGAGGACCGGGTTGTCGGGGTTTCCCAGACGCGTGCCTGAGGTTCCTCCGCCTCCTGAACCGTTGTCGCGGTTGTAGGAGTTCCGGCCGAAGGAGTAAGCGATCTTTACGGTCTCGCCGCCGTCGGTTGAGTAGTAGATGTTAACCGGCGCCGCGCCGCCGATGACGTTGCAGTAGTTTCCCCAGATGAGCATCTCCGAGCTTTTTTCATCGTTTCCATCGGCGCCTTTGACATCCCATGTGTGAACGCCGTCGAGGCTGTGGAAATACCACCCGGGTCGGGATGCGTTCTTTGGCGTGTGTGCGATGTAGTCCTGCCCGTCTGTGTTCTTGACTGTGATTTGCCGATACGTCTTCAGGTTGTCGGTGCTCAGGTACAGTTTCGCCATGGCGCTGAAAAGGATGTTCCCGTTGCCCAGAATGCAACTGAACACGATGTTTCGCGCGTCGGCGAATGCTGCGCTGCGGGGCCAGGTCTTGCCGTTGTCTTCGGACAGGAATATCTTCCCGCCGGCGTATCCGAACGCCTTGTCGCCGCGTTGTGAGTCGACAAACGGCCCGTCCGGCTGGCGACGGTACAGGAAGTGGGGCGTTGAACCGGTAGTCGGCGGGGCCGGCTCCTTGCCGATCGCGCGGCTGGCCAGAACGCCTCCGGCCGCGGCGGTCAGCGTGGTGTTCAGGAATCGACGTCGAGTCAATCGCTCTTGTTGTACTGTCATGATATGTCGCTCGCTGATAGGTTCTCCGGGCCGGGCAAACGCATTGGCGTTGGCAAGCCTTCCGGTACTATACCATATACTGCACCCGGCGACAGCCAGGTTTGTCCGTCGACGTTTGCCAATGGCGGTATGGCGCCGTATCGAGTATTCTGCTGGAAGTTACTTCGACCTCTGCAGGAATTTGACGCATGGATACTCAGTTTATAGTTCGTGCCGCGGGGTGGTATGCGGCTTTCCTGATCTCTGTGACTCTGCATGAGGCCTCGCACGCCTTTGCGGCGCTGAAATTGGGAGATCCCACGGCGTACCGGGGCGGGCAGGTCACACTTAATCCGGCGCCCCACATGCGGCGCGAACCGTTTGGGATGTGTATCGCGCCGTTGGTCTCATTCGTTATGGGCGGATGGATGCTCGGCTGGGGCAGTGCGCCGTACGATCCGAATTGGGCCCTGAACAATCCCAGGAAATCCTGCTGGATGGCCCTGGCCGGCCCGGCGGCGAACCTGTTCCTGCTGGTCCTTAGCGGTGTTGTGATCCGGGTCGGTGTGGCCTGGGGTGTATTCGCCGCGCCGGAGTCGATCACGTTTACCAAAGTCGTGACGGCCGTCGGCAACGAGCATCTGGCCGGCGCGGCGGGGTTTGTCAGCATCATGTTCAGCCTGAATCTGATCCTGCTGTGCTTCAACCTGCTGCCTGTCCCGCCGCTGGACGGCAGCGCACTGCCGCTGATGTTCCTGGGACGCAGCGACGCCCGGCGTTACATGGATATCCTGCACAGCCGGCAATTCGCAGTGGTCGGTATTGTCGCCGCCTGGTTTGTGTTCCGCCTGATATTCCCGGCGATCCACGTGCGCGGACTGAATATTCTGTATTACGGCGTCGCGGCGTATGGCTAGCGCCCCGCGGGGCGTGCGCCGCGGCGCCTTGACGGCGCAAAGAAAACGGTCGGCCCGTACTGTTCGGGCCGACCGTGTGTTGTCGCATGAGGCGTTGATCGTGCGGCTACTTCTTGATCTTTCTGAGCATCTCTTTGGCTTCGCCGACGAGGTAGAACGATCCGGTCACGCAGACCAGGTCTTCTCGGCTGACGGCGTTGATTCCGATTCGCATCGCTTCGGTCAGGCTGTCTGCGATCTGGGCCTGGCGGCCTGATACTTCGTCGTATATCGCGGCAAGATCCTTGGGCTTGGCCGCTCTGGGCGAACCCTTGGCCTGCGTGAAGACGACTTTGTCGGCTCCGGCGGCCAGCTGCTTCATCATTCCTTCGATGTCCTTGTCGGCGGCGCATCCGAAGATGAGCACGAGGGAATCGTACGGCACGTGCTGCCCGAGTGCCCGCATCAGGGCCCTGATCGACGCGGCGTTGTGGGCGCCGTCGACTAAGATTCGCGGGTCGGAGTTTATCATCTCCATGCGTCCGGGGATGTAGACATTGGCCAGGCCGCGCTTGGCCAGTTCGTCGTCGATCTCCACTCCCTGGCCCTTGAGCTGGTCCAGCAGCGCCAGGGCCAGCCCGCAGTTCAGGGCCTGGTGTTCGCCTGCCAGCGGGACCGGCAGGTGCTCGAACTGGCTCGACGGCGTCGTCAGGCAGATTCGCGTCATGCAGCCGCCGGTTCGCGACGACTCAACCCGCAGGCTGAAGTCGATGTCTTTACCGGTGAACCGCAGCGGCGTTCCGGTTTTCTTGGCCACTCGCTTGAGCACTCGTTCGGCTTCGGGAAGCTGGGGCACCGAGACAGCCGGGATGTCTTCCTTGAAGATACCGGCTTTCTCGCCGGCGATTTTCGCCACGCTGTCGCCCAGTTGGTTCGTGTGGTCCAGCGATATGCTGGTCAGTCCGCACACCTCGGGCATCAGCACGTTGGTGCTGTCCAGGCGTCCGCCAAGTCCGGTCTCGACGACGGCTATGTCGACTTTCTCAGCCGCGAAATGCGTGAACGCCAGGGCGGTGAATATCTCAAAAAACGTAGGCTTGTCGTCCTTCATCTTCTCGATGGAGATTTCGGCTTTGCAGATCAGTCGGCACAGAGCCGCCTGTGTGATCTTGTCGCCGTTTATCATGATCCGCTCGCGCACGTCGATAATGTGCGGCGAGGTGTAGAGCCCGACGCGGTGTCCGCAGGCCTTGAGCATCTCGGCCAGCATGATCGCCGTGGAGCCCTTGCCTTTAGTGCCGGCAATATGGACGGTTCGCAGCTTTTTCTGCGGATCGCCGAGGTGTCGCAGCAGACGCCTCATCCTATCGAGGCTGAAGGTGTCGCTGTTGTAGCGCACGCGAACCATCTGCTCGTAGTCGGTCTGCGAGAACAGATACTTCAATGCCGAATTATAAGTTCTGGCCGGGCGCTTCGTTTGTGCACCTCCGGCGTTGCGCTTGGGGCGCTTTGTTGCAGATGCTATTGCCATAGTGGAAGCGATTATAGGAGAATATATGGCCAAAGTCAAGGTTTGGCCCTGTTTAAGGCCCTAAAACGGGCGGCAAACGGCTTGTTTTCGAGGTGTTTACGATTTTTCCTTCGATTGCATCTATCGAAGGACGCAGATGTTGCCGACACCGGAGTTCTGTTTCCGATCGGAGTGCGACAAAACTTGTGCTCACGGGCCAATATCGAATTGCATCCTTGCCAGCTGACCTGCGATATGCTCAAATAACCGCTCGGTCCCGGCTCTGTTTGGGGCGGATTTGCCGTTGGAATCGCTCGAATTCAGAGGAAGACACAATGGCCCGCCATCCGGGAGTTTACAGCGGGGCGTCCCGCGCGACAGCCGAACTGTAGCGATAGTGCGCAAATGCAGACATGCAGCGAAATCAAGGCGATCCTCGCCGGAGCCGGTTTGAGCCCTAACAAGCGGCTCGGCCAGTGCTTTATGATCGACAAGAACCTGCTGGCCAAGGTTGTGCAACTCGCTGCGCCCCGAGCTGACGGGACGGTTCTGGAAGTCGGGCCGGGGACCGGAACGCTTACCGAAGAGCTGCTGGATCGCGCCGCTTGCGTAGTGGCCGCCGAGCTGGACCGCGGCCTGGCCGAAGTGGTCCGATCGCGTTTCGCCGACAGGGATAACTTCTGTCTAGTCGAGGGCGACGTGCTGGCCGGCAAGCATGCGATGTCGCCGGAGGTCAAGAGCCGTCTCGGCCAGACCGCCGACCTGATCGCCAACCTGCCGTACAGCATCGCCACTCCGCTGATAGCCCAATGCCTGATCGAATCGTGGCGCAGAGTCTGTGCCGATCGGGCCGACAGTGTCTGCTTCGACAGCTTGACGTTCACCGTTCAGCAGGAAGTCGCCACTCGAATGCTCGCCGCCCCGGGCGGGCGATTGTACGGTCCCATCAGCGTGCTGATCGCACTGCTGGGCAGGGGAACTCTCGGGCCCGCGATACCGGCCGGGGCGTTCTGGCCGCCGCCGAAAATCGCCAGCCGAGCGCTGCGAATAGACTTCGATCCTGACCTGGCCGCACAAGTCGCCGACGTGGCCGTCCTGTCGGAGATCGTCGCCGCCGCGTTCGGCCAGAGGCGAAAGCAGGTCGGTTCGATCTTCAGGAAGTCCAGCGGTTCGTTCGCCCCGGACCTGCTCGCCGGCGGGCTTGAAGCAGCCGGGATCGACCCGTCCAGCCGCGCCGAGCGAATCACGCCGCAGCAGTTTCGAATGCTGGCCAACGCCGTATGCGCCTGACAGTCTCCCGCTCCGGCCGCAGGTAAAGCTCGCAGACCGCAGCGGGGCGTTGCTGCGTCCCCAGAGACGGCTCAAACGAACATCGAGACCGCAGGCAGCCCAGATCACATCCGACTCCCAGCAACCCCCACGCCGCCGCCTGAGGACGCTGCAGGTCCAGATGCCTGTCGCCTCCGGCTGGTTGCCCGCCCGCCAGCGGACAGGTCATCCACCCGGCCGGCGGCTGAGGGGGCGTTCGGCATTCCCATCGCTGGCGTCGGACAGATCATCCACCCGGTCGGCGGCGGAGAGGTCATTCCGCATTCCTATGGTCGGTGGCCGAGGGGGCGTTCGGCATCCATTGGCCTGCCGGCGGGCGGG
>CAYMSH010000241.1:0-9694 GCA_964392945.1 uncultured Planctomycetaceae bacterium | reverse complement strand
CGACGGTTCCGTCTGATCCGAGTCCGTAGAACATCGCGCGGACCACGTCGTCGGCCTCGCTGCTGAACGACTCGTCCCATTCCAGGGAAGTGTTCGTTACGTCATCATTGATGCCGATGGTGAAGTGGTTCTTCTTGGCTCCGGCAGCGTTTTCGAAGACTGCTTTCACGTGAGCAGGAGTGAATTCCTTGCTGCTCATTCCGTATCGACCGCCGATGACCTTGGCGTTGCGGTCGGATTCGCTCAATGCGGTGACAACGTCGAGGTAGAGCGGTTCGCCGAGCGAACCGGGCTCTTTTGTGCGGTCGAGAACCGTGATGGTTTCCACGCTGGCCGGCAGTGCGTCGATGAAGTGCTTTGCGCTGAACGGACGGAACAGGCGTACCTTGAGCAGCCCGACCTTCTGGCCGGCGGCGTTGAGTGCTTCGACGGCTTCGTCGGCCGAGTCGGCTCCGCTGCCCATCAGGATGATAACGGAAGTGGCGTCCGGATCGCCTACGTAATCGAACAGGTTATACTGCCTGCCGACGACTGAGGCGAACCTGTCCATGACCTTCTGGACGATCTCGGGGCACGCATTGTAGTACGGGTTGGAGGCTTCCCTGGTCTGGAAGTAGACGTCGGGGTTCTGGGCTGTTCCGCGAACAATCGGGCGATCGGGGCCCATAGCCCGGGCGCGATGGGCCAGGACCATGTCGTCGTCGATCATGGCCTGGAGATCTTCGACGGTAAGCTCCTCAACCTTCGCTACTTCGTGGCTGGTGCGGAAGCCGTCGAAGAAGTGAATGAACGGCAGGCGGGACTCGAGCGAGGCCGCCGTCGAGATCAACGCCATGTCCATCGCTTCCTGGACGGAGTTCGAACTCAGCATCGCCGCGCCGGTCTGGCGGCAGGACATCACGTCGGCGTGATCGCCGAAGATGCTGAGCGCCGAGCAGGCTACCGATCTTGCCGAAACGTGCAGGACCGTCGGCGTAAGTTCGCCGGCGAGCTTGTAGAGCGTCGGGATCATCAGCAGCAGGCCCTGTGAGGCGGTGAACGTCGTGGTCAGGGCTCCGGTCTGCAGGGCTCCGTGCACGGCTCCAGCAGCTCCGCCTTCGGACTGCATTTCGATAACATCGGGTATGGTGCCCCAGATGTTCTTCTGGCCCGCGGCGCTGAAGGCGTCCGCGTGTTCGCCCATTGCGCTGGAGGGGGTAATCGGATAAATCGCAATTACCTCATTGGTCTTGTGTGCTACGTGGGCTACTGCCTGGTTGCCGTCCATCATCACCATTCTGCGTGCCATCTTCTTGATTTCCTTAAGTTCGTTGAGGAGAAACACGTTATTGCGGTTAGTTTTGCCCTGTCGAATCGGGCCTTGGCCCGTCGGTAGAGCGGGGCATTGTTGCAGATTTGGGCTCGAAATGCAATGGGATTTCGCGATCGAAGACGAGGCGAGCTGTTGCCCGCAACGAGAATATGTGATATACCATCAGGTGTGAGTCAGAACGCTATTATAGGTTGTGCGGTTCTTGCGGTCTCCCTGGGCGTTATCATCGCGATGGTGATATGGTCCCGCGGCGCTATCGAGCGCATTGCGCGCAACAGTAATGCATCTTCGGCTCGGCAGATAATGCGGGAGATGCGCCGCGGTAAGTGACGTCCGATCTGTGTTTTAACGATTGATTTCAAGCCTTGCAGGCTGTGGGAAACGCACAATGACTGAAGCAATTCTAACCGTTTCGTTAGACCAGGAGGTCAGCGAAGTCGTTCTGAACCCCCGCGGTATGATCGTTGGACGCAGCAGCAACTGCGATATAGTGCTGGATAACGATAAGATTTCGCGTCAGCACGCACGAATCTTCCGAGATCCTTTTGACCGCTGGCTGGTGCAGGACCTCGATTCCCGCAACGGGATAAAAGTCGATGGGGTCAGGGTTGAGGTCTATGCGATCCTGCCCGGTGAAACTGTAACTATCGGCCCGTTCGCGCTCGGGATCGAGCATGGCGGAGCGGACCGGGGCGACGGGCGTGTCGATTCGGCGGCCTCCCTGGCGACGATAGAAGACGACCCGCAGACCCAACTGGTATACGCTGACGAAGCAAGAGATGCGCGACTGTCGCGCGGAAGGCTGAAATCGCTGGGAGTTATTGGCCAGAGGTTGGCGAGTTTGACCGATCCGGCGATGCTCTACCCCGAACTGTGCTGCATGCTGGCTCGCATTCCAGGCTCGGCGGCGATTGTTCTGAGAATCAGCGATCGGGAGGATCTTCCGCAGATACTGGCCTGCCACATAGGCGGCCGGCCCCGACACGGCTCGGACAATTCGGCCCAGGGATTGCCGCTGTCCAGGCGGGTCGTTCAGGCCATCGGAGCCAAACGCAGCTCGGTAATGGCGTCGAATGCCGCGGGCGTAGACGGGGCGATGCAGTTGACTATCGCCGACGAATCGCGTCCGAGAACGGTTTACTGCTGCCCACTGTCGGATTCCGGCTCGGTTCTGGACGCTCTGTACGTCGATACGCCCTCGGATACGTCTATGCCCGACGATTTTGATTTCCTCCAGGCCGTAGCCAGGCAAGCTGCTATGGCCAAGAACATACTCATCCACACCGAGGCCCGAGCCCGGCAGGAACTGATCGAGAAACAACTGGATATGGCCTGTGAAATCCAGGCCAAACTGCTGCCGGGCGATTTGAGTCACATAACTGCAGTCGATATAGCCGCCAGGTGCAAACCGGCTATGTGGGTCGGCGGCGACTGCTGCGATGTCTGGGATCTGCCTGACGGGCGCCTGGCCTTTGCGCTCGGCGACGTCTGCGGAAAGGGGCTTCCCGCGGCGATGCTCATGTCGAACCTGCAGGCCGCCCTGCGAGCAACGGCGTCGTTCTGCGACGATCTTGGCCAACTCGTTCAGCAGGTGGCCGTGCAGATATCGCGCCACATGCCCGAGGCCATGTTCATAACGCTGTTTGTAGGGTTTCTGGACACTGAAACCGGAGAACTTACATACCTGAACGCCGGCCACCTCCAGCCGCTGATACTCTCCCCCGACGGCGAGGTCAGATCACTGGGCCAGCCGCACAATCTTCCGATCGGACCAGTGTGTTTGGAAGGACCGGGCTTCCAGGCCGCCAGCGAGACCCTCGAACCCGGCGTGTCGCTGCTTGTCGTCAGCGATGGAATTACTGAATCGGTTTCCGATAAGAGCGAAATGTTCGGCGCGCACCGGCTCGAGGCGTGCCTGAGAACGTGCGGTTCGCTGTCGGCGGCCGAAACCGTTGGGCGAGTGATACAGGACGCCGCCGATTTCCGCGGATCTGCGCCCCAAAATGACGATGTCACCGCTCTCTGCCTCGTCAACCAGGCCGCGGGGAAAACCAAAGCCGACTGATATTCCGGATTCGAACCCTACCTAACTAAGCCTTGCTTGGGTATAATCCCGGCCATGGATTCAGCTTCCATCAATAGACATTCCGCCGATCGATCCCGTGACGGATCGGCTCCTTTGTATCGCGAGGGCTCGCCTTCGTGAGCGATCAGCCGGGCAAAACCGATTCGACGGTGTCGGCCGAGCTGTCGCGCGATCTTACGCTCTTCCACGTGATGATGATGGGGCTCGGCATGATGATCGGGGCCGGCGTGTTCGTCGGAATCGGTCTGACGATCCCCAAAGCCGGGCCCGGCGGACTGCTGCTGACGTTCGCACTCAACGGCGTGATCGCGGTCTTCACCGCGATGAGCTTCGCCGAGTTGAGTTCGGCGATCCCGCGCGCGGGAGGGGCATACAACTTCGCACGGATCGGGTTCGGACGCGGCGCGAGTTTCATCGCCGGATGGATGGAATGGTTCGCCTCGTCACTGGCCGGAGCGTTCTATGCGATAGTCTTCGCCAAGGCCACTGTTCCCTTTGTCGCCAATTTCCTTCTCGGGCTGGAGTTCTCCGGGCTCGCCGCTTCGATAACCGTAAAAGTCGTAGCACTGACCGCGGCCGGCATCTTCATCTATATAAACTACCGCGGAAGCAGCGAGACCGGCAAGATCGGTGCGATCTTCACCGTGGCCCAGATGCTGTTTGTCCTGGCCATCGGCGTAACGGGCCTGATAGTCGCAATCGTAGAACCGCAGCGGATGGCGAACTTCCAGCCGTTCTTGGGCGAAGACGGGAGTTGGTGGAGCCTCCTGGGCACAATGGGCGTAATATACGTAGCCTTCGAGGGCTTTGAAGTTATCGCACAGGCCGGTGATGAGACCATCGATCCCAAACGCAACATCCCTAAGGCGATGCTGTATTCCGTGGCGATCGTCACCGTCACGTATGTTCTAGTGGCCCTGGCGTCGATTGTCGCCTTCAAGGAGCCAGGCGCGGCGATGAACTGGTTCGGAGAACACGCGAACGAGCCCATACAAGGATTCACCGGATCGATAAGCAACCTGATCCCGATATCCGGAGCAGGATGGCTGCTGGTGACCCTGGCGATAATCGCATCATCGACTTCGGCGCTGAACGCAACGATATACTCGGCCACCCGCGCATCGTTCGCCCTGGGGCGCGACCGGATGCTCCCGGGGTTTTTCGCCAAGATTTCACCGACCCGCAAGACGCCTTATATCGCGCTTGCCTTCACGGCGGTTATCGTACTGTCCGCCGCGGCCGGTCTTAACGAACATCACGGCGCGGCGACTGCGAGCATCATGTTCCTGTTCCTGTTCTTCGTAGTCAACTTGTGCGTGATCAGGATTCGGGCCAACATGGGCGACGAACTCGAGTACGGATTCATCATGCCGCTGTTCCCGCTGATTCCGATCCTGGCGATCGTTTGCCAGATCGCACTGGGCTGGGGGATCATGGGCGAATCGCTGGTCGCGTGGATTATCGGTCCGGCGTGGGTGCTGGGCGGTCTCGGCGTTTACCTGCTGTATTCGCGGTCCCGCGTGCCTCCGGTCGAACACGAGATACAAGTCCTCCACGAGCAGCCGGCTCCCGACCCGGGCCAGGGTAAATACGGGATAATGGTCGCCGTCGGCAACCCGGCAAACGCGCTGGAGCTCGTGCAAAACACTTACAAACTCTGCGGCGCCAAAGACGCGCGGGTGGACCTGCTGCACATGGTGCGAGTCCCGGACCAGGTGCCGCTGAGCGACGCCGACAAGTACATGCACGAGGGCAGAGAGTCGATCATGGAGACCATGCTCTACCTCGGACCGCTGTTCCCGATTTCGTCGCACCTGAGATACTGCCGCAGCATTTCGCGAGGGATCCTGTCCGGCGTTCGCGACAGGCGAGTAGACATGCTCATAATGGGCTGGCACGGGCGAGCCAAGCCGCGCACGTTCAATATAGGAAGCACAGTAGACCCGATCATAGAACGAGCCCCGTGCAACGTTGTCGTCCTGAAAGGGTGCGGCGGAAACCAGGTGTTCAAGCGAGTGCTTGTCCCGCTGGCCGGCGGGCTGAACGGGCTGTTCGCTCTGGAAATCGCAAAAATACTGACCGATCCGGAAGGCGGCGAGGTCACCGCCGTGACGGTGGACACCGGACGCAAACGCAAGGAATTCGACATCGATGCGTTTGTGGAAACCAACATCCAGGCCGGCAAGCTCGAAGGCCCGATCCGGACCAAGACCGTCGAGAGCAATGACATTGTCGCAGGCATCCTGACCGAGGCGGGAGACTACGATCTGGTAGTTATGGGCTGTACTCGCGAACCGATGGTAAGCCAGCTCGTACACACGCCGATACCCGAGACCATCGCACAAAAATGCAACAAGCCGCTGGTGATGGTGAAAGCCTCAGGACGCATACGCTCCTGGATCAAACGATGGATATGAAACGGCCTGGCAATTGGCAATTGGGAATTGGCAATTGGCGAACGGCAAACGGCAAACGGCGAACGGCGAACGGCGGACAGCAAGACAAACACTAACGCTTCGTATCCCCGTTTAGCGGTCGAGTACCATCGTGGCAAAGTCGTGACTCGCCATTACTCATTTCCGATCACCGCCTGCTGTCGAGTGTCACCATTCCAGAGTGATTGTCACATTCTGACCTGCTATTGCCGTTATCGGCTCGCCGAGATCCAGGGTTACTTTCAAGCCGTCCTGGCGCGGGATCGCGTCGATTGTCTTGCCAGCGGCGATGACTTTTGACGTGCGGAGTTTCTTTCCCTTCGGCAGTTCGAAAACAAGCGTTCGGGCCGACAGTTTGCCCCACTTGACTTCGAACCGATTGGTCTGGGCGCCTGTGGTTCGTTTCTGTGCGATCGATCCCCAACCCTCGGCCGCTGTGAAAAAGGCTCGGAAGTCATCAGGCTTGAACGTCGGAGCAAAGCCGATCATCCCGGCCGGTCCGTCGTACACAAAGCCGGATATCGTGATTAGTGCTCCCCATGCGGCCATCGCCCGCGCGTAGTGGTCTCCGCACTGCTGTTCGTTCCATGGATTGTGTTTTACGCCGTCGTAGTTGTCGTGATTGGCGCGATAGACCGCCAGGCCTTCAGTGAACATGCCGCGCGCGAGCATCTGGTTGGCCGCATCGTAGTCGTAGCCCTGCATGATCGTGTTGCGGTACATCAGCGGATGGGGCAGTCGCGAGCCCAGCGGGTAGGTGCAGATCAGCAGTCCGGCCTCGCCCGGTTTTACGAAGACCATTATCGGTTTGTGCAGCTTGTAGTACGGGCCGACGTCGGGAATCCAGTTATACCTGAAGATGCTCGCCAGCGTCTTGCGGATCACCGGCTCGGGATAGACGCTGTCGAGGTCCGTCTGTCCGCACCACCCGTTGCCCAGAAGCTGGCTGGTCATGCATCCGTCGCCGATCTGCCATTTTGTGGGCTTGCTCTTATCGAGAAGCTGGATGAAATAGTCGCCATTGAACTGCTTGGCGACGGTGAGCTTCGCTCCGCTTTGATATATGCGGCGATACTCGCCAGCCAGTTCATCCTGGCCCTGCAGGATCGCCATTTTCTCACACGCCTTGAGCGCCGCGAGGTACATCGAACCATTATGCGTATTGGCTCCGACAAAGTTGATATCGTATGTCGTGTGGTCGCTGGTGTTTACGATGCCGTCGGGCGGCCCGTCGGCTCCGTCTCGAGCGATCATGCAAGCCATCATCTTCTTGACGCTGGCCCAGTTCTTCTTGAGGAAGTCATTCGTTGTCGAGACGAGATGCTGGCGGTAGAACATCAGGATCACGCCGGCCTGGCCGTCGGCGGCATATCCGCTGCGACTTTCCTGGCCCCGGAATCTGACCAGTCCGGTCTTCGGGTCCATCGACGGGACGTTCTGCATTTCCCGCATCGATCGGGCCAGTTCGGGGAAGAGTCTCCCTGTCGCCTGCTCGTAATGCCACACGTGCGTACACGTGCCTCGGCAGCACATCACGCCTTCCCAACCGTAGAATCGCCCGTTGGACCACCACTCGGTTGTACCCGTGGCGAGATTGGCCAGGGGCATGCCGATCCTGTGGACAAGCCAGTACGGCAGGGTGGTCTCGAAGTACGTGTCCCGGAACAGGTGTGTCTCGGTGTCGAGGCGCTGGAAGTTTTTCGCGACGTACCTCGCGGCGTCCAGGGCGCTGTCGAACCAGTTGGAGTACATCTGGCCGACCTTCTTGCCATGGTTGTAGCGGTTGGGGAAGCACCATGTTATCAGGAACGTCAGTTGCTTGCTTTCGCCCGGTTTGAGCGAAACGCTTGAGGCCGTCACCCCGCAACGGACCGCGCCTGGAGGGTGAGTCGCTTCGGCTCGCTGGCCGATCTTGCCTTGCGAGGCGAAACTGGCGAGGAACTTCTCGCGCGATTCCCACGCCGCACACGCCGCGGCGGTCTTGTCCATCGCGCATAACGCCATGTCGCCCCAGGCCGGATCGTCCTTTGGGTTCCCGGGCGGGACCGGAGGCGTATCAGTCAGCACGATATCATCGACCAGCACGTGTCCCCAACTGCCGGAATGAGCGTCAACGATCTCCAGCACGGCCTGTTTGCCGGCAAACTCGCCGACATCCCAGCCGCGCCGCGTTAGCTTCTCTGAGTTGGCGCCAACACATGATCGAACGACTTTTCCGCCGACGCGGAGATTCATGCACGTTTTACCAGCGTGCTTTCCGCCTGCTATTGAAAAACAGATGTACCGTCGTTCGATCTTGAACGTCTCGGAAGTCAGCTTGCCCGTGGGCTTGTCGTATACGCCTTTGGGGCCCAGCGAATCGGCGAGGTATTTGCCTCCGTGGCCGGAGACCTGCTGAGGGTGCTGGTGCTTGGCTATCTCGCGGGGAGCCTTACCGAAGGCCTGGCCTTTGATACGCCACTTGTCGAACGTACCGTCCTCGAAAGTGTCAAACGATATGTCTTTACGCCTCGAGCCTCCACGTGCGATCCTGGGCTCTGAGTCGATCCCCATCCGCACGCACGTCAGATTATCGGTTCGCTCGACGGTGTTGCGGCTTTCGGCGATGACGGCGCCAGTGGCGCATACGCCGTTTTGAAGCCATCCGACGATTGAAGCTTCCAGCGGTTTGGAGGATGTGTTCTCTATGGTGAAGCGGATTACCGTCACCGGATTGCCCGAGTCGCGTGCGTTCAGCGGTATCCACGGCGAGAACACCTCCTGGGTCACACCGGCCGCCAGGGCGGGTTTGGAGTTTCGCTTGAAGCGGATTTCGGCGATAGGGTACTCGCCGATAAATTCGATCGCGTCGAAGTCGGCCTCGCTGAGAACGGCGGTTTGCGGTTTGTCGCCTTTGGAGACCAGGCGAACTGCGAACCCCTGTTCGATAGGGCTCTTGGGACGGTATGTCTGGTAACCGCTGCAGTGTCGCTCATTTTTTGCGTTGTTGAATATCCACCACTTTCCCAGCGTTCCGTCGCCGCGAACATAGAGCTGGCCGGAACCGACCCCGCCGCAGGGCATGCCGATCGTGAACAGCTCCTTGCCGCGGTATACTTTGCGCTCGCCGCGAGCGAATAGTGATTTAACCCACTTTGGCGACATCTTCTTGTCGACTGGGACTATGTGGCCCTGCTTGACCCCTTGGGCCGTTGGACCGAGAAAGCTCCCGCTGATCTCGGATGATGCCGGAGGGGCCTGGGATACCCCTGTCGAGTTGACTGCTGTGATTGAGGCTCCGGCCGCACTGAGGCCTACGAACTCCATGAATTCGCGACGATTCATTGCTGCTCTCCTATTCTGCTTCCGCAAGACGACAAGCACTGCCGTTTTGGCGAGAAATTTAGTATACTCTCCGACATGAATGAGACGAAGTACAATCCCGTAACGCCCGAGATCGTCGCTGAGCTTGGCGAAATACTCGGCCAGAAGTATGTGATTTTCGATGATGCCGAGCGGCTCGAGCCGTATTCGCACGACGAGGTCCCTAACCGGCAGTACGCGCATATGCCCGAGGCTGTGGTCCGCCCGCGAACGGCCGAGGAGATTTCCGCGATCGTCAAACTCGCAAATCGCTGCATGATTCCCATCACGCCGCGCGGAGCGGGAAGCGGTCTGTCCGGTGGGGCGGTGCCGATTTGCGGCGGGATCGTGCTGCTGGTCGATCGCATGAATTCGATACTCGACGTCGATCGCGACAACATGATGGTAGTCGTTGAGCCGGGAGTCGTGACCTCGGAGATCAACGACGCTGTCGAGGAGTTCGGTCTGTTCTACGCCGGATATCCCATGAGTCTCGAGACATGCTACATCGGCGGTAAC
>CAYMSH010000240.1:0-9747 GCA_964392945.1 uncultured Planctomycetaceae bacterium | reverse complement strand
AACCTAACATGCGCCAAACTTGAAGAAATATATTCTCACATGCGATAGCCCTGACCGGCGGGGCCGTGGTGTTGACGAAGGGGCGGCCGGAGGCGTACAATCCGATATATCAGCTGACGATTGTTCGGCGCTTCTGCGGCGCCAATCGCGACTAAGCACTTGCGGCTCAATGGATAGAGCATCGGTCTTCGGACCGAGGGCTGAGGGTGCCGGCCCCTCCGGATGCAGTGAATGATTAAGAAACGGATCGAATCGGTCAAGCGGGGCGTGATAGGACTGCTCTCGTCTCCGGGAGAGGAACTCGGACGCTGGGGTAAGTTCGCCAAGTTCCAACTCCAGTTGTGGAAGTTCTGCGCCAAACGTCTTCGCGCGAACAACGCGGCGGCCATGAGTACGTCGCTGTGTTACCGTACGATCTTCGCCATGGTGCCGGTGATCGTGCTTGCGGCGCTGGTCATGAAGGCCAATGGCCAGTTCGAAGACTACAAGACTTCGCTGACACAGTTCCTGACCACCAGCGGGCTGAACGAAATTGAGCTCGGCCCGCAGGCTCCTGATCCGACGCCGCCCGGGCCGGGGCCTTCTCTGCACCAGCCGCCTTCGACGCAGTCTACCCAGCCTGGCGAAAAGACGAACCTGGCCGCCCAGATCCAGGGACTTGTTGACGGCGTGGAGGCTAAAGTTACGCTCGGGGCCGTCGGCCCGATAGGTATCGTACTCCTGGTCTGGTCGGCCGTGACAATGCTGACCACAATCGAGCGATCGTTGAACCGTATCTTCGGAGCCCGCCAGAGCCGCCGGCTCGTGCAGCGGGTAATGGTCTACTGGACGGCGGTCTCGCTGGGCCCGGTCCTGATGACGGCCACCGCGTTTGCCGGGACCATGATTCTAGAGAGGATCCAGGGTATGTCGGTCCTGTCATGGCTGTTCGTGCCTATCGGCTGGGCCGGCCCCATCCTTGTCGGCATCCTGCTGCTGGCGGGATTGTACAAGCTAATGCCTAACACGCACGTACCGACCAGGGCGGCGATCGGCGGAGCCGCCGTCGCTGTTCCCCTCTGGCTGATCGCCGAGTGGGGTTTTTCGCTCTACGTGCTCGGACTGGTCGGCAAAGGCAGCATCTACGGAACGCTGGGACTGATCCCGCTGTTCCTTATCTGGCTGAACTTCTCCTGGTTGATCTTCCTTTTCGGAGCCGAACTGGCCCATACGGCAACGAACCTGTCGAGGATGGACCGGGCCGAAAAAGCAGAGAAGATCCTGCTGGGGCCCATGGAACTGCTCGGCGCGGCGCTGGTGGTCTGCAGGCGATTTGTCGTCGGCCAGGAGCCCGCCTCGGCCAGGAATGTCGCCGATGCGCTTCGGCTGCCGGACCTGTCGGCTCACAAGCTGCTGGATCGCCTGATCGAATCGCACCTGCTCTGTCAGACCGAGCAGTACGGTCGCCACGTCTACACTCTGGCCAGACCGGCCGAGACGATCACCGTACGGGAGATCATCGAACTTCCTCTCGGCGCAGGCGAGTCGATCTCTTCGTCAGGCGACACGGCCGTAGGGCGCGCAATTGACGAAGCACGCCGGCGAACGGGAGACGCGTTCGGAGAAATGTCTCTGTCGCAAGTGGCCCTCGGACCAGGGGACCAGTAACGCCGAATTGGAGTTCAGGCCCGCCGGCCCCAATCCATAGTCGTCGCCTCGCAGATTCAGGCGTCGGGCGTGAGGGCTTCGATGAATTGATCTGTCGTCATTGACCCGCCGAGGACCGGATATATCTCACGTTCGACGTATTCCTGGTTCGCTTGGGACTCAGACGCCACAGCGTCGCGAATTATTTGAACTTGATACCCGCGATCGTAGGCGCTTCGGGCGGTGCTTTCTACGCAGAGGTTGCTGAGGAATCCGGCGATGGCGATATGCCTGATCCCGTTGCTTGTGAGGATGTCCTGCAGCGTCGTGTTTACAAAACCGCTCAGGGCGCGTTTCCCCGACACGACCTGATCGCCGTCGGCCGGAGTCAGTTCGTCAATCAGTTGCGTTCCCCACTGACCCGGGACAAATGCGCCGTCCTCAATCGCGTCGGCAATAATCCCGCGAACCCCGCATTCACGGACCCACGCTTCGTCGGAAACGAACGGACAGTGAATCACCAGGCAGCCGGCTTCTCTGGCCTTGTCGGCCAGCGTCACCGCGTGGCTGATGGTTCCCAAACGAGCCATCTCGCCAGCCACCAGTTCATGCAGTATCCCGCCTGCTTTGCAGAATTCATTCTGAAACTCGATCAATAATACGGCGGTGTCGGATGCATTCATGGTGTTTGCTGTTCTCCTGCTACGAATGCTAGCAGAGCTGACCAGTGCTCGTCAAACAGTTTGTCTCGCACGCGGCTGGCGCCGTAAGGATTGTCCGCAAGCCCGAATCGCGAATTGACAGCTATGATGAAAGTAACGTATAAACGCTATGACTTACGGTTGTTCTGCGGCATGTTCCCAGGCAAAACGGGAATACAGGAAAACAGGAAGAACAAGCTTATGTTGGAAGACGAAACGCAATTACGGGAAGCAGTAGACCGAATCGTGGCCGATATTGTGGCCGCGGAGGTAGCTCAAAAGAAGGTATATACCGATCAGCGAGTCGGTAAGGAGTACTGGAATCTGATTACACCCGGAGCGTTTGACAAAGAACTTATTGTTATCGCTGCTCTGGGATATCCTGAACAGGCGGGAATCTGGTCGTACACTCTGTTGCGGCAATCGCGAGTCAGCGAAACCAGCATGGAGTCGTATTTCCGCGAATTTGCGGCTAATGAAATTGGGCTGATAGCCATTAACCCCAACTGTTTCGGTCCGGACATTGAGGGAGAGTCGTTCCATTATCAACTCGAGCGTGTTGTGGCCGACATAGACGTTGGCAGAAAACTGGGTTTTATCGGCTTTTCCATGGGCGGGAAAATCATGGTCGAGTTCCTGGAGCAGCATCCCGAACTTCTGGACCGTGTGGCCGGGCTTGCGTTGATCGATCCAACATTGCCCAACCGATTGAAAACGGAGAATATCCGCAATCTGCTCGACAGTGACACATTGCTCATAGCATCGGAAGGAGAAGTTAATAGTCCCGGTGAGATATCTTCGTTCCTTCTCAAAATACCCAACGTCAGTTTCCCGGGAATTCACGGACAGATGCCGAACAGATCGCTCGACGAAGTCATCAAGTTCTATAGATCGTATAATAATACCATATAAGAAGACGTCGCTGGCGTCGCCGGGCGGTATTGTCCGGGAGATTGCCGTTCAGCGGGTTTGGGAGTCCTCATGGCTGACATATCGGCCCACGAGTCGGCTCGATCGCTTCCAGAGGTGAAGCGATCGCTTGCCAGGATCGTCGCCCGTCGTCTGGCGGTCCTGATCGCTATTGTCACTATCGGCATGTGCACCGCCGGTTACTTTTATTCTATGGGGTCGACTGAAGAGCAGGTGCGGCAGCAACTCTTGAAATTCATCAACGAACGCGGCCTGCGGGAAAGCTCACTGTTCCTGGAGTCAGGCGCCTACCAGGCCCGCTTCCAGGCCGAGTACGTCCATCGCTACAATCGCACTGGTGACAACGACGCCCAGTCCTGGTTCGATGAGCATATGGAAAAGAACCCGGCCGACGGCACGTACCGATCGAAACGCGAGTTGTACGACGGTAAGGACGTGGGGCTGGGCCGTCGCGACGCCGGGATATCAATAGCGATAGGGGCTGACGCGAAACTCACGCCGGAAACGATCAAAGCGTTGGCTGTCGGCTGCGACATGGTCAGTCAATATGGTCCGGCATGGCGAAAACCGTTTCTCAATCTCTATTTCGCCAGCCCCGAGAAGATAGCGATGGACTATTGGCCCGGAACGCCCTGGGGACTGATTGCAGACGACAAGGTCGACTGGCGCAAAGAGGAATGGTTCAGCATTTCAACAATTGAGAAGAACCCCGAACGCAAGCAGAGGTGGTCGGGCGTGCTGTACGATCTTCAAGACAAGAACTGGATGGTGTCTAACGTAACTCCGCTTGATATTGATGGAAAACAGGTCGGCCTGGTCGGCTGTGATCTTCCGCTGAACGACCTGATCGAACGGACGCACAACGAGACGCTTGCCGACACGTACAACATCATCCTGCAATCCGACGGGCGGATTATCGTTCATCCCGCCATGGTCGATGAGATAATCGCCGGCAAGGGCCTGTTGACGGCTCATAACGCCGGCAACAAGCACATGCAGAGCATTTACGAGAAAGCACTGGGGGCGAAGGCATTCCCTCTTGTCATCGATCACGGTGATGAATTCCTGGCTATTACGCGGATCCAGGGCCCTGACTGGTATTTTATTACGGTCTATCCCAAGTCGCTCCTGAGGGGCCAGGCCATACAGGACGCCGGGTTTATACTCGCCGCGGGCCTTGCCTCCCTGGCGATCATAATCTTTGCCATCGTGTTCGTCCTCAAGCGTGACCTGGTAATTCCACTGGGGCGTCTGACTCAGACCATCAGAGAGTTTGACATAGACAGCGGTCTGTGGTCAGACCGCGCTGATGCTTCTGTCGCCAAGGCCGGCGAAATAGCTCAGCGACCGGATGAAACCGGTCTCCTGGGCAGATCGTTTGTTGAAATGGGACATCGGTTGACAGAAGCCTATTGCGAACTGGAGGAGAGCGAGACCAGATTCAGGGCCCTGTTCGAACAGGCCGGAGACTACATCCTGCTGTTCGAATTGAGCGGCGAGAACTCTCTGGTGATCATCGATGCAAACCAGGCCGCCGTCGAAAAACACGGATTCACGCGCAACGAGTTCATCGGCAAGTCCATCGACAGCCTCGACAGCAGCATGGACGCCAAACGCACGCAAGAAGTCCTGGACGTATTAATGTCCGGCAAGGCGATCGTGCTGGAGACGACACACACGAAGAAAGACGGGACAGTATTCCCCGTTGAGGTTTCAGCCAAGATTCTCGATGTCGGAGAAGGCCCGCCTCGCATCATCTCCATCGAACGCGACATCACGAAGCGAAAACACGCCGAGGCGGAGAAAGAACGCATTGAAGGGCAACTCCAACAGGCCCAAAAGATGGAGGCCGTCGGGCAACTCGCCGGCGGGATCGCCCACGATTTCAACAATCTGCTGACGAGCATACAGGGTAACGCCGAACTGCTGAAACTCGACATGCCTCCCGACGGCGAAGCGGCGACGCTTGCCGGAGAGATCATAAAGGGCTCCAATCGGGCCGCGGAACTTACGCGTCAACTGCTTGCTTTCGCCAGGAAAGGCAAGCGGCTGATGGAGCCGATCGACATCCACAACATCATCACCCAGACAGCCCACATGCTGACTCACACTATCGACAGGCGCATTGGGATCCGCCTGGAACTGAACGCTTCGCCGAGCACCGTCATGGGCGATGCTGCGCAACTCCACTCGGCAATGCTCAATCTCGGCGTGAACGCTCGAGACGCCATGAGCAAGGGCGGAACACTGACCTATATCACGCGGAATATCACTCTGACCAGGGACGATTGCGGCAAACGCTCCCAGAAGTTAACCCCGGGCGACTTCCTGGAAATAGGCATTACCGATACCGGAGTCGGTATGGACGAACAGACCCGGGAACGGATCTTTGAGCCGTTTTTCACCACTAAAGACGTCGGCAAGGGGACCGGTCTGGGCCTGGCCGGCGTCTACGGATGCGTCAGGAGCCACGACGGCGGCATTGACGTGGCCAGCGAACCGGGCTGCGGCACGACATTCACGATTCTGCTGCCCCTGGCCGACACCGGCGCGGCGGTTGTCGAACAGCCCCTTGCCGACAATGAACCGATCAGGGGAACGGGCCGCATTCTTCTCGTGGACGACGAAGAGAGCGTTCGCAAGTTCATCCAGGCGTCTCTGCAGAATCTTGGGTATACGGTTTCGACATGCAGTGACGGAGCGGCCGGTGTGGACTACTACAGGGCCAATCACCAGGAGATCGACCTTGTGATTCTAGATCTGGTCATGCCCAGAATGAACGGACAGGATGCTCTGGCGAACATGAAGGAAATCGACGCCGACGCGAGAGTTATCGTCTCGTCGGGATTCAGCCATTCAGAGGCTGTTAATCAAGTCATGGACCAAGGCGCCCTGGCCCTGTTGAGTAAACCGTTCCAGATCACCGAACTGGCCCAGGCCGTAGCCCGGCACATCCGGCGGGATTCAGATTAACAGAGCCGTATTAGCCGACGGTTTCCTATGCGCGTTTTCTGTCGGCGGCTTCCTGCCTCTTCGATATGGCGTACGCTTTACGCTGTTTTGGCGTCAGGATCCGCGTGTAAACGTACTTCATAATCGGTTGGGTGAGCTTCGCCGGCGGGGGGCCTGATCCCAGCGGAATGGCCAGGCGTTTGGCCTGGGTGCCGGCGGCGGTGTTGATCTTGGCGTTCTGCTCATCGCTCAGGTCAAGGAAAGAGAATTCCTGGACGAGCACCTCGGCCAGGATCGGGGCGTTCCACTTGCCTCTCTGCACCGGCGTCAGCATGACGAAGAACTTCCGCTCGTACGACGTGACGATGTTCGCCCGCATTTTGGCCATGGAGCTAAGTTTGGGTACGATCGCCTTGCATTTCCTCATGTCCCTGCGCGAGGTGAGTTTTTCCAGTCCGGCTTGCATAAGCTGGAACTTCTTGCGATTGACTTTGTCCCAATTGGCCAGGATCTTGTCCCGAGCCGTTCGCAACTCGGTGAATTTCTTTTTCTGCACATCGGTAAGGGTCACCAGTTCGTCGAGCCCTTCCATGTCGTCAGTCAGCGACGGGCTCTCTTCGGGCAGTTCGATCCCCAGCCCGGCGTCCCGCAACCTCTGGAAATCGCGTTCGGCGAGTTCTTTCTTGTCCATGTCCTTCTCGTCCCTGTCGAAAAGACCGTCTTTCTTGCTGGTGGTCTTTTTTCTGGCGCCCTCGGCGATCGGCACAAGAGCGATAGAGGCGAGTATGCCGAAGATGATCCACAATTTCATGTTCATGACGAAACTCACATCGAGGCGATTTCAATGGCCCCGACGCCGGCCTCGCAGGGCGACGGGACTGAGACAAAGAGTTCTGTTTCAGCAATGCCTCAAGGCTGGCTATTATATACCAGCAGACCATCGAATACAGAAGTTTTGTTGCCGTTAGCGGTTGGCCCCGTCCCGAAGGGTTGCTCATTCGTTCAAGATGGTTGCAGCGTCGGGGCTGTTTAGGGTACGTTTTACGGTATGGGTCAAACAGGCCGCACAGGCCGAGCCGAATACTTGCGTAAGGCGAAGCAGAAATTGAAAAAGATAACTCTACGTTGGGTGTTGTTATGCGTATTCCTGGCGGCTCCGGGTGGTGCGTTTGCGACCGAGCTGCTGGTTAACGGTGATTTTGAGATCGGAACGGCGCAGGACTACAAGGCGTCGTCCTTCGCCGCCAAAGGGTGGCGCCGCCAACTCTGGCGAGCCGGGGAATGGAACGCCTGGTTGACAGACGGGAGTCGCACTCGGCAGGTCGGCAAGGGGAACAAGGCGTTGCGGTATCGCTGGGGCGCGTGCCACGTATACCAGGTATTCAGCGCCGCAGCCGGGAAACAGTACAACTTCGCAGTCGATTATTATCTCGCCTCGCGCGAATGTCGCTGGCAGGCGCGGATACAGGTCGAGTGGATCAATGCCTCCGACAAGCCGATCGGCGGGATCGCGACAGTCGCCGAGGTCATCAACGCCAAAGCCCATACGCGGAAGTGGAGCAGACTCAAGGGCTCCGCTTCGGCGCCGGCTGGGACCGCCTACGCTCGAATCATCCTGAACATAAACAATCGCGGCGCGGGCCAGTATTTCCAGGGCGTCTATCTGGATAATGCATCGGTAACCGGACCAGCCGGGACGCATAACCTGCCGGTGACATTCATCAGTTCACCCGACGACCTGAAACTCAGAAGCGTAAACGAATCGACGCAGTACACAGATTCGCTGACCAATTACGCCGAGGACAAAGACGGCGATAAGCTGACATTCACGAAGATCAGCGGTCCGAAATGGCTGGATATTAAGCCTGACGGCGCCATGAAAGGCACGCCTACATTCGCCGACGCCGGGGACAATAAGCTGATCGTGAAGATCTCCGACGGCCGCGGAAGCTCCGAGACCCGGACGCTTACTGTCCCGGTCAACGGATACCTGACGCTGGGCAATCTGTTTGACGACGACATGGTGCTGCAGCGTGATGCGACGTTTTCGGTGTTCGGCAAGGCTGTAGCCAAGACTCCGGTGCGTGTGAAGATGAGCAGCGGCGAATCGGCCAAAACGATCGCGGGCCCCGACGGCGCCTGGTCGGTTAAGCTGCCGGCGCTTAAGGTTTCAAAGAACGGGCCGATCCGCATGACTGTCACCAGCGGGCCCCGCACACTCGTGCTGAAGAACGTGCTCGTCGGCGACGTCTGGTTCTGCTCGGGCCAGTCGAATATGTCTTGGCCGATGAACTATACCGACACTGCGGTCGGGGATATCAAAGCCGCGGGCAATCCGAATTTGCGTTTGGTCAAGACGCCGGAGACCGGCGCGATGACTCCGTGGAAGGATCTTGACTCACCGGCCGATTGGAAGGCGGCCGGCCCGAAAGCTGTCCAGCAGTTCTCCGCCGTCGCGTATCACTTTGGGAAGGACCTGCAAGCAGCGGTGAAAATCCCAATCGGGCTCATCCAATCCAGCCAGGGCGGGTCCAGCATTGAACCGTGGGCCAGCGCCATGCGGCCGGCGGGGTCGAAAACGCTTTACAACTCCCGAGTGCATCCCTACACGAGACTGCCGATCAAAGGCGTGATCTGGTACCAGGGCGAGGCCAATGTGCGAGACGGCGGGCGGTACACCGGCAAGATGAAAACGCTGATCGCCGACTGGCGAAAACAGTGGGGCGTTGGACTGTTTCCGTTCTACTTCGTGCAGTTGGCCTCATTCAACTACAAGGGCGATGCGGCGTATCAGCTTCCCGAGCTTTGGGCCGCCCAGACCGCGGCCGCCGCGACAATCCCGAACACCGCAATGGCCGTGATCACCGATGTCAGCGACATCACGAACATCCATCCCCGCAAGAAGGCGCCAGTGGGCCGGCGTCTGGCTCTGCTGGCCAGACACGGAACGTACAGCGAAAAGAATCTCGTTTATTCCGGGCCGACTTTCCGCGCAGCGAAGAAGGAAAGAGACAAGGTGCGGGTATGGTTCGATCACATCGGCGGCGGCTTGGCCTCGCGCGATTCCCATCCGATTAACGGGTTCGAACTGGCCGGAGCCGACGGAAAGTTCATAGGAGCCAACGCCAGGATAGACGGCGACACGCTCGTTGTCAGCGCCGCGTCGATCAAGAACCCGGCCCACGTTCGCTTCGCCTGGCACGAGACGGCCCGGTCCAATTTGATGAACAAGGAAGGCTTGCCCGCCAACTCGTTCCAGAAAGGTTTGCCCAGGCTGAAAACCGGAGCCGCGTCGAAGAAATGAGAGTTTACGAGTTCAAGTCCATATGGAAAGACAACAGCCGCCGGTTTGGAGAAATGGTATGAGACTATCGAGTATCGCGATGGCTATTTCAATCTGCTGGGTCGCAGAACTGTCGTCGGCCGCTGACCGGATGCTGCAAGAAGGTCCCCTCGAGCCGTTTCGGGGTCCGGCGAGATTCGACATCCAGCCGATCTTCGAAGCGGGGCGTCTGCCTAACGTTGTGGTGACGACCAG
>CAYMSH010000239.1:0-9827 GCA_964392945.1 uncultured Planctomycetaceae bacterium | reverse complement strand
ACGCCGTCATTGTGACTAACAGGTTTGACGAACTGGTCCTGGCCAACGAGGCGGCCGAAGAGCTGTTGGGCTTCAAATTGAGCACGTCGTTGCGGAAGAACATAGATCGGATCGTTTCTGATGGAAGCCTGGTGCGGCTGATCCGGGAGACTCGCAGCCACGGTCTGAAAACGACGCGCAAAGTCGTAGAGCACTCCATCGACACAAACGGCGACGCCAAGACCTTTACCGTGACCCTGAGCTGCGTGTCGGCTTCAACCGAAGACGTTTCCGGCGTCGTGGCGGTCCTGCATGACATTACTCGCGAGAAGGAAATCGCCAGGATGAAGACTGACTTCGTCTCGAACGTTTCCCACGAGTTGAAGACTCCGCTGGCCTCGATCAAGGCTAATATCGAGATGCTGATTGACGGCGAGGCCGAAGACGACGAGACCCGCTGTGAGTTCTACGATATTATCTCCGGCGAGACCGATCGCCTTCATCGCCTGATCGAGAACATACTGAACATATCCCGCATTGAATCGGGAGTAGTGAAGGTTGTTCGCCGGCCTATCAGCCTTACCGGCGTGGTCAAGCGTGTTCTGGACGTGGCCGCTCCGCAGGCCAGGCTGAAGAACCTCCAGTTCGAAGAGCGTCTGGCTCCGGTCTTTTACCAGGTCGAGGCCGACGAGGACATGATCTACCAGGCGGCGATGAACCTGGTGTCCAACGCGATTAAATATACGCCCGACGGCGGAAAGATCGTCGTCGAGGTCTCTGTGGACGAACGACGCGGCGTGGCGGTGTGCGGTGTGGCCGACACCGGGGCGGGAATCCCCGAGGCTGACCTTCCGCATATTTTCGAGAAGTTCTACCGCGTAAACGCCAACAAGAAGCTGGCCAAGGGAACCGGTCTTGGGCTCACCCTGGTTAAGCATATTCTCGAGAGCGTCCATAACGGGCAACTCTCAGTGACCTCAGAGGAAGGTCAGGGAAGCACATTCAGCTTCGAGCTTCCGGTTCTTAGTTGAGCGTAATCCAGCCGCATGAAGACGACAGCAGTACAACCTACGGGAACAGAGCAATGAGCAAAAGAATAATTGTAGCTGACGACGAGTCGCACATCCTGCACGTGGTTTCGATGAAACTTCGCAACGCGGGATACGAAGTGCAGACCGCAGAAGACGGTGAGGAAGCCCTGGAGCTGTGCCAGGCCGATCCTCCGGACATGCTGATCACCGACTACCAGATGCCGTACATGACTGGGGTGGAGCTATGCAAGGCCCTGCGCCAGTCCGAGAACACAAAAGACATCCCTGCGATGATGTTGACTGCAAGGGGCTTTGACATCGAGCCGCCTGAAATGATCGAGGCGGGTATCTCGGCGGTGCTGGCCAAGCCGTTTTCACCCAGAGAAGTGCTCAGCAGAGTCATTGAACTAGTCGGACAGGCCAACGAGGCCGCGGTGGGAGTGTAGTACAACATGGATACAACCAGAGCAACTGAAATAAGGCACGTGGCGATGCTTGAACGGATCGCGCGGAACCTCAGCGTTCGGATAGCGGACCTGGGCGCCTACCTGTCGGTGCGCGATGATTCGGGAGGGCTTGTCGAGCATTCCCAGCCGCGATGCGAGTTTTGCCAGGCGGTCTGCAACGCAGGCAGGTCTTGCGCCGACATCAGCGTGTCTGCGGCGGCTAAAGCGCTGGAGACTCGATCGCCGGAATTCACCGCCTCAAAGATCGGCTGCTCGGTTGTAGCGATTCCCGTCAAACGCCGACGTCGCGTGATAGGCTCGATCACCGCGTGCATGCCTGTAGACGCGATGCTTGAAGAGGAGCACTTGTCGCTGGTGTGCGATCAGTTGCATCTGGACCGCGAAGTAATGAACTCCCTGGGGCGGAGCGCCTGCGACAATGCAGGGATATCACCGCGGCAGCTTGGCGGACTCCTGGAGGATATGCTGGCGGCCGAGACGTCGTGCCACACGAGCACCGAGGAACTGGCCACTCTTTCGAACAATCTTGCGACGACTTACGAGGAACTGTCGCTGGTGTACCGCATAAGCGGATCGATGCAGCTTACCCAGCGTCCCGAAGGGTATCTGCAGAACGTCTGTGAAGAACTTGTCGAAGTCATGGGCGTGAGCACGGCGGTCGCTGTGGTCCATCCGCACCCCGCGGGCTCCGAAGGCGAAGATATAGTCATAGTCGCCGGCGGATGCGGTCTGGACGATGAAGAACTGGCGCTGCTGGCGTCGAAATACATGGCTCCGCGTTTCGGGCCTGAGAATCTCGGCGTCGTGGACAATCACTTCAAGCATAGCGAGGTTCACTGGCCCCGCGGGCAGATCGAAAAGATCGTTTCAGTCCCGCTGGTGACCGACGGACCGCGGCGCGGAATTCTGATCGGCATCGACAAACAAGGCCGCGAATTCGACAGCATTGACCTGAAGCTGCTCAGATCCATCGGCAACCAGTCGGCGGTGTTCCTGGCCAACAGTAGATTGTACGGCGATCTGGAAGATCTCCTGATGGGCGTCTTGCACGCACTGTCGGCGACAATTGACGCCAAAGATCCCTACACTTGCGGTCACTCGCGCAGAGTCGCATTCATCTCGCGTCGCCTGGCCGAGAAGATTGGTTTCGACGCCGATCGCGTTCAGCGGATCTACCTGGCCGGTCTGCTGCACGATATCGGCAAGATCGGCGTGCCGGAATCGGTGCTCTGCAAAGCCGGCAAGTTGACTGACGCCGAATACGACAAGATGAAGAGTCACCCGCTCCTGGGCGCCAAGATTCTCGGCGGGATACGCCAGTTGGACAACGTTATTCCCGGCATCCTCTGCCACCACGAGCGGCTTGACGGAAAGGGATATCCAAACGGACTGGACAGCGGCGAACTGTCGATGGACTCCTTGATAGTAGGCCTGGCCGACAGTTTCGACGCGATGACCTCGGATCGAACCTACAGGAAAGCCCTGCCTGTCGAAGTCGTTCGCAAGGAGATCGAAGACAACGCCGGTTTGCAGTTTGCACCGTCGCTTGTGGCCGAGATGCTGTCATGGGATCTCGAATCGCTGCTTGACGAACTGCACAAGCCCGCCGAGACGGTTGTTACATGCGTCGAATCCGGAGCCGCGGAATAAATTATGAATATACCAGTTGAAGATTACGGACATGCGGTGATCCTCAAGCCCAAGGGAGAGTTGACCGAAGATACTCTTGGCGGGTTCAGAGAAGTAGTTGACCATCAGCTCGCCGAGGACGCCGTTGTCGATGTTATAGTCGATATGGAGGAGATCGCATTCGTCGATTCGATGGTGCTCGAGTACCTCCTGGATCTGCAGGAGCAGTTGCAGGAGAAGTTCGGCCAGGTTCGATTCGCCGGCTGCGACGCCAACGTCGTAAAGATATTGGAAATGACGCGTTTAAACCTGGTGTTTGAGGTGTTTGAAAACACTGAGGATGCAGTAAGGGTCACAGGCGCCTAGTCAACAAAGAGAGGCCGACTCGTAGTGATCAGCACACCTATTCAAGCTAGAAAGCTCCAACTGGGGCAGCTCCTGGTTCACAGGGGCGTACTGACTGAAGAACAGGTCAGCAGCGCCTTGGAATACCAGCGAAACGCCGATGGATCTTTGCTGTTGGGCGAAGTAATGCTCAAGATGGATCTGTGCACTGAAGACCAGATCATGGAGGCCCTGGCCGAGGGGTGCGAGGTGCCTTTCGCGCATATCTCGCCGAAAATAGCAGACGCCAGAGTGATCGAGCTTCTCCCGCGGGAATTCCTCGAAAAACACACGGTGCTGCCGCTGTTCAAGGTCCGAACTCGCCTGGTCCTGGCGGTCACCGAGCCGGCCAACGTGTTCCTGGTCGAGGAAGTGCAGCGACTGACGGGGCTGGAAGTGGCGATCGTATGCACTACTTCCAAGGATATTCGCGCCACTCTCGAAAACCACATGCCGTCGGCCAATGTGTTCGTTATCGACGAGATTTTCGACGAATCCGACGCAAGCGAACTGTCGCTGGTCGAAGAGAAGATCGAAGACATTACCGACATGGAGGCCGCCGCCGAAGGTTCTCCGGTCATCAAGCTGGTCAACTACCTGGTCTTCCACGCCGTACGCGAGGGAGCCTCGGACATACACATAGAGCCAGACGAAAACGCGCTTCGGGTCAGGTATCGTGTTGACGGGGCGCTGTACGAGAAGATCCGCCCACCGCACAAGATGCTCCCGGCGATATCGAGTCGAATCAAAATCATGGCCGGGCTCGACATTGCCGAGCGCCGCATGCCGCAGGACGGCGGAATTCACGTCATGATGGACGGCCGGCCGATCGACCTGCGCGTTTCGACTATGCCCGGTCAGCACGGCGAGAAGATCGTTGTTCGCGTTATCGATAATCGCAGCATAATGGTCAACCTCGAGAAGCTCGGCTTCAGCTACGATATGCTCAAGCAGTGGCAGAAGACCATCGGGGCTCCAAACGGCATCGTTCTGGTGACCGGGCCTACTGGATCGGGCAAGAGCACCACGCTGTACAGCGTGCTGAAGGAGCTCAACAGGGACGACGTGAACATATGCACCGTCGAGGACCCCGTGGAGTTCAATCTCGGCGGCGTAAACCAGTTCCAGGTTAACGATCGAATAGGATTTACGTTCGCCTCGTCGCTTCGCGGTCTGCTCAGGCAGGATCCCGATATCGTGATGATAGGCGAGATTCGCGACGACGAAACAGCGCGAATCGCCGTGCAGGCGGCCCTTACCGGTCACCTCGTGCTGTCTACTCTCCACACCAATAACGCTCCGGGCGCCATAACGCGATTGATGAACGTAGGCGTCGAGCCGTATCTCGTCGCGGCCTCGCTGGTCGGCGTGCTGGCCCAGAGGCTCGTTCGAAAGATATGCACCTCCTGCAAAGAAGCGTACGATCCGCCGGAGAACATTCGGCGAGTCGTTGAAAAGATGGCCGGACCCGTGGAAACGTTCTACCGCGGTAAAGGCTGTCCGAAATGCCGCAAGACCGGTTTCTCCGGGCGAATCGGGATATACGAGCTGCTTGTCCTGAACGACGATCTGCGGCAGAGAATCAGCCAGAGCGTTTCTGTTGACGAGGTCCGCAAAGCCGCCATGGAAAGCGGAATGACCATACTGAGGCAGGACGGGATGGAAAAGGTCAAAGCCGGAATCACCACAGTCGAGGAAGTTCTCAGCGTTACGACCGGATGATGTGAGATGTGCGTTGTCGGCCTTCCGACCTGTTGTCGGCCGGCCGGATCGAGAGGAATAACATGCCCGAATTTGCATACAGAGCTCGCCAGTCCGTAGGGGGCGTCTCCAGCGGCACGCTCCAGGCCGCAAACGTCGCCGACGCTACGCGCATCTTAGAGTCCGAGGGCAAGTCCGTGCTCTCGATGCACGAGGAGTTTGGCGATGTCGGCAGCGAAGAGATCGCGCTGTCAGGCGGAATCAAGAAGATCAAGAAAGACGACATCATCTTCTTCTCGGCGCAGCTGGCGGTCATGGTCGACACCGGCGTTCCGCTCAGTGAAGCACTGGACATGATAGGGGAGCAGACCGAACACACCGGTATGAAGAAACTGCTGGCCGAGGTCTCCGAAGACGTAAAGGGCGGCATCGAGTTCTCCAAAGCCCTGGAAAAGCACCCCCGGCATTTCGACACGCTGTTCGTATCGCTCATGCGAGCCTCGGAAGCTTCCGGCACCATGGGACCGATGCTCCAGCGAGTAAGCGACTACATGGAAGAGCAGCGCAAGACGCGAAAACGCATCAAGGGCGCCATGATTTATCCCGCGTGCATGTTGGGTTTCTGCGTTGTCATCATAATCTGCCTGCTGGTGTTCGTGCTGCCGAAATTCGAGAAGATCTACGCCGGAAAGAAAGCCGTTCTGCCGACTCCGACCCGATTCCTGCTGGGAATAAGCCACGCGTTCACCGACTACTGGATGTTCATCCTCGGCGGTGTGATCCTTGGCGTGACAGGGCTGATAATGTACGTTCGCACACCGGGCGGCAAGGCGGCCATGGACACCTTCCGGCTTCGCATGCCGATAATGGGCGGAATGTTCCGCAAAGCATGCCTGGCAAGATCGCTGCGATGCCTGTCGACAATGGTCAGCACCGGCGTGGGCATGGTCGAGGGGCTGGAAATCACGTCCCGAGTAGCGGGAAACAGGCACTACCAGGCCGTCTGGGACAAAGTCTCCGAAGGCGTGCAGGAAGGATCAAATCTGTCTGAAGGGCTTATCGATTCACCGCTGATTCCCGGCAATGTCTGCCAGATGATAAGCGCCGGTGAGAAGTCCGGCAAACTCGGGATGGTCATGGACCGTGTGGCGAGATTCTGCGAAGAGGACCTGAAAGTCGCGGTTAAAGCCATAACCGACATGATCGAGCCGGTGATGATCATCATCATGGGTCTGATTGTAGGCGGAATAGCGATGGCGCTGCTGCTGCCGGTCTTCAAGATGTCCAAAATCGCGGCGAATTGACGACTCAACTGCACCCGTGGCGTTGGCGTTAATGCGAGGTCTTCCTGTCGCGTTGGAATTCCTGTAGAATGCCGTGCATGTCTAAACGAGATTATTATGAAGTTCTTGGCGTATCCCGCGGGGCCTCTGAAGCGGATATAAAGCGTGCCTATCGCAAGTTGGCCCGTAAGAATCACCCTGACGTGAACAAGGCTCCTGACGCCCTTGACAAGTTCAAGGAGGCCACGGAAGCCTACGAGGTGCTCAGCGACAGCGAGAAGCGCCAGATGTACGATCAGTTCGGCCACGCCGGAGCGCCGCGGATGGGCCCTGGATCGGGGGGCGGCGGATTCCAGGATTTCTTCTCCGGCGGATTCGGCGGCGGAAGCGGGGGCGGTGGCGGCGGCGGATTCATGGGCATGGGTCTGGACGACATACTCCAGGCTCTCAGGGGCAAAATGCCCGGAGGCCAGAGACGACGACCCCGGCGGGCCAAACCTGATCTGAACATCCAGCAGCGAGTGAGGCTGGAGTTCCTGCAGGCGGCTCTGGGTACGACTGTTCCGGTAGTCCTGACGCGGTCCGACGGCGGCGGGAAAGAGACGATCGAGGTGAAAATCCCGCCCGGGGTGACTAACGGAGCGAAGATCCGGGTAAGGGGCAAGGGCTCGTCGCACCAGGGCGCACAGGGCGATTTGTACATCCTGGTCTCGGTCAATCCGCATCCGTATTTCATAGTCAACGGCAGCGACATCACTGTCGACGTGCCGATATCTCTGACCGAAGCGGCGCTCGGCGCGAAAGTAGACGTGCCGACAATAGATGGAATGACGACTGTAACCATCCCGCCGGGCACATCCAGCGGGCAGCGACTGCGCCTCAAAGGCAAGGGCCTCCCGACGAAATCCGGGCGCGGCGATCAGTTCGTGCTGGTCAAGATCACAGTCGGCAAGCACATTTCCGCAAAAGGGCGCAAGCTGCTGGAGGAATACCAGGCCTGCGAGCAGCCCAACGCCAGAAAGGATTGCCCGTGGGCGTGAGAAATGCTAATCGGCGTTCCTATGGACGAACGTTCACCTCTGTGATACTAGTCGCCGCGGCGATCATCCTGGCTGCGGCGGTCTGGCGTCTGGCCGCAGCGGCGGGGGAGAATCGGGACGATCCGGCCAAGTGGATCTACCTGAGTCGGATGACTTATCTGATGGGCGGTTTGTTGCTGGTGACGCTGGCGTTGCTGACGATGCGTGGGATAAGGTGGATCTCCAGACGATTCAAATCGCCGTCGAACGTCGAGCCGACGCCGCTGGACAGCGTTTGGGAGGAGGCCGGCCGGCGATTTGAACTCCCCGCCGACGACGAGGACCAGTACGCCGATCCGCCGTCAGAGGCCTGATCGATTCTCGCCCGGGCCGGTTGCAGGTTGCTCGTCGGGTCTCACAGCCCGTGCGAAAAGGCGGACCTGTCCGGTCTTTAACTCGACGGTCAATTTCCCGGTCTGGTGAACAACCGCTCGATCGTCGCTCATTTCGTCGGTGTCGCGGTAGAGCGGAATTGTGTGCGACGAGGGAATTTCGTACGTTGCGTCGCGCAGGCAGGAGACAAGCAGGAGGCGCCCGTTGTCGCCGAGTTCGGTGTCTATCACTACAGGCTCAGAGCCCACCAGCAGCCAGAGGCCCGCGATCGCCGCTAGCAGTGTTACTCCGCCGGCGGCCAGACGTCGCCGCCCGCGTCTTACAAACAGGCACGCCGACAGCAGCACGCACGCGGCAAGCACCGCGGCGAAAACTGTCTTGAGCGTTCGCGGGGACCATACCGGCGGGAGATAGTCTCCCTCGTCATATTGATCCGGATCCAGGAACGCATTTATGGCCACAGCCTTCGCCGGCCATTCGAACTGCAGATCGAACTCGGCTATCGGCTCCGTTGGTGCGGCTTGGGGGCCCAGGAGTCGCACGTTGTACGAGTCGTGGGCCGACAGCGGCGGCAGAAGCACATCCACGTCTTGTTTTGACGTTCCCGGCGGGATCGTGACGCTGGCGAGCATCGTCGGACCGCCGTTTACCGAGCGGATGGCGATCCGGCGAATTACGGCGTGTTTGGCTCCGGAGTCGTCGGGTTGGTATTTGACTTCCAGAATTGCGCGTCGGTAGGGCGATGGCGAGTTATCGGACGTTTCGGCTTGTCGGAGTGATACCTCCGCCGATTGTTGATCCGGCCGTGTGGTCTGGGCGAACCCCGTGCCGGACGATGCAAGAACCGCGGCGCATATAAAAAGTGTTCGTCGCAGCGTCATTTGTTTGAGGCCTCCCGGTATTCTTTTACGAGCATCTTGGCCCGCAGCAATTCGGCGGTGGACCAGGCTTGTGCGATACAGCCCCTGGGCTGGTGGGGCGGATCGCCGTCGAATATCTCACTGACGTGCCCCAGGGCGGCCTGGCAAAGGTGCTGATCGAACTGGGCGAGCCATGCTTCGGCTTGCTCGACGGCTTCGGAGCGGTCGGGGCTGGCTTTCAGGTGCGCCTCGATGAACGGTCCGATGAGCCATGCCCAGACCGTGCCCTGGTGATAGGCCCGATCCCGCTGGCGGGGCGAGCCCTGGTATCGCGGGCGGTAGCCGGGATCTTCCGGCGAAAGCGTTCTCAGGCCCCGGGGCGTCAGCAGGTGCTTTTTCACCGTGGCCAGGACGCTTCGCTGCTTGTCGATCGCCAGCGGACTGTGCGGAAGCGAGACGGCGAATATCTGGTTCGGTCTAATCGCCGCATCCGGCCCGTTATCGTTTACGCAATCGTAGAGGCATTGCCGCTCGGGATTCCAGAACAGTTGCTCAAACGCCGGTTCGATCACGTCGGCCAGGTGAGCGTAGTGTCTACCGAGCCGTTCGTCATCGCCGCCGCAGCGATTGGCCATGATTCGATGAGCGCTGCACCACAGTGCGTTTATTTCGACGGCCTTTCCGTAGCGAGGGGTTATGGTCTGGCCGTCGAACGCCGCATCCATCCAGGTCAATTGCGTCTCGCTGGATCCGCCTGTCAGGAGTCCGTCGGCGTCGGCGCGGATGTCGAAAGCGGCGCCCTGGCGGTATGAGTGCAGTATCGTATCGCAGACCGCCAGCAGCGAATCCTTCCAGAACGCCTTGTCGCCCGTGGCCTGGATGTATCGCTCGACGGCTATGATGAACCAAAGCGACGCGTCGATGGAGTTGTAGTGGGGCGAGGCCCCGTAGTCGTCGAAGCAGTTTGGGATCATCCCCTCAGAGAGATGTTGGGCGAACGTATTGAACACCTTCCTGGCCCGCGAGAACTGCCGAGTCGCCAGCAGCAGTCCGGGCAGCGAGATGAACGCGTCGCGGCCCC
>CAYMSH010000238.1:0-9971 GCA_964392945.1 uncultured Planctomycetaceae bacterium | reverse complement strand
GCGGGCCGTAAAACGGGATCAGTTTTCGCGGACCCTTTCGCGCGGCGATCGTAGCTCCGGCGACGGCCGGAAGAGTTGTCTCGTTCTTCGACTCGTGGCCTCCAATGCAGGCGTACCGCTCGCCGGGCTGGAGTGTGGACCAGCTTCGCATCGTCTGGATAGCGCAGCCGCGTTGATCGATTATCTGGAAGTAGACCGGCGTCCTGGCCGGAACTTCGAAGCACGCCGAACCATCGGCTTCGATCGGAACATCGCCCAGCACTCTCTTGACGTCCCACGAACCGTTGTCAATCGAGATCGGGGTGGTGACCATCGCGCGGCCGGCCGGTCCCCGATTGGAGTTCTTACCAATACCAAGAGCCCGAAACTCCAGCGCGATAACGCGGAGCTTTTTCGCCGCGCCTTTCGGAACGCCTTTGAGACCCGGGCCGGCGTAAACGTTTTGCACCGCGTAAACGCCGCTGGACTTGCGGTAGTCAACGCTGCTGGCTCGCCGCTGCGGAACTTTGCGCCGCATTAGCGGAACCGGCTGGCCGCACGGGATAGAATCATCCCACGCCAGCAGTTCTCGCCGCCCGTCGGCGGTGAAGAAGTAGAGCCCGAATCCCGGTTTGCTCCGCCAGCCCTGAGGCGAGTAGCCGACTATAAAATGCTTTTCGCTCAGGGCGAATGGATGCCTGAACAGCTCGCCGTTTTGCCCGTAGCGGTCCACGCGATCCGGCCTGGTCTCTCGGACCGGTGCAATCAACTGCACGCCGCTGGCCTCCTGGCGCCCTCTTGCCGGATCGATTATCGCCAGCTTGCCGGCCCGGCGCGTGTGGTGCCCCGGCAGGATCGCCACGACCTTCCGCGCACCGGGTATGCCGCGTGCGAACTGGATCGATGTCGGGAACCAGGAGTTGTTGCCGTAGAATTCGGTTTGCCCGGTCCCGTCGGCGTTCATCTGGAACAGCGGCTGGGTGAAGACCTGGCCCCGATCGTTGTAGTCCCATCGTGTGTAGATCACTCGTCCGTCTTCCAGCACAGACGGTGCGCTTGTGTGGACCTGGTCGAACCCGACGCGTCTCATGTGCTTGCCGTCGGCCCGGCAGATGTACAGGTTGCTGACTTCCGGGAAGTTGCAGTCAACTGACTGAACGCATCTTGTCGAATTGAAAACAATCTCGCCGTTTGGCAGATACTTCCCATCAAAATCCGCGAAACCCAGCCCGGAAGTGATCTGGGTGATCTTGCCGGATGCGACTGACATCTCGTACAGGTGGTAATCGTCCTTGAGGCGCGACTTCTTCCAGGCGAATAGAATCCGCTTGCCGTCGTAAGACACGTCCGGGTCGCGGATGACGCCGCCCTTGTCGGCCAGCAGCGTTCGAACCGTACCGTAGGAGCCTTTCATAGTCAGCAGACACAGCGCCGAATCCGGAGCAAAGTTGCGTTGGCTCTGCGCGTCGGACAACGCCTCGGTGTAGAAGATATTGGAACTGGGAATGATGTGGTGCTTGGTAAATACGATCTTGTCGCAGGCAGCCAACATCGGCGCGAGCCTGGTCGCACGGCGTGCGTCGCAAACTCTTGCGTAGCGTGCTTTCCGGACCATGCCCACCGGCGCGGCCGAACCGTCCTGGGCCAGCCAGTCGTCAACGATCCGCTGCGGTATTTCACCAACCGCGGCGCTGCAGAAGAGCATCATTCCCATTGCAAGAATCAGATATCGTCGCATTGTCAACTCCTGTAACAGAGCATTATCCGGCGACCACCGCGACAAGACAAGCGCCGTCAGGAACGAAAGGCCATTGTAGAACTCCGCCGAACGCATATAATCATCTGCATCATTTGAAAGCATCCTCATGTGCAGCGAACGGAACAACAGACAGCAACGAGCCGAGATTGACGCCAGGCACGATCTGAAGAACTACCTGGACACAATCATCCAGACATCGCACGACGGTATTTTCGTTGTCGACAGCGAAGGGCGTTTCGAATTCGGCAACGAAGCGTTCTTCCGCATCTTCGGCTGGCCGACGGACGAAATAATCGGACACAACTTCATAAAAGTCGTCCCGCCTGACATGCATGAGTTCATTCTCAAACGCTGGGAGGAAGTGCAGGCCGGCAAGGGCGAGCCGTATGAGGTCGACATCGTCCGAAAAAACGGCGAGCGACGCAGCCTGCTGGTCAGCCGCAGACACATGACCATCGCCGGTCAACGCAAATACTGCGTCGTCACCAAAGACGTAACGGAAAGCAAACACATTCAGAAAACCGCGGAATTCCTGAGCCTGATCACCGAACAAGTGTCCGATTCCGTTCTCGCGACAAACCTGAACTTCGAGATTACCTACGTCAACCGGATATTTGAGCATATCTACGGATACTCACGGGATGAAGTCATGGGACAATCTCCGGACATGCTTAACGCCGAGCCGACGGCCGAGCACATCCAGCGGGAAATCTACGAGACGATAATGCTGGGAGAAACGTGGAGAGGCGAACACTTGAACAAGAGGAAGGACGGAAGCGTATTTCCGTGCGAAATGACGATCTTCCCTCTGACCAATGACGAAGGCGAAACGATCGCGTACGGCAGCCTGCAGCGCGACATCACCGAACGCAGACAGATCGAGGAGGAGCTGTCGCGGTATCGCAGCCATCTCGAAGAGATGGTGAAAACGCGTACAGAAGAATTGACTGAAGCCCAGGAGACTCTCAGGAAGGTGCACCGCCGACTCCTTAACGCCGGCGAGTCCGAACGGCGGCGTCTGGCGGCGAACCTGCACGACTCGGCCGGCCAGAAACTCGTCGCAATGGCGCTGGGGATTCAACAGACGATATTGTCCTGCCAGGACACCGACGCGCACAAATCTCAGATTCAGGCGCTGCAGAACATCGCCCAACAGTGCACCGGGACCATCCAGGAGATCCGAACCATCTGCTACGGACTCTATCCGCCGATGCTGGAGATGACCGGATTAGCGCCGTCGCTGGGACAACTGGGAAAGTCGTGCCAACCGGCCGTTGAGTTCCATCTGACGTGTGACGAGGAACTGAGCGAAGCACGATTTGACCCGGAGCAGGAAATCGCCCTCTTCCGGATCGCCCAGGAGGCCGTCAGCAACGCGCTGCGGCACGGAGACGCCGCGAACATCACCGTAAGCCTCTCGGGGCTCGCCGACATGGTCACCATGACGCTAGTCGACGACGGGGTCGGGTTCGACACCACCTCGGCGCTCGGACAGGGACTCGGGCTGCGATCGATGACCGAACGAGCACGAGCCGCTGACGGATCACTGACGATCATATCCGAACCGGGGCTGACAAGCGTCGAAGCGTCTATTCGGACCAAACAGCAATCGGAGCCCGAAATCTAACGCTATATATACATATAACCACCTCTCGATCACCAACTCCGCGAACCTCCCAATAATCCCAATTGCCGCCATCTCTAACTAAAGGAGCCCGGCAAACTGTCCGATTCAACCTTAGGATCGGAAAAAGAGGCGGGAAGTGTGCGAAAACGGCTCCAGCCGGAAGTCGCAGACCGGAAGGTTAACACCGGAGCCCTGCAATAAGGAAGGACAGGGAGAATGTCCACTAGATTGGAAATGTCCAACATAGAGTCCGGCCGGGCCGGGCGGTGGAAAACCCGCCTTGGGATTCCAGCGACTCTGACAGTCATGGTTTCGGCCATGGTCGGCGTTTGCGCCATGTTCGTATCGCTGGATGCCCAGAATCGGATAACCGCCGAATCCCGCGAGGCTTTCGATCGTGCGGCCAACGCGTTCCAGCGAGAATGGATGGCCGACGCCGAAGTCATGGACGCCGCACTGCATTTGATATGCAGTGATCCTGCAATGAACGTAGCCCTGGCCTCGGGCAACATCGACACACTGCGAGCCAAAGCCGCCCCGCTGCTGGAGCATCTGGGCGACAATAATTGTATAGTCCGTTTCAATTTCCACACCCCACAGTCCGGACAGGACGCCGGATCGCTCAAAACCCCAGGCGTCTCGGGGAGCAAAACCAAACCGTCGATCTCGACGGGAATCGAACTCGAACCGACGGGAGTGCTGACAGCCACAGTGGTTCACGCCTGTTATGACGGTGACAAGATCGTCGGTTATCTCAAACTCGGTCGAGAAATCAAGCATCTGACCAGACGACTCAAAGACACCCAGGGAATGGAGTTCGCCATCGCGGTGAGCAAGGAGCTCATAGATCGCGACAGATGGTCCCAAGAGACGAAACCCCAAGTCCGTCGAAACGACTGGAATCAAAGCGCCACGTCGATAATCGTTTACGAAACTGTCGGGACTGTTCCTGACGAAGCGATAACGCACCTCGACGACGGATCCCTGAAGGCCGACAACATCCGAATATCATCCGACGGGCGACACTACCGCGCGACTTTGCGAGATCTGAACAACTCCCGCGGCCAGAGAATCGCACGAATAGTGATGATGCGCGACATAACACTCGCATCCGCCTCCGCAGCGCAGACCGTCAAGCATTCGGCGCTGGCCTGCGGAGCGGTGGGCCTGGCGATACTTGTCTTTCTCTTCTCACCATTCTGGGGCGTCAGAAAAGCGACCGGCGTCGTGAACTCCAGGTGCATCGCCGCCAGCGTTGAAAAGCCTAAGGTCAAAGTACATTTCACTTCCGACGAGCGAACATTTGAACCGGTGGTTCGAACTAATCCGACGCCAACGGCGGCGCCCAAGACAGTCAGGGGCGCCATTCGATCCGAATTCGCCAGCGATCCGGACATGATTGAGATCATCGGGCAATTCGTCGAACATCTCGACGGTTTTCTCGCTGACATGACCAGAGCTCTGGACAACAACTGCTATGAAGAGCTTCGCAGGCTCGCACATCAACTAAAGGGCGCCGGCGGCGGATACGGATACCAATCACTAACTGACACGGCCAGGACGCTCGAAGACGCCGCAAAGGACCAGGATCGGGAAGCTGCGAGTCTGGCTATGAGCGAACTGAATGAATTGTGCAGAGCGGTTAACGCCGGATGGAAGACCGCGGATTTCGTCGAGGAGATCGCATAATGAAGGTATTGATAATTGACGACAGCCCCGAAGCAATCGCACTGGTGAAGGTGCGACTGTCCAAAGACGGCCTGGATGTTGTCTGCGCCGACTGCGGAAAGAAAGGCATCGAGGCCGTGCGGCGAGAAAAGCCGGACCTGATCCTGCTGGACGTCGACATGCCCGACATGACAGGGTTCGACGTATGCCGCATGCTCAAAGCCGAACCGGAGCTCTGCATGATCCCTGTGGTCTTCCTGACCGCCTCGGACAGCGCCGAAGACAAGGTCAAGGGGCTCAACATCGGAGCTGTCGACTACGTAACAAAACCTTTCGACGCCTTCGAACTCCAGGCCAGGGTCAACGCCGGCCTGAGAACAAAGTACATGCAGGACCTGCTGACCGAGCGGGCCAGCGTCGATCCCCTGACGGGACTTGCAAACGCCCGAGCGATGAAGGATCGGCTGGCCGAGGAGTGGGCCAGAGTCGAACGCCACGGCAGATCTCTGTCACTGATCGTCGCCGAAATGGATCGATTCGAGCGGATAAACAGCATCTACGGCCGAGCCGCCGGCGACAGGGCCCTGCAGGTCACCAGCGAAACAATCGCCTCACAGTGCCGACAGGTCGATATGCCGGCAAGGTGCGAAGCCGGGGAATTCGTCATAATCGTTCCCGATGAAATCGCCAGGAACGCCGCAGTCCTGGCCGAACGATGCCAGAACCGCATCAGCAAGATGCACCTGAAGGTCAATGACGAAGAAATCTGGGTCACTGTCAGTTTCGGCGTCGCCGACGCCGATGGCAAGTCCGGCGTAAAGGACCTGATGGAATCGGCTCGCCAAGCGCTGCTCGTGGCGCAAAGAACCGGCGGCCATCGCGTGGTGATCGAATCGAACGAGGCCGACAAAGCCGAGGGCTCCAAGCGGCCCCAGATCGAATACCTTACCTGACAATCCCGGCCTGACGGCAATCAGGCCGAATCGTCGCCAAGCGGCGCGATGGTGTATCGCCCTTTGGGGACGACTTCCATCACCTTTTCCGGGCATTCCAGAACACACGCCCCGCAGCCGTTGCACTTGTCGGCGTCGATCACGATCTCTGTCTCAAAGGCGTTGAGTTCATTGACCGTAACCGCGTTCTGCGGACAAATTTCGAACGTGCAGACATTGCACATGATCCCGTCAGTCAGCAGGCAACCTTCGGTGTCGACTTGCACCAGACCGATCGGACGACAGAGTTTGTCCTTCAGCGAAAGCGAGGCGATCGCCCCTGTCGGGCACGCCTGGCCGCACGAGTGACAGTCTTCCAGGCAGTATTTGCCGACATCCTCTTCCTTGTCGACACCCTTTTTGAAACTGACCGACGGGGCCAGCAATCCCGCCGGATCAGACAGGTCTACGTCCTGGGATATGATCCCGGCGGGACACGCCTTTACGCAGTTGCCGCAGCGAGCGCAGAGTCCTTTGAATCTCGTGTCGTCGACCGATCCCGGCGGGCGCAACTTCGGCTTGTTTCGCTTGCGGTCCAGTTTCGTAACGAACCACCCCCCAGCCGCTCCCAGTCCCGCGAAAATCACCGAGCGACGAGCGATCGCCAGCGGCGAGAGGCTCTTTGGGATATCCTCCCTCTTACGCGTGGCTAATAGTTTACCGGCAAACACGAACTCCTGCATCCCGCCCAGCGGGCAGAGCTTCAGACACCAGAATCTCGGCAGGACCAGGCTCATCACGACGATCGCGCCGATCGCACTGAGCGAACAAATCGCCACGGCGTCCGGAGCCCCATGGAAGACCACGACCAGCCATGGGAAATCTGCATGCCAGTGGAAGTCCACTAGCGTATAGGAGGCGTTAAGCGAGGCCCCGAAGATTGACAGCGGATCGAGCCACAGGAACAGGGGCAAACCGATAATCGCACCGCCGAGCGTCGCGAGCATTAACCACTGCCCTATCGGGGGGATCTTGCGGTAGGCGTATTTCGCGCCCGGCCGGACCTTGGCGCAGGAATCAACAATCAAACCAACCGGGCAGAGGTATCGGCAGAACCATCTCCGCCGCAGCGTCACAATAACGAGCATAGGCAGACAGGCCAGGGCGACAAGCCCGACGCCGCGAACCGCAACCGACCCGACAATCGCTATGTGCGGGCTCAGGGCGCTTATGATGTATTGCCCCACCACGACGGGCAACGTGAAGACCGCCAGCACCATCAGGTGCAGCACAACAAGCTTCAACAGGGATTGGAGTATTCCTTTTATTCTCACGCTTTTCACATCCTCAACCGAGGTACGCCCCCTGTTTCTTCAGCAGCGCCTGGACCTTGGCGACATTGACTTTGCGTGGCGATGTCTTGTCGGCCACGGCGACCGCTGCGGCCGCGCCGGCGGCGTGTCCGGTAACCAGACACGGAGCGATCAGCCGCGTGTAGTTCAGCATCAGGTTGTCGGCGGCTATGCAACGCCCGGCGGCCAGCAGGTTGTCGATCTTTTTCGGCACCAGCGATCGATACGGAATCGCGCACGGTTTTGATTTCGTAAGCGTGTATCCGCCTCCAATGCCGACAACGTCAGTGAAGGTCTTGCCGGCTTTGGCTTCGTCGATGTTCACTTCGTGCATCCCGACAAGAGTGCGCGACGTTCGGATTCCAAGCTGCGAGGCCGTGTCGAGCACGAAAACCTTCTCGCATCCCGGGACCTTCCGAATCTCGGCGATTCGTTTCCATATCGCGTCGCGATCGTCCATTTCGATTTTCGACAGCGCTTCGACGTCGAGGCAGTCGGCCCTGGGGCCCTGCATGTTGACCCATGTTACGCCGGGAATCGGGGTTGCGGCCCCAAAGCGAGGGAGCTTGACGCCGGCCTTCCTGGCCTTTTCGCGATCGACGGTGTCGACGCCGCCGAGGCGATGGACCAGTCCGATCTTGTGAACGTGCCGAACGCTGTCGGCCCCGGCGGCCCCGAATACGTCTCCGTCACCGCTGGCGTCGATCACGACTTTGGCCTTGATCGCCATACAGCCGGACTTGCTCTCGAAGATCACGCCGCGAACTGTGTCGCCGTCCATAATCGCGTTGGTCACCCAACTGTGCAGCACAACGTTCACGCCGGCTTTGCGGACCATGTCGGCCATCAGGTACTTGGTGACCTCCGGGTCGGAAGTCGGGTTGATTCTGTTCGGGGCCTGGTTGATTATCCCGCCGGGAATCTTCAGGTGCCGCTGGAGCAGTTCGTTGCCGATTCCCTGCACGCATCTGAACTGTTTTCCGTCAATCCGTCCGTGAGTGGACAATACGATCAGCACCAGTCCGCCGGTCCAGAGTCCGCCGAAGCAACCGTACCGCTCAACGAGGGTAACGTCCGCTCCGGTGCGAGCGGCCGAGATCGCCGCGATTACGCCGGCCGTTCCGGCGCCCACGACAAGCACGTCGGTTTCACGCATGACTTTTATCTCGCGCCGCGGCTGGATGACCTTGCCGCCGGAGATCACGACTGGTCCGCCGCGGTCGATCGGGTCGGCCTTTATAATGTTGCTGCCCTTGTAGATCGGTTCGGCGCGGGCTATTCGGGGTCGGTTAAGCAGGCTCAGACCGATAACCGCCCCGGCGGTTCCGACACCGGCGGCCTTGAGAAAATCACGTCGGGTGCAGGTATTATCGCTCATTTACATTCCTTCCGCAGGAGGCCGGTTCATAGTAGTCCCTTATTTTGCACAATATGCCCGTCCAGAGCAACACTAACGCCTCAGCCGGTCTCCTGGAACGCCGCTGGTGATTCCAGTACAATGGCTGTACTCAACAGGAGCCCGGTCATGCCGACAACGCAAAAGGTATCGAGAAGACAGTTCAATCGCCTGATGTTCGGAGCCTCAATGGCACTGGCGGCCGGACCGCTGACGGCGGCGGAGAAACCCAAACGCAGGATCAACCTGCTGTTCATCATGACCGATCAGCAGCGGTTCGACGCTATGAGCTGCGCCGGCAATAAGGTGCTGCAAACCCCCAACCTCGACAAGCTGGCCAAACAGGGCGCGTATTTCGAAAACGCCTACTCCAACTGCCCGATCTGCGTTCCGGCCCGGGCGGTAATACTAACCGGCTGCTCAATCGACACCGTCGGCGTTACCGGCAATAACGATTATGACAGCCCGAAAGTCGCCAAGGTCCCCACGTTCGACAACATCCTGGCCGAAGCAGGATACCATACGGAGTATTACGGCAAGTGGCACACGCCTTATCAGTTCACATCAACTTACAAGAACAAGGTCCGCCAGACGGGAAAACACTCCAAAGCCGCAGGCATAAAACCGCAAGCCGCAGCATACAAGGACTGGCTGAACGCAAAGAAGATCGAACCGCGAAAACTCGCCGAGGGCGATCTGATCAACAGGGGCTCGGGCTTTAGCTACAGCCCCGATCCGCTCGACTGGCGATTCGGCAAACCGCAAAGCCACTGGGACCGGATCCGCACGCGAAATCGCGGAAAGAACAAACGCAAGGGAGGCGTGAACTACTCCAGCCAGGCCGGGCAGTACGGCTGCCTGCACATGCCGGCCGGTGCCACCCGCACCGCGTTCGTCGGAACCGAGGTGCTCGACGCACTGGACCGCATGAAGGACAAACCGTTTTCGCTGACCTGCTCGTTCGGCCCGCCCCACCCGCCGATGATCCTGCCTAAACCGTACTACGGAATGTACGACCCAGACAAGATCGAGGCGCCAAAGAGCATCGACGATCCGATGGACAACTCGCCGTACGCCGGGAGAGCGGGTGAGCGGGAGATGCGGCGATATCGCAACAAGGACCACGTTCGTCAGATGACCTCGAACTATTACGGCATGGTCCGGGAGATTGACGATTGGGTGGGCAAGATTCTCGACCGCCTCGATAAGCACGGACTTACCGACAACACGCTGGTGATATTCACAAGCGATCACGGCG